>JADJHP010000012.1 GCA_016707525.1 Ignavibacteriota bacterium
CTTCGAATCCTCAGACCACGAAAACGGACCTCGAGATCTCCGAGGCGATGGCCACCTATTGGACGAACTTTGCGAGGTACGGCGATCCCAACGGGGCAACGGTTCCGGAGTGGCCGGCCTTTAGCGAGACCAACCCTGTTGTCATGTACTTCCGTCAGACACCGCACACGGGGCCGGTGCCGAGCGTCGGGTCGTTGAAGATACTCGATGCATATTTCCGCTGGCGGCGGACACCTGAGGGAGAAGCGTGGGCCAGATGAGATCGCGCCCCGGTGTGATCGAACTGCTTCCTGCACCCCCGCCCGTGCACATGGAACAACACTTCTGAAGACGATAATGGTCATCGATGATATGTGCTCCGTCGTCAACTGTTCAGGAAAGGGATTCAAGGCATGAAGATATCACCGTTGACCACCGCAGTACTTCTCTGGGTGATCGCCGTCGCGGCCAATGCTCAACCGTATCAGAGAACCGACAGTGGCGTGCGATTGACGATCCGATCGACGACGACAGAGATTCAGTTCACCAGTCCTTCTCTGGTGAGGGTGCTGAAATCGCCTCAGGGAACATCCTTCGTGAAAAAGAGCCTTTCGGTCATTCAGGCCCCGCAACACGTGCCTTTTGACCTGCGGCAGGCCGGCGACGAGTTGTTCCTCAATGCCGAACGACTCCATGTGCGTCTGAACCTCACGAGCGGAACGATCGCCTTTACCAGCGCTTCGGGAGAGCTGTTGTTGTCTGAGAAGGAATCCGGGGCGGGGTTCACGCCGCGGGATGATGCCGGAACGAAGACCTTCACCGTCGTTCAGGCATTTCGTCTTGAGAACGACGAACCGATCTACGGACTGGGGCAGCAACAGAAAGGGAAGATGAATCACCGCAATGATACCCTCTCCATGATCCAGGGGAATACCGACGACTATGTTCCGTTCTTCGTGTCGGCGAAAGGATATGGACTGTTCTGGGACAACACGTCGCCGACGACATTTGCCGATGACACGTCATCCACGTCGTTTGCGTCGGAGGTGGGTGACTGCATCGACTACTATGTCATGGTTGGGTGGCAATGCGGATGGCGTTATCGCTCAGATGCGCGATCTGACGGGGCAGGTGCCCATGTTCCCGCTCTGGTCCTACGGCTACTGGCAAAGCAGAGAGCGATACAAAAGCCAGTTCGAGACCGTCGACGTCGTCAGAAAATACCGGGAGCTGGGTGTTCCGCTCGATGGCATCATCCAGGACTGGCAGTATTGGGGAGACAACTTCCACTGGAATGCGATGGAATTTCTTAATCCCCAGTTTCCTGAGCCGAAGAAGATGATCGACAGCGTGCATGCGATGAATGCGCATATCGCCATCTCGGTCTGGGCATCGTTTGGTCCGCACACCAAACAGTTCGACATCATGAAGAAGAAGGGGATGCTGTTCGATATTGGAACCTGGCCAATGAGTTCGAAAGACGAGTGGCCACCCGATCCGAAGTTCCCTTCGGGTGTCAAGGTGTATGACGTGTATAACCCTGAGGCCCGGGATATCTTCTGGGAGCATCTGAACGAAGGGGTCTTTTCGCTTGGGATGGACGGATGGTGGCTTGATTCGTCGGAGCCCGACCACATGGACTTCAAGCCCTCCGATTTTGACACCAGGACGTATCTCGGGTCGTTCCGGAAGGTGCGGAACGCCTTTCCGTTGATGCACGTCGGTGGTGTGTACGACCACCAGCGTGCGACATCATCCGCCAAGCGCGTGTTCATCCTCACGCGGTCGGCGTTTGCCGGTCAACAACGGTACGGAGCGAATACCTGGTCGGGTGATATCGTGTCATCGTGGAAGGCGCTGCGGGAGCAGATCTCCGCCGGACTCAACTTCTCGCTTTCCGGGATGCCGTACTGGAATTCCGATATCGGCGGGTTCTTCCTTTGGAATTTCCCCCGTAAGCTTGAGGATCCGAATTACCGCGAACTCTACGTCCGTTGGATGCAATTCGGCGGTTTCAGCCCGATGATGAGATCGCACGGCACCGATGCCCCGCGCGAGATCTATCAGTTCGGCAAGAAAGGCGAAACGATCTTTGATGCGATCAACAAGGCCATCGAGCTGCGCTATGCTCTCCTGCCGTACATCTATGCGACGTCGTGGGACGTGACGGCCCATCAATCCACCATGACTCGGGCGCTGGTGATGGACTTCGCTGCGGACCGGAATGCCCTTGATCTGAACAACGAATACATGTTCGGGAAGTCGCTGCTGGTGTGTCCCGTCACAGAGCCGATGTATGTCGATTCGACCGGCAGCGGCAAGGACGTGCGCCGGTTTGCGACATTCACCACGGTCAAGTCAGTCCCCGTCTATTTGCCCTCCGGTGGAGCGTGGTATGATTTCTGGTCGGGTGCAAGATACGCTGGTGGCGTCACCGTGCAGAAAGCGGCGCCGATCGACATCATCCCTCTCTATGTTAAAGCCGGTTCGGTCATACCCATCGGACCCAGGGTCCAGTATGCGGAAGAGAAGACCTGGGACCGTCTCGAAGTCCGCGTGTATCCCGGGGCTGATGGCCAGTTCACGTTGTACGAGGATGAGAAGGACAACTACAACTACGAAACCGGAGCATATGCCACCATACCGTTCTCCTGGAACGAAGCTGCGCAAACCCTGACGATCGGTGATCGGATCGGTTCGTTCCCCGGAATGCTCACGGATCGGACCTTCAATATCGTCTGGGTTTCCCCACGCAGTGGAGTCGGGATGGCGCCTGCGGCGGCCTATGACGCCGTTGTGAGGTACAGCGGGAAGAGGGTTGTGATTCAACGATGAACGAATTGCCCGGGGGGAGGTGGATCGATCAACAAGCCATCGGCAGAGCCGATGAGAACTACGGGAGAAACCTAAGCACGTGAAAGCGCTCAGATATCTTGCCCTGGCGTCAGCATGTTTCCTCAGCGGTGTTGCATGCGGCATTTCTCAGGAGATGCCAACGCGGTCGCGTCTCTTCGACGAGAACTGGAGATTTCTCCCGGGAGATCCCCCGTCAGCCGCCACCACCAACTATGATGACAGGAGTTGGCGAGCACTGGACCTGCCACATGACTGGAGCATCGAGGGGAAGTTCAGCCCGCACAACCCGACGGGGGGCGGTGGCGGCAATCTCCCCGCAGGTATTGGGTGGTACAGGAAAACATTCACGGTGCCCTCGGTCTGGACCGGCAAGCGCGTGTCGATATACTTCGAAGGCGTGTACATGAATGCCGAGGTCTTCCTGAACGGGCGGACTCTCGGAGTTCATCCGTACGGCTACACTGGATTCTGGTATGACCTCACGCCGTTGGTGGACTTCGGAAAAGACAATGTCATTGCGGTCCGGGTCGATAATTCCCGGCAAATGAACAGCCGTTGGTACAGCGGGTCCGGTATCTATCGCCATGTCTGGTTGCGCGTTACTGATCCTGTGCACGCTGGCTTCTGGGGAGTGGGGATTACAACGCCCGACGCGTCGCCTGAGTCGGCGACGGTGAAAGTCCGAACCCTCCTTCTCAACGAAGGTGATGTGCCACACAGCATCGTCCTGAAGACGGTGGTTCGGGACGCGAATGCCATATCCCGCGGTGAGGACCAGGTTCGTGTCGATCTTGGCGCACGAAGCGAGAAGACGGTAGAGCAAACGATGACACTGCTTAGACCCTCCCTCTGGTCACCGCAAAGTCCACATCTGTATCAGGCGACTGTGCAGGTGCTCAAGGACGGGAAAGTCGTTGACGAGACCAGAACGACGTTTGGGGTCCGGTCGATCGCGTATTCCGTTGAGAACGGCTTTCAGCTCAATGGCAAGACCGTGAAGCTGAATGGAGGGTGTGTGCATCATGACAATGGCTGTCTGGGAGCCGCAGCTTTTGACCGTGCCGAGGAGCGTCGGGTTGAATTGCTCAAGTCGGCAGGATTCAACGCGATCCGCACGTCGCACAATCCGCCTTCAACTGCGTTTCTTGACGCATGCGACAGATTGGGATTGATGGTCATCGATGAGGCGTTCGACGGATGGAAAGAGGGCAAAACCCCCTACGACTACGCCGTTGTCTTCAATGATTGGTGGCAACGCGATGTCGAAGCGATGGTTCTACGCGATCGCAACCATCCTTCCATCATCATGTGGAGCACCGGCAACGAAATCATCGAGCGGAAAAAAGCGGAAGCAATCGAACGGTGACGATGCTTGCGCACTGTGTCCGCAAGCATGATCCGAGCCGCCCGGTGACCTCTGCGATGACGACCTGGGACAAAGAATGGGAAATGTTTGATTCGCTTTTGCCGTCCATGACATCGCTGGATATAACTATCAGCTTCACCGGGCGCCCGGTGATCATGAACGGGTTCCTGGTCGCATTATTGTTCAGACGGAGTCATTCCCGAGAGATGCCTATGCAAATTGGCGGATGGTGCAGGACCATCCCTTCATCATCGGAGATTTTGTATGGACGGCTCTCGACTATCTGGGCGAATCGGGCATCGGTCGATGGTACTACACAGGCGATGTGCCGGGCGAACATTGGGAAGCCGATCTGTTTCCCTGGCATGCTGCATCATGCGGCGACATCGATCTGACGGGCTGGAGACGTCCAATCTCACACTATCGGAACCTGCTGAACACTGGCACGGAAAAACTCTACATGGCTGTCCGGGAACCCGATCCGGAGCCGCTGCACATCAAGGAAACTCTCTGGTCCGTCTGGCCAACATGGGAAAGCTGGACCTGGCCGGGGCATGAAGGGAAAGAACTCCAGGTGGAGGTGTATTCACGATATCCCAAAGTCCGACTGTACCTGAACACGAAGCTCATCGGTGAACAGTCGACGGCCGAGGAACACCAATACAAAGCGACGTTCTCTGTGCCGTATGCCTCCGGTGTGTTACAGGCCGCCGGCGTGGCGGGTAGCAACGAAGTCGAGCACATCACGCTACGAACTGCCCATCGCGCTGCCAGAATATCCCTCCAACCGGACCGGCGGATCATCACTGCCGACGGACAGGACCTGTCGTTCGTTGAGATCACGATCAACGACGAGAGCGGAACACCGCGGCCGAATGCGCAGAATCGACTGCAATTCGATGTTACCGGTCCGGGAGTTCTCGCCGGAGTGGGAAATGCCGATACCAAGGACCTTGACCAATACGTCGGCACGACGCGCAGAGTGTGGCATGGTCGCGCGCTTGCCGTCATCAGAAGCACGAAACACACAGGGAGTATCACGCTTACCGCGCGTTCGCCGGGATTACCTGATGCACGCGTGACCATCATTGCCCAAGCTGAAGAATAACCACGGTCTTCTTGAAGGATGTGTCCATGAAAACTGCCGCGCTTGTTCTGCTTGTAGGGCTGATTGCCTCCGACTGTGTTGCTGGAGACAAACCACGGCAAGTCCAATCATGTGATTCGGACTGGCGATTTTGCGCAGGTGAAATCCCGGGCGCCGAACGGCCGGAATTCAACGATGCCGCATGGCTCAAGGTCAATGTACCCCATGACTGGAGCATTGAAGGCCTTGCTCCCTCGACAAAGAAAGTGGACGATCCTTCGGAGATCGCTGTTGTCATCGGCGAATGGAGATTCAGCAAGGGCGACGACCTCCGGTGGAAAGACACAACCTGGAACGACGCCTCATGGCAGACGGTGAAGCTCCCCTCGACGTGGGAGGAACATTCGAACTACACGGAAAACAACATGTTTGGCTGGTTTCGGCGGGAGGTAACGATCCCAACGGAATTGCAGGGGAAGGACATCATCCTCAATCTCGGTAGGATCGACGACGCAGACGAAACCTATTTCAACGGCGTGAAGGTGGGCGGTATGGGTCAATTCCCTCCCCACTACGTCACTGCATGGGATATCGGCCGGCGATACAGAGTGCCCCACGATCTGATTCACTACGGGGTGACAAACCGCATTGCGGTTCGCGTGTTCGACGGAATCCAGGGGGGAGGCATCTACAGCGACGGAACGAATGTCGTGGAGGGACAATTTGAATCGGGCTCGCCGGGTGGCAGCGGAGCGGGATATATCAATGCCGGTACGGGCTGGTACAGGAAAGAGTTCAGACTGCCCGCCAGTTTTCGGGGGAAGCGCGTTGTTGTGGAGTTCGACGGTGTGTACATGGACAGCGATGTCTGGCTGAATGGCGAGCATCTCGGTAACCGCCCATACGGCTACTCCAGCTTCCAGTACGACGTGACCCCACATTTGAAATTCGGCGAAAGGAATGTTCTGGCGGTGCGCGCGAGGGTGCAGCAGCCCTGCTCGCGCTGGTATTCGGGCGCCGGCATCTACCGGCATGTGCGCCTGGTGGCTACAGACTCCGTCCACATTGCGCAGTGGGGGACGTCTGTGACAACTCCTGAAGTCTCGAAACGCGAAGCGAGCGTTCGTGTCGAAACGAAGGTCCTCAATCAATCCTCGTCAACTCAAACGGTGAAACTGGTGGCTGTTCTGGTTGATGATACCGGACGGAAGATCGCCACCAACAGTACCGCGCTGAAGCTGGAAGCCGACAGCGCCGGCGTATGCATACAGCTCTTCACATTGCGGGAGCCGAGACTCTGGTCGCCGGAGTCTCCGCGCCTCTACCATGTCCAGATCAACGTCCTTGCGAACGGCCGGCCTGCTGATGATCGCACGGTACCGTTCGGTATCCGGACATTCGAGTTCACAACAGACAAGGGGTTCTTCCTGAACGGCACACATGTCGATATGAAAGGCGTCTGTTTGCATCATGACCAGGGAAGCCTGGGTTCTGCAGTACACACCCGGGCGATCGAACGTCAGCTCGAGATCATGAAGAACATGGGATGTAACGCCATTCGCACGAGCCATAACCCGCCGGCGCCCGAACTGCTGGATCTCTGCGATCGGATGGGTTTCCTGGTCATGGATGAGGTGTTTGACGAGTGGATACGGAACAAGACCATGTATGGGTACGGCCGGTTCTTTGATGCCTGGAGTGAGCGGGACGCGACCGACATGATCCTTCGCGACAGAAACCATCCGAGTATTGTCATGTGGAGTATCGGCAACGAAATCCCCGAGCAGGACAATGCCGATGCCTACGACATGGCGAAGCGGCTTGCGGATATTTGTCACAACAACGATCCGACCCGGCCCGTGACCTCAGCATGCAACAGTCCGGCTGAGGCGGAGAGGAGCGGTTTCTCGAAAGCGCTCGATGTGTTCGGCGTGAACTATAATGTGCCTTTCTATCAGACACTTCGCGGAAAGGCAAAGCTGATCGCCTCCGAAACGGCATCGGCGGTCAGCACCCGCGGAGAATACAATCTGGTTCAGGAAGGCGGCACACTGACGATCAAGAACCAGCTCAAGAATCAGATGTCGTCCTACGACGACACGACAGCCGAATCAACCCTCCGGGCGATCAAGAACTCTCCCTGGGTGGCGGGGCAATTCGTGTGGACGGGATTCGACTACATCGGCGAACCTTCTCCATTCCCGTGGCCTTCCGTCAGTTCATACTTCGGTATTGTCGATCTGTGCGGCTTTCCGAAGGACCGCTTCTACCTCTACCAGAGTCAATGGACGGACAAACCCGTTGTCCACCTCTTCCCGCATTGGAACTGGCCTGGGTATGAAGGCAAGCAGATCTCCGTACGGTGCTACAGCAACTGCGAGTCGGTGGAGCTGTTCCTGAATGGAATATCCTTGGGAGAGAAGAGAGCCAAAGACACGAAGGACCTTCACCTGGAATGGATGGTTCCGTACGCTCCCGGCACGTTGAGAGCCGTTGCGAGGAACAGCGCGAAGACGGCATGCACCGATGAAGTGCAAACAACGGGCGCGCCGGCGAAGATCGTTCTGTCTCCTGACCGTAGCCAGATCAGGGCGGACGGGGAGGACCTTTCGTATGTCACGGTCAGGATCGTGGACAAGGAAGGTCGTGTCTGCCCTGATGCCGACAACCTGATACGCTTCGTTATCGACGGTGAAGGGATCATCGCTGGTGTGGGCAACGGCGATCCGATCAGCCACGAGGCATTCAAAGCGCATGAGCGGAAGGCGTTCCATGGACTGTGCCTGGCAATTGTGCGGTCACAACACACGCCAGGCGCAATCACCCTTTCCGCTGTTTCCGAAGGTCTCCAGGCGGCACAGATTGCCGTCCAGACGAAGTAGCAACCTTTTGTGGATAGACGAACAATGAAACATATTCTCTGTGTAGCAATTCTCCTGTTCCCGTCGTTGTCTGCAGGGCAAGCCGTCCGGGGGCTTGAGCAGCTCTCCGACAGGGTGAACATCACACTGTCCGATGGGACGCTCAGCATACGTCCCCTCACTGACAATGCCGTCAGGATCACGTTCTGCAAAGATGACGACGGACGGTTACCAGAGCTTGTCTTCATTGCGGCTGTGCGAACCCCCGGATTTGTGGTCTCCGATCTGCCATCACGACTCGAAGTTCGACTCAAACGGATGGTGGTCGTGCTTGACAAACAGGCCGGCAAGCTGTCGTTCGAGGATACGGCGGGGAAGATCTTCCTGGGCGAAAACGAAGGAACCCGGAAACTGCTGCCTGACACTATCATGGGTGAACGGTGCTACAAAGCGGAGTTGGCCTTCGCCTCGCCCGCGGATGAATCCCTGTTCGGCCTGGGTCAATTCCAGGACGGACACTACGATCTGAAAGGCGTCACACGCCGTCTCACGCAGGTAAACTCCCAGATCGCGATTCCCTTTGTGTACTCGAACAAGGGATACGGACTCCTCTGGCATCAATACGGTCTTACAGATGTCAATCCGGCCGATAGTGTCGTGACGTTGAAGAAACAGGACCAGCCCCCAGGTGTAGACGAAACGTCGGCCGAGGTGACCACGACCGCGGGGACCGAGAGATTGTCGCAGAACCAGACGCTGTGTGCAGGCACATTCGAAGTCCCGGAAGATGGCGAGTATTCGGTGTTTCTCGATCTCGGCGATATGGGAAACCGGCACTTTGTTGCGATCGACGGCAGGCCCTGTATCGACGAAACCAACTTCTGGCTTCCTCCTACAGCAAGTGCGCTCGTCCAGCTGAAGGCCGGAAAGCATCAGGTCAGGCTCCTCTGCAAATCCACCAACGCGCCGACATTGTCGTGGAAGCGAGTGGCGAATAGCACCACGTTCCGTTCTCCCAACGCGAAGCTCCTCGAGTACGTGGTGTTCTACGGCCCCTCGGCAGATTCCGTGATCGCATCGTACAGGAACCTTGCCGGCAACGTCCCGATGCTTCCCCGCTGGGCATATGGATTCTGGCAATGCCGTGAGCGCTACACGTCCGGCGCGCACCTGGTGGCTACGGTGAAGCAATTCCGGGAACGAAAGATCCCGATGGATGCGATCGTGCAAGATTGGCAGTACTGGGGAAAGTACGGCTGGGGCGTCATGAAGTTCGACGAAGCGAATTACGCAAACCCGGCAGGGTTCATCAAAGAACTCCACGACCTCCATGCGCACTTCAGCATTTCTGTGTGGGAAAATGTCGACAAGAGATCGGCGATCGGTACAACCTTCGACTCGCTGAACCTCTATCTGCCGGGGAGCCCCTGGCTCGATATGCTGAATCCCGCAGCCCGCACAGCCCACTGGAATGCGCTCAACCAGAACCTCTTTGCCTATGGTGTTGACTCGTGGTGGATGGATGCCACCGAGCCGGAGAATGATGCATTGAAAGGCACGAAAACCTTCCTCGGTCCGGGCGACTTCTATCGGCTCACCTATCCGTTGTTCGTCAGTCAGGGAGTCTATGAAGGACAGCGGAAGACCACTGCAGACAAACGCGTGTGCATTCTGACCCGGTCGGCGTTTCTCGGGCAACAGCGCTATGGAACGATCAACTGGTCGGGCGATGTCGGCGGTACGTGGGATGCGTACCGACGGCAGATCGTGGCCGGACTGAACTACACAATGACGGGGTTGCCGTATTGGACAACGGATATCGGCGGCTTTTTCCGACCCGGCCCTTCGCAATACACCGACACAAGCTACCAGGAGCTTCTCACCCGTTGGTATCAGTGGGGAGCGTTCAATCCCATCTTCCGTATCCACGGCTACCAGACAGAAACCGAGCCCTGGAAGTATGGACAAAGGGTTGAAGAGAACATGCGGAAGATGCTTGACCTCCGGTATCGCCTCCTTCCCTACATATATTCCGAGGCATGGCAGATCACGAGCAAGGGGTCGACCATCATGCGGCCGTTGGTCATGGATTTCCGTGAAGACACATCTGCGGTGAGTCATCCGTATGAATTCATGTTCGGGAAGGCCTTTCTGGTTGCTCCGATCACCGAACCGAATAAAGCGAAGTTGAAGGTCCACTTGCCGGCATCCGGGTTCTGGTATGATTTCTGGACCGGCAAACGCCTCGATGGCGGGCAGGCAGCGGAGGTCGCGGCACCGCTGGAGAGGATCCCGTTGATGGTCAAGGCAGGATCCATTGTTCCCATGGGACCATCCATTCAGTACTCGACCGAGAACAGCGATCCGGTTGAGATCAGGATCTATCCCGGTGCCGATGGCGAGTTCAGCCTCTATGACGATGAAAACGACGGCTATGGGTATGAACAGGGGCGATCGTCGCTGATCGCGTTTCGGTGGAACGATGCGGAGAAGAAGTTGACCATCGAAGCCCGGAGGGGATCGTACCCGGGAATGCTTCATGACCGGACGTTCAATGTCGTCGTTGTCAAAGAGAACAGGGGTGTCGGTGGGGCCGTTACCGGATCCCCCGACAGGATGGTCCGCTATGTCGGAACCACGGTCGTGGTGGATTGCAGGTGAGAGTGAGTCTCGCAGTGCCCCAGAGTGGCTATCTGAACATGATGAAACCGATCATCCTCAGGATGGTATGCTTCTGTGTGCAGGGCGTACAAACCGAAGATGGACACGATCTGTGGCTGAGATCACGTACCGTGCATGGTATCGCTCACATCGAGAATGGAATGAAATGATGCGATGCAACAGCGTAGTTCTCCCAATGCTGATTCTCGCCGTCATGGCGGTCACGATTCGCGCCCACTCTCAGAACCCGGTGTATCTGCCGGCATTCCCTTCGTTGGAGAAGGCGAACCCGGCCCCCGAGTGGTTCAAGGATGCGAAATTCGGCGTTTATTTCCACTGGGGCGTCTACTCCGTTCCGGCCTTTGCGAATGAGTGGTATCCCCGCACGATATACGCAGTTGGATCGCCGGAGAACAAACACCATACGACGACATATGGTGATGTGTCTGAGTGGCCATATGCCAATTTCATCACAGGGTCAAAGGACAAGCAAGGGAGGTTCGTGCAGTTTGCGCCCAAACTCAGATCGGAAGGTGGCAGTTTTGACCCTGACGAGTGGGCGCAGCTCTTTGTTGACGCTGGGGCGCGATTTGCCGGCCCGGTGGCAGAGCATCATGATGGCTTCTCGATGTGGGCAAGCAAGATCAACCCCTGGAATGCAAAGGATCTGGGTCCGCAACGTGATCTTGTGGGGCTCTTGACAGATGCCATTCGCAAGAAGAATATGAAAGTACTCCTTTCCATGCACCACGCGTACAACATCACGGGATTCTATGACAGAGTGCCTGCAACGAGCGATCCCAAACTCCAGATGCTATACGGGCAGCAGGGCAAAGAGAAGAATGAAGCGTTCTGGCTTGGCAAGCTGAAGGAAGTCATTGACACTTACAGACCCGATATCATTTGGCAGGACTTCAATCTGTCGGTACTTTCGGAGTCTGTGCTTCTTCAATTCCTGGCCTACTACTACAATAGTGCCGCGGCCTGGAACAAGGAAGTTGTGGCCACATATAAAGACGGCCTGAACAGCAGATGCGGCGTGCTCGATTACGAGCGCGGAGGTCCTGCCGACATCACCGACCCCTACTGGCTCACTGATGACGCGATCAGTTCTTCAAGCTGGTGCTACACAGAGGGGATCGGTTATTATTCCAGGAGGCAAATACTGCACGGCTTCATCGACAGAATAAGCAAGAATGGGAATCTGCTTCTTAATATCTCCCCCCGGGCTGATGGGACGATCCCGCAGGAGCAGAAAGATGTATTGCTCGCCATGGGCGCATGGCTGAGGAAATACGGTGAAGCGGTCTATGCAACCCGGGCGTGGGAACAATGGGGCGAAGGCCCCACACCGATGGGGGCCGCACATGGGATCATGGGAGCTCCCGTTGAAGGCACAGCAAGGGACGTGCGCTATACCAGGTCGAAGGACTCCTCTGCACTCTTCGCCATCCTGCTCGGTTGGGAGAACGGCCAGAACGAAGTTCTGCTCACATCATTATCCTCGGACAGGATCGATTGCAGGACCCTCGCTTCTGTTGAACTGCTTGAGGGCGAGGCCGGGAAATATCTCCCCCTGTCTTTCAAGCAAGACGCTGCCGGACTCCACGTTGCAATGCCCAAACAACGGCTTTCCGAAGAACTGGCATACGCCCTGAAGCTTCGCTTCCAAGGGAAGATCCCCAAGGTCGACATGTATGCTGACCTCACCGGTGCCCGTCACTACCTCCTTTCCCCAGGCGACAATACCTGCAAACTCGTGCTCGGATCGGAGCTGTCACTTTCCGGCAAGAGAAGGAACACTTCAAGCCAATGGAAGCTGCGATCCGTGGGGAGGGGGATGTACCTGATCCTGAATCGGGAAGATAGCACGCAAGCACTCGAATGCAGTTTGTCCGGTCACGACCTTGCCCTGGCGCGCGACGAAGGAAAAGAGAACCAGATCTGGAAGATCGACATTGCGCACAACGGAGTATTCAGGATCTCCAACAAGCACTTCCCCAACGTCCTCCTCTCCGCACCTGCACGTTGTGCCGAGGGGAAGAGAGCAGGATTGTCCGATGCGACCAATGGCCCGGGTTCCGGCTGGAGACTTGAGGCAGTCTGCGAGATGAAGGGCGAAGCGTTCCATCCGCATACGATTCCGGGGAGCATCGAAGCGGAGGATTTCGATACAGGATGCCCGGGTGATGCGTACTATGACAGTAATGGCATCAACGAGGGCGGCCAATACCGTCAGCGGGGGGGTGTTGATATCGAGAAATGTGCTGCCGGTGGCTACAACGTGGGCTGGACCCATGCCGGAGAATGGATGGCGTACACTGTTGCTATCAGCAAAGCTGCATCGTACGAGATATCATTCTCTGTCGCATCAGCCTACGATAGCGGCAAGCTGCATCTCGAATGTGATGGTGTGGATATGACGGGGCCTGTTGCAGTGCCCGCTACGCAAGGATTTCAAAACTGGCAAGTGGTGAAGAGAACAGTGAAACTCGAAGCCGGCCCGCACGTGCTGAGACTGGTCATCGATGGTGACAACGTGAATCTGGACAACATGCTCTTTGTCGAAATACCATGACCCGGAGAGAACCGCCTCGTGCGTGCCCCTGGCTCTTCGCCGTGGCAGAGAGTGGCTTTGGGCCAGTAGATCAAGACGGTGGGAAAAGGGATAGTCGCTCATGTTTATGCAACCGGTGACACGGCTGAAGCGGGCAAAGCTTGTGGTGGCCTTCTGCGCCATGCTCATTGTTGGACTCTCATGTCATGCCTGGGGGGATGTGCGGCTGCCGCGGCTGGTCAGCGACGGGATGGTCCTTCAGCGTGATGCGTCGGTCAGGATCTGGGGGTGGGCGACTCGAGGCGAACGGGTCACGGTCCACTTCCTCGGCCGCAGTCATGCAACCGCTGCGGATGACAGGGGGAAGTGGGAGGTGACTCTTCCGCGCCTGAATCCGGGAGGTCCCTTTGAGATGCGCATCGAGGCCGGCAATGCCATCACCATCAGAGACATTGCTGTCGGTGATGTGTGGGTATGCTCGGGGCAGTCGAACATGGGAATGGCGCTCGGGTGGCTCGCCCAGGTCTATCAGAGCGACATCGACAGCGCGGACCAGCCGTTCATCCGCCAGTTCCTTGTTCCGGTGGGGTTCACACTGGGCCGGTGCGACAGCGACGTCGGGTCCGGTAGCTGGGTACGGGCCGATCCAAAGAATGTCCGATCATTCTCTGCGGTTGCGTACTTCTTTGCGAAGCAACTCCACGATGCATACCGTGTGCCTATCGGGCTCATCCATGCATCGGTCGGGGGCTCATCGACAGAGGCCTGGATCAGTGAGGGCGCCATCAAGGCGTTCCCACAGTACTATGAAGAGACAGTGCGGTATGCACGGCCGGGAGTTCTCGAGAGAACGACGAAGCAGGACGATCAACGCGCGCGAGCATGGGGAAGTGCTCTGAGCGCCAGTGATGAGGGTCTGAGGGATACTGTCCACCGATGGTCCGATCCCGCGTGCAGCACGTCTGCCTGGGACACCATGCATGTGCCGGGATACTGGATCACGGCATCTCCCGGCAACGTGAACGGCGTCGTCTGGTTCCGCCGGGAGTTCACCGTGCCGGTTCGGACCGCCGACAGCGCCGGCGTCCTTCTCCTGGGGAGGATCGTGGATGCGGACTCCGTGTTCGTCAACGGCAGGTTCGTGGGCGGGATCGGATCGCAGTACGCGCCGCGGATGTACCGGATACCGGAGAGGACGCTGCGGGCGGGAGCGAACACGATCGTGATACGCGTGGTGAACTTCAACCGCCGCGGTGGATTCGTTCCCGGAAAGCGGTACGCGCTCATGGTGGGCGGACAGGAGATCGCGCTCGATGGTGTGTGGCGATGCCGGCTCGGGGCGTCCGCAGAGCCGCTGGAAGATCGAGTGTTTACGGGGAAGATCCCGACGGGGTTGTTCAACAGCATGATCGCCCCACTCCGGCAGTGGAGGATCAAGGGTGTTCTGTGGTATCAGGGCGAATCGAATACGAGCAGGGCATGTGAGCACTACCCGCTGTTCTCTCTGTTGATCAGGGACTGGAGGACGTCATGGCAGCGGCCGGAGCTGCCGTTCATCTATGTCCAGCTTCCGAATTTCATGGAGGTGAATACCGAGACCACAACATACGACTGGGCGCTGTTCCGCGAAAGCCAATCGAAGGCATCGTCCATCTCAGGGACCGGCATGGCAGTGAGCATCGACATCGGCGAGGGGAACGACATTCATCCGGTCAACAAGAAGGACCTCGGATACCGGCTGGCTCTTGCAGCCCGGCGTGTGGTCTACGGTGAAACGGGCATCGTTTCCTCCGGCCCGATCCTCTCGTCCGTGAGGATCACACGGGGCAAGGTCATCCTGAACTTCTCAAGCACGGGACGTGGCCTGACCGCCCGTGGCGGGGCCGGGCTGCGATGCTTCGAGATATGTGGAAATGACGGGGTGTATGTCCCCGCAGAGGCCAGGATCGACCACGGCACTGTCGTTGTATGGTCGCACGAGGTCGCCTCGCCGGTCGCCGTCCGGTATGCGTGGGCGAACGATCCTGAAGGCGCGAATCTGTACAACAAGGAGGGGCTGCCCGCGTCTCCTTTCAGGACGAGCGACCTCTACTGAACTGAACGGTACACGCAAAGCGAACCTGACCATCATTCTGATCCGGAGATCATCCAACGTGAAATGCCTTTCTGCAACCATGGTCCTGATGCTCTTCTTCGCGGTCCCATTCGTGCATGCTCAGACGTTGCACAGTGACAATGGTGACGGTACGTATACCAATCCCGTGATCGCGGCTGATTTTCCCGATCCCGATGTCATCCGGGTGGACTCCGTGTACTACATGGTCAGCACGACGATGTTCACTTTTCCCGGTGTGCCGATCCTCAAATCGCGGGACCTTGTGAATTGGGAATTCGCGTGCAACGCGGTTCCACGGTTTGACCACGGTCCATGCTATGACCTTCAGGGGTGCAACCGCTACGGGCACGGGCAGTGGGCGACCAGCCTGAAATATCACAACGGGAAATTCTATCTGCTCTTCATCACGCTCGACGAAGGCGGATTTCTGTGCACGGCCGACAGGCCGGAAGGCCCCTGGCAAACGAGGAAGTTGCCCAAAGGCTTCTACGATCCGGGGCTCTTCTTCGATGAGGATGGGAAGATCTACGTTGCGCACGGGTACAATGCCATCTTCATGACGGAACTCGATGAGGACTTCGCCGCCAGGAGCAAGGACTCTCTCGTGTACAAGGGCGACATCCGGGGAGGGCTGGAGGGCACGCACGTCTACAAGGTCAACGGATATTACTACCTGTACTGTACCTATGGCGGACTCGACGGGTTCCAGGTGGCCCTGCGATCGAAAAGCATCTATGGTCCGTATGAGCAAAAGGTCGTGATCCGCGACACGACGCACGGGATCAACTACGGCATTCACCAGGGTGCATTGATCCAGACCGTGACCGGAGAATGGTGGACCATGCTGTTTGTGGACAACGGTCCTTTCGGCAGGTTCCCTTCCCTGCAGCCTGTCACCTGGACCGATGGCTGGCCTATGGTCGGCGTCCGCGGGAAGGCGGTTGTCACTCACCGCAAGCCGGATGTCGGTGGGGCCTTCCCACGGCTCGTCCTGCCCACGTCCGACGAATTCTCGAGCAACGTCCTGGGGATGCAATGGAGCTGGAATCACAATCCTGATCCCGGGTGCTGGTCGCTCACCGAACGGCCTGGCTACCTGCGGCTCAGAACCGCGAGCGTGACCGACAGTCTGCCGAAGGCGCGGAACACACTGACCCAGAGGATGTTCGCTCCGTACGTGGATTCACTCGTGACCGTCGGAACGGTGAAGGCGGACGTCGGTCACCTGCAGGAGGGTGATGTCGGGGGGCTGGCAGTGTTCCAGGACCCGTACGGTTTCATCGCGTGCAGAAGATCGGGCGGGGTCACCTCTATCGTGATGGTCAATAATGGGAAGGTCATCGACTCGGTCGTGATCACCGCGCCCGTGGTGTTCTTCCGGGCACATGCCTTCCATGGCTCCGGTGCGGCGCCGCTCTATGGCGGCAAGACCGTTCCGTTCTCCGGGATCGCGGCATTCTCCTACAGCCTGGATGGCATAACGTTCAAGCCGCTGGGAAATGCGGTCGCAATGCGGTTCAATCTGCGCGTCTTCACCGGGAACAAATTCTGCGTCTTTGCTTACGCCGGGATCGGAAAAGGAGGGTTCATGGATGTCGATTGGTTCCGGACGAGCATGGTGCCCTGTGATCCGGTCGCGCAGGGGTTGACGTCGAAGTGATCTTATGGGAGGGGGGTGTGGTGGCAGTTCATCTAATTGAACACAGACAGGACAGAGTATCATGAGAAACATTCGTAGCGGCCGCACCGTCCTCTCGCTTGTGACCCTTGTTGCCGTGCTGTCCTGCATCGGGTCCGCACAGCACCTCAGGATCAATGATCGCGAGTATTTTGATGAACCCGGTTTCAACGTCATGGTGTTCAGCGGCGAATACAACGGCTTCTTCTTCGATGAGAAGACCGCGGGAATCGGCATGGTGCATCACGGTGTCCGGACGGCCACCGGTGGAGCGGTCCGGCTGAGCGCCACACCCGAGCAATGGGACCTGATCCCCGAAATGACATCGCGGCGTGTGGATCGGGCCAACAATGCGATCGAGGTGACACTCAGGTACAAGGACTTCGACTTCGATTCCAGGGTGACCGTAACGGCCGAGGGCTCCGGCGTCCGGATCCGCGTCGTGCTCGACAAGCCCCTGCCGGATAGGTTGGCGGGTCATGCCGGGTTCAATCTCGAATTTTTGCCGTCCGCGTATTTCGAGAAGACGTACTTCATGGACCGGACCAGCGGGGTCTTTCCGATCCATCCGGTGAGTGACACGGAGGTCCGCTCGGCAAAGGATATCATTCCGCAGTTCAATGGGTATTCGACATTCGATCTCCACGGGCGCAGCGAGTTCATCGAGCCGGAGCCGATGGTATCCGGCAAGACTCTTGTGCTGGCCCCGGAAGACCCGGAACGTCATGTCCGTATCCGGTCGTTGTCAGGAGACCTCCTCCTCTTCGATGGAAGGATCATGGCGCAGAACGGATGGTTCGTTGTGCGCACGGTGATCCCCGCGAACAAGACGGGGACCGTGGTGGAGTGGGTGGTGGAGCCCACAGTAATTCCGTCCTGGAAACGTACCCCTGTCATCGGGTTCTCACAGGTGGGCTATCACCCCCGGCAAAATAAGGTCGCCGTCATCGAGCTCGACCCGGCCGACGCGCCGCTGGCACAGGCCACCGTCGTCCAGCTCACGCCCGAAGGCGCTCCGGCACAGAAGTTTGCAGGGCCGGTCCGGCCGTGGGGCAAATACCTCCGGAATGCGTACGCAACATTCGATTTTTCCGCACTGCGGGATACGGGGATGTATGCGATCTGCTATGGCGACCAACGGACGCAGTTCTTCCGCATCGCGGAGAATGTCTTCGATGACGTCTGGCATCCGACCATGGATGTATGGTTCCCTGTTCAGATGGACCACATGTCGGTGCGTGAGGCGTATCGGGTCTGGCATGGGCAGCCGTTCCGTGATGATGCCCTGCAGGCCCCGACCAACCTCCGCCACTTCGATGGGTACTGGACCGACTCGACGACAAATACCCGGTACAAACCGCTCGAGCGGATCCCCGGCCTCGATGTGGGAGGATGGTTCGATGCGGGCGACTTCGACATCGAGACCGGGCATCACTGTTCGGTGGTGCAGACGTTCGTGGACGTGTGGGAGCAGTTCGGCGAGCGGCGCGATCAGACACTTATCGATCAGCAGACCCGTTTCGTTGGCATGCATCGGCCCGATGGGAAACCGGACATCCTGCAGCAGATCGAGCATGGTACACTCCAGCTGGTTGCGCAGCACGAGAACGTCGGCTTTGCGGTGCGGGGGATCAATTTCCCGTTCCTGCATCAGTATCCGCATCTCGGCGACGGTTCGACCCTGACGGACAACTTGCCGTACAACCCACGCCTCAAGCCGTACGAATCGGATGGCAGTTCGTCCGGGACGCCGGACGACCGGTGGGTCTTCACCCCGCGGATGCCGCAACTGAATATCCAATCGATCGGTGCGCTCGCCGCTGCGAGCCGGGCACTCCGCGGGTACAATGACGGGCTCTCGCGCAGGGCTCTGACGTGTGCACTGAATGCGTGGGCGAAGGAACAGAGCGACAAGCGACCCGCGGACAACCGGTGGGCGGCATGGTTCCTGTCGAATGTTGAATGTCAGGCTGCACTGCAACTCTACGTGACGACCCATGACCAGGCTTTCCGTACGAGGTTTGAAGAACTGATCTGGCCCCAGTTGGATTCCGCGCTGGTCTGGAATATCGGGACCGCAGTGCGCGCGGTGCCCCACCTGTCGGATGCGTACAAGGCCCGCTTGCGCCCGTACATTCTCCGCTACAAGGAGATGATGCCTCGCCTGGCGGCTGACAATCCATACGGCGTGCCGATCGGGAAACGCGGATGGGCGGGGAACAGCGAATTGATCGTGTGGTCAACCACCAACTACTACATCCATCGTGCTTTCCCGGAGATCCTCGGACCCGAGCCCGTCTATGCTGCACTCAACTACGTCTTCGGATGCCATCCGTATTCCAATATCTCCTTCGTCGCCGGCGTTGGTACGCACGCAAAGAGGCGGACGTATGGGAGCAATCGTGCGGACTTCTCGTTCATCGCCGGAGGTGTGGTCCCCGGGGTGCTGCTGATCAAGCCTGATCTCCTGGAGAATATGGAGGACTGGCCATTCCTGTGGGGCGAGAATGAGGTTGTCATCGATATCTGCGCGGACTATGTCTTCCTGTCGCTCGCGCAGAGCGAGCTGTTGCGTGCCGGCGGCAAATGAGCCCTCCCGTATCAGGATCGAGGTAGGGACAACGTCAGCGCCGGGACGTGACCGGCCAACTTCCATCATTCGCACATCCAACGGGCCTGGTGGCAATGGACCCTGAGGAATAATGTCATTCATCCGTCCATCAAGCATGAGAAGAACATGAAACGTATCCTCTGGCTCCTTCTGCTCCTCCTTCCTGTTGCCGGGCATTCCCAAACGGCGCGGATCTCGATCGATACCGCCCGCGTGATCAGCGCCATCGATCCGAAGATCTACGGGATGTTCATGGAACCCATCCAATTCGACCCCAAGGTCTTCGGTGATACGCGGTACATCGACGCA
Source organism: Ignavibacteriota bacterium (assembly GCA_016707525.1). NCBI lineage: Bacteria > Pseudomonadati > Ignavibacteriota > Ignavibacteriota bacterium. The sequence goes on from JADJHP010000012.1 coordinate 20,082, forward strand.
GCACGCGAACTGAAAGTGACGAACATCCGGTGGCCGGGAGGCAACTATACCGCCGGGTACAACTGGCAGGACGGAGTCGGACCCAGGGACAAGCGTCCGGTGCGGAGGGAACTTGCCTGGAACTGGCTCGAGACCAATCAGGTCGGCACGGACGAGTGGATCAAGCTGAACAGCGCGATCGGTTCCGAGAATGTCCTCTGCCTGAACTTCGGCACAGGGACGATCGATGATGCCCGTTACTGGCTGGAGTACTGCAATGGTGAGCCGGGAAGTACCTATGCGGATCTCCGGGTGAAGAACGGGAACAAGAGCCCCTTCAAGATCAAGTACTGGGACCTCGGCAATGAGGTCGATGGCGAGCCATGGATCATGGGGTATAAGAGCGCAGATGACTACTGCAAGATGGCAAGAGAAGTTGCGAAGATCATGCGCTTCGCGGACAAGGACATCTCGTTCATTGCGAGCGGTTCGTCCAACTACACCCCCGATGGCAAGTGGGTGGACAGGAACTACCGTGTGCTGACGGAGCTTCATGACCTCGTCGATTTCATCTCGATCCATCGGTATTGGGAAGGCCCGCCCGACTACTACGGCTTCATGGGCCAGGCCGCACGCGACTTCGAAGAAAAGATCACCACGACAGCCAGCCTCATCGCCGCGGTACGGGCAAAGTACGCCATGGCGAAACCTATCTTTATCTCCGTCGACGAATGGGCGGCGTTCGGCCGTGGACTGCTCCCGACACTGGCCGTGGCCCAATGCTTCAACAGTTTCATCCGTCACGCCGATGTGGTGAAGATGACGAACTATACGATGCTCCCCAACGTCCTGGAACACGACCGTGAGAAGGGGCCCTTCCGGTCCCCACTGTTCTATACGATCAAGATGTTCTCGAACAACTGCCTGGGCAATGCCCTCGATGTGTCGGCGCGGTGCGATACGTTCAACACCAGTGCGGTCTATACGAACATTCCGTATCTGGACGTCACCGCGGTGTATGCACGCGATACCCGGTCGCTTGTCATCAACGTGGTGAACCGGCACAAGGATGCGGCGATCAGCACGGAGATCGTCAGCGTTGCCGGCGCATTCAGCGGCAAGGCGGCCGTTTCGGAGATCAATGCCAGCGATGTGAAAGCGCCGTTCGTCTTCGACAAGCAACAGGAGTACGTCCCCGTGCCGAAAGAGATCGCGGTGGGAGGCACTACCTTCACGTATGCATTTCCTGCCCACTCATTCACCCAGATCATCGTCCGGCTTGACTAGGATCACCTGAGTCCGACCAGAGGAGGTGCACCAGCGTATGAAGGTCTCACTGTTCCTTCTGCTTGTGTTGAACATGCTGTTCATGCCGCAGATCGTCACTGCGGCGGTGCCGGTCAATCACCGGCTGATCGTGCTTACGGATATCGAAGCCGATCCGGACGATACCGAGAGCCTCGTGCGCCTGCTGGTGTACGCGAACGTGCTGGATATCGAGGGGCTCATCGCGACGACCTCCACGCATATGCGCAACGAAGTGCACCCCGCATCCATTCTCCGTGTCATCGATGGGTACAGGAAGGTGCGGCCGTGTCTCCTCCGCCATGAACCCGGTTTTCCCCGCGCGGAGCAGCTGACCCGACTCGTCAAGGCCGGTCTGCCCGCGTATGGCATGCAGGGCGTGGGGGAGGGAAAGGACTCGGAGGGATCGGATTGGATCGTGACAGCTCTTGCCGACAACGATCCCCGCCCGCTCTGGGTCGCCGTCTGGGGAGGGTCCAACTGCCTTGCCCAGGCTCTGTACAAGATCAGTCACACCCGCAGCGAAGCCGCAGTCACGAAAATGATCGCGAAACTCCGGGTCTATACGATCTCCGATCAGGACGACAGCGGTCAATGGATCCGCACGACCTACCCCGGGCTGTTTTATATCGTCAGCCCGGGAGGGTACGGTGGGTCGATCTGGGCGGCGATCACCGAGCGGGCTCCGGGGTTCAACAACGAAGTGATCAGCAACGCATGGATCGCCCGCAACATACAGCAGGGACATGGACCCCTCGGCGCGTTGTATCCCGATGTCGCCTACGGCATGGAGGGAGATACACCATCCTGGCTCTCGCTGATCCCGAACGGACTGAACGCGCCCGAACACCCGGACTGGGGTGGATGGGGAGGGCGCTATGCATTGTCCACGCCGGGACTCGCAGACATCGATGCCGCGGGATTCACCGGCGGGGTGCCGGTGGAACCGGAGACCAGGCCCATCTGGGCCAATGCCACCGATCGTGTCCTGCCCATCGTGCACAATGTGATCGGGCGCGCGCAGGACTGCGATTCCGTTGCGCTGACCGGGTTCAAGCAGACGCTCTGGCGATGGCGGGAAGACCTTCAGAATGATTTCGCCGCGCGCATGGATTGGTGTACGATGCCGTACGCGCAGGCGAATCATCCTCCTGTCCCGGTGCTTGCTCATCCCGATACCATCACCATCCGTTCAGGCGAGACGTACATCCTGGATGCGATGGGCTCTACGGATCCTGATGGCGACAATCTGAGCTTTCTGTGGTTTCCCTATCCCGAGGCGGGATCGGGAAAACACACGGCGACGATCGCAGGAGCATGGAACATCGCTCACGTCCAGATCACCGCTCCGGTGGTAGAGAGCCCTGAGACGATCCACATCATCGTCAAGGTCACAGACAAAGGGACGCCGGGTCTCAGCCGGTACAAGCGGGTGATCCTGACGGTCCTGCCCGCGGGGGCAGGGAGCGGGCAGCATTGACACTGATGTCCCGGTGCTCACGAAGAGTGCGCGTCCCGGATATACAAGCTCACAATCATACAAAGGATAATCGCATGAGATACCTCGTGTTCATGGCGTTGCTCGTCAGCCTGGTGTGCTCCTCCGTCGCCCGGGCTGAAGACCCGGTGATCCGCGCACCGCGGGGGTTCGATTCACTCAGGGTCGGGATTCCCCACGGTACTCTGGACTCCGTCTTCTATCCCTCCGGGACCGTCGGGCAACACGAAAGGCGTTTGTGTACACGCCGCCCGGCTTCACGCGAAGCAAACGGTATCCGGTCCTGTATCTGTTGCACGGCATCGGCGGTGATGCAACGGAATGGCTCACGGGTGCACGGCCGCAGGTGATCCTGGATAATCTCTATGCGGACGGCGTGGCGGAACCGATGATCGTGGTCATGCCGAACGGTCGCGCGATGAAAGATGATCGTCCGGGAGAGAACATCTTCGACAGCGCGCGGGTTGCGGCGTTCACGACATTTGAACGCGACCTTATCGATGACCTGATCCCGTTCATCGAGCGGACGTATCCGGCGGACCGCGACAGGGAACGGCGCGCCATCGCCGGACTGTCGATGGGAGGCGGGCAGTCCCTCAATTTCGGTCTGGCGAATCTCGACCGCTTCGCCTGGGTCGGGGGGTTCTCCTCCGCCCCGAATACGAAGAAGCCGGAACTCCTTGCACCTCAGCCTGAGCAGCTCAAAGCGCGGCTCCGCCTGCTCTGGCTGTCCTGCGGAGACGAGGACAATCTGATCTCGATCACGGCACGCACGCATGCGTATCTCGAAGAACATACCGTACCGCATATCTTCTACATCGAGCCGGGTGTTCATGATTTCGCGGTGTGGAAGAACGACCTGTACATGTTCTCGCGGTTGCTGTTCAAGCCTGTCGATCCGTCGGCGTTTCCCCGGTACAGCGTCGTTGGCATGCCGGCGTCAACGAATGTCCCCGGTGCGAAGTACCCGCGTATCCTCCCGGATCGTCGTGTGATCTTCCGGACGAAGGCGCCGGCGGCCCGCGCGATGCAGGTCGACCTGCTCAAGAAGTATACGATGGTCGCCGACACCGGTGGATACTGGACGGCAACCACCGAACCGATCGTTGAAGGATTCCACTACTACTCGCTCTACATCGACAGCTTTGCGGTGGTCGATCCGGCGACACGCACGTTCTTCGGCATGGGCCGGATGGCGAGCGGGATCGACATACCGGAGGTTGGAGTGAATTACTACCTCCCGAAGGACGTCCCCCGTGGACAGATCCGGTCTGTGCCGTACTACTCCGCGATCACACAGTCATGGCGGCGGGCGTTCGTGTACACACCTCCAGGGTACGACCAGGCGACCACGAAGCGGTATCCGGTTCTCTATCTGCAGCATGGAGGAGGTGAAGATGAGACCGGCTGGCCGGAACAGGGATTCATGGGGAACATTCTCGACAACATGATCGCCGAAGGAACGGCGGTTCCCATGCTCGTCGTGATGGATCGTGGCTATGCCGTCAATCCCCTTGCTCCTCCGCCTCCCCGTGAGTTCAGTCCCCGGGCATTTCTCCTGATGAGCCAGACCCTGACCTCCGTGTTCACGAAAGAGATCATTCCGCTTGTCGACCGGGAGTTCCGCACTGTGGCGGACCGTGACCACCGGGCCATGGCGGGACTCTCCATGGGAGGATTCCAGTCATTCCAGGTCGTGATGAGCAATCTCGACCTGTTTTCGTACGTCGGCGGGTTCAGCGGTGCCGGGTTCCTCACGCCGGGCACGGATATCCGGACGATGCACAATGGGGCGTGGGCGGATTCCGCCGCGTTCAACCGGAAAATGAAAGTGATGTACATCAGCATCGGCACGGCAGAGCCGGAGATGATGTACAAAGGCGTCAACAATCTGCACCTTGAGCTCGCGAAGGCCGGGATCAAACATGTCTATTATGAATCGCCGGGGACCGCGCACGAATGGCTCACCTGGAGAAGGTCGCTGCGACAGTTCGCAGGACTCATTTTCCAATGAACGATGAGATCTCGATGTGCCGAGTGCATCCAGGCCGTACAGGGAATGACGCGGCGGGCCGATCGACCCGCAACGCGTCATCCAGCAACAGTCGATATTCCGTGAAGCGACGCGTGATAAGCATCCTGTTCGTCGTGGCCATGTGGTCTGTCCTTTGGGTCAGCGCCGCACACCCCGGGGAAAAGTTGTACACGAACACTTTTCCTCCCGATGATATCGTCCTGCTGGACGGTCCGTTTCGTCATGCCCGTGACCTGAACATCCGGGTCCTTCTCCAGTATGATGTCGACCGGCTGCTGGCGCCATACCGGAAAGAGGCCGGTCTCCCGCCAAAGGCCGCCAGCTATCCGAACTGGGATGGACTCGACGGTCACATCGCGGGCCACTACCTGTCTGCCATGGCCATGAATTATGCAGCGACGCGCGACAGCGAGTGCAGGCGGCGTCTGGATCATATCGTCGCGGAACTCCGCTCCTGCGCCGATGCCCACCGGAGAAGCCACGCGCAATGGGGTGCCGGCTATGTTGGTGGCGTTCCCAACAGCGCCGCGATCTGGTCCGCCGTGAAGGCCGGGGATCTGGGACCCTATCGTGCCGCGTGGGTCCCGTGGTACAACGTCCACAAAATGTACGCCGGGTTGCGCGACGCCTGGGTCTATGCCGGTAACCGGAATGCGCGGGATCTCTTCCTGGGTTTCTGCGACTGGGCTGTCGCCCTGACCTCCGCCCTTCCGGATTCCGTCATGCAATCAATGCTCGAGACCGAACATGGTGGCATGCCCGAGGTCCTTGCCGATGCATACGCCATCACGGGCGATGCGAAGTATCTGGCGACCGGAGAGAAGTTCTCCCATGCGGTCCTCCGTGATGCGCTTGCAGCGGGGCGTGACGAACTGGACAACAAGCATGCAAACACCCAGATACCGAAGGTCATCGGGTTTCAGCGTATCGGAGAACTGATGCACGATGATCGGTATACGGCTGCGGGCAGGTTCTTCTGGGAAACGGTAACGGGACATCGGAGCCTTGCCTTCGGCGGCAACAGCAGGAGGGAGTTCTTTCCCGCTCCCGCGGCATGCGACGACTTCATTTCGGATGTGGAAGGCCCTGAGTCCTGCAATTCCTACAATATGCTCCGGCTCACGGAAGGTTTGTTCAGAGTGGAGCCGCTGGCGTGTTATGCCGACTACTACGAACGGACCCTGTTGAATCACACGCTGTCGACGCAACACCCGGAGCATGGTGGATTCGTGTATTTCACCCCGGCCCGCCCCCGGCACTACCGGGTGTACTCCGCACCGAACCAGGCGATGTGGTGTTGCGTCGGGACGGGAATGGAGAACCACGGGAAATATGGTCAGTTCATCTATACGCATGGGAGCTCCGATCTGTACCTCAACCTGTTCATTGCGTCTGAACTTGAGTGGAAGGAAAAGGGACTGCGGATCAGGCAGGAAACGACGTTTCCGTATGAGGCGCAGACCCGGATCCGGATCATTGCAGGGTCCGGCCGGATCCGTCTGATGGTCCGCCATCCCTCATGGGTCCCGGACGGCGGACTTCGTGTCGTAGTCAATGGGGAAACGGTTTCGGTCCATTCTCGGCCCTCGTCCTACGTGCCCGTCGACCGGCGATGGAAGGCCGGAGACATCGTCGAGGTCCATCTGCCGATGCATATCACTTCCGAACCCCTGCCCAATGTCCCGGCCTATCGGGCGTTCATGTACGGACCCGTGCTGCTCGGGGCGAGGACAGGCACCGAGGATCTCGCAGGTCTCGTTGCGGACGATGGCCGATGGGGACAGATACCCGCGGGAGAACGGTTGCCTGTCGACGGGGCTCCGATCCTTCTCAGCAGTGACCCTGCTCTCCTCCCTGAGGCATTCGTGCCGGTTCCCGGACAATCGCTCACCTTCACGGCGCCCGGCCTCAGAATGGTCAATCCGATCCCGTTGCGGCTTGAACCCTTCTTCGGCATTCATGACACAAGGTACATGATGTATTGGATGTCGGTGACGGATGCAGAGTACGGCGCTTTGCGCGACTCGCTTGCCGCTGCCGAGGGCAAACGCATGGCGCTCGATCGCCGTACGATCGACCGCGTCGCGTCAGGCGAGCAGCAACCGGAAATGGACCACGCGATGCAGACCGATCGTTCCCGCACGGGTTCAACGCTCGACCGGCTCTGGCGTGATGCATACGATGGAGGGTCCTTCGGCTATGAGATGGCGACGCATGATGCCGTCGGGTTGGGGCTCCGCGTCACGTATTGGGGAGCAGAGTGGGGGAACAGGAAGTTTTCGATCCTCGTCGATGACACACTCCTGTACGAGGAGGACAACACCGGACGGTGGAACCACTCGACATTTCAGGAGATCGAGTATGCGATACCTGACGCGCTCGTCCGGGGGAAGGCGGGAATACGGGTGACGTTCCGGTCACTGCCCGGTTCCACCGCGGGCGCTGTGTACGGACTCCGGCTGGTCAGAGCAGGAGACACGGTGGGGGGGCCTTGACCGGACATCCGCGCGCGCGATCTTTCCCCGGATCGACCGGGGATGCGGTCCGGCGGGCGGGCGCAAGAACAGTGAAACAGGCATGCCATCACTGAAAACACAATCCGTGCCCGGAAGCCAGTATGCGTCCGGCACACCACATCAGGAACACTCAATGGAAACGAATCTCATGAAGGTACGATCTGTTTTCCTCATTGCCATGCTCATCGTCGCGCCCGGCCTGCTCCTGGGCCAGGCGGGCAATACTCTGGTGGTTCACGCCGATGCAGGCAAAGACACGATCAGCAAATTCATCTATGGCCAGTTCGCCGAACATCTTGGCCATGGCATCTACGGCGGACTCTGGGTGGGGGAGAACAGTGCGATACCGAATACACGGGGTATCCGTACGGATGTCCTCGATGCGCTCAGGAAGATCAAGGTCCCCGCGATCCGCTGGCCCGGGGGTTGCTTCGCCGATGAGTATCACTGGCGCGATGGCATCGGGGCACGCGCGAGCCGTCCACGGATGGTGAACTCGAACTGGGGAGGCGTCACGGAAGACAATAGCTTCGGCACGCATGAGTTCATGGACCTGTGTGAGCAACTCGGGTCCGAGCCGGTGATCTGTGGGAATATCGGGAGTGGCAGCGTGAAGGAGATGGCCGATTGGGTGCAGTACATGACGTCGGCGGGGGAGAACCCGATGAGCACATTACGCAGGAGCAACGGTAGAAACGCCCCGTGGAACGTGCGGTTCTGGTGCGTCGGGAACGAGACGTTCGGCTGCGGCGGTATCATGGATGCAGCGCACTATGCCAACGAATTTGCGCGGTACTCGTTCTTCCTCAAGGACTTCGATGGGAACAGGTTGTACAAGATCTCATCCGGCGGCCTCCCGGAGGATTATGCCTGGACCGAAACGATCATGAAGAAGTGGCGCGAGACCGACGGATGGCTGCAGGGATTTCTGAGCGGCTATTCGTTGCACTACTATACGGTGGATGACTGGAACCACAAGGGTTCGGCGACGGCGTTCGAGGAGCGGGATTGGTTCACGAGTCTCTCGCGTACGCTGAAGATGGAGGAGTTGATCCAGCGGCATTCAGCGATCATGGACACCTACGATGCCGGAAAGCGGATCGGTCTGATCGTGGACGAATGGGGCAACTGGTTCGACGTTGAGCCGGGGACCAATCCGGGCTTCCTCTTCCAGCAGAATACGCTTCGCGATGCGGTGGTAGCAGCGGTCAATCTGAACCTCTTTCACAAGTATTGCTCCCGCGTCAAGCTGACCAGCATCGCACAGATGGTGAACGTTCTCCAGGCCATGATCCTGACGCGCGACAAGGAGATGCTCCTGACACCCACATATTACGTGTACAAGATGTACACCGTACATCAGGATGCTGTCATGCTTCCGGTGGACCTGCAGTCGGGCACGTGTACGAATGGTGGAAAGACCATCCCGGCACTCAGCGCGTCCGCGTCACGCGACAAGGACGGGAAGGTGCATCTGTCGATCGCGAACCTGGATCCGGCGCATCCCCAGAAGGTCCGTTGCACGCTGGCCGGTGCGAAAGCAACGGCAGTGACCGGAGAGATCATCGCGGGCGCGGCCATGAATGCGCATAACGAATTCGGGAAGCCCGAGGCGGTGACGATCACGCCGTTCAAAGGTGCAACGGTCGAGAATGGCGTCGTCACAGTGACACTCCCCGCTCACGCGGTGGTGACGCTCGAACTGCGGTAGGTCGCTGGTTGCAGAGGGGTGTGGTGGGCCGCTGCTCTTCCTTGGTCCTGTACGTCTCCTCCTCTTTGTGCCGTCGGCGCAGACGGCACAAAGAGGTGAGCGGGGATCGGTCACGCTATGGCCGGATCAGCGGAACAGCGGCGGCGCGAACTGGTCGAGGTTCTACCCGCCAGAGAGGCCACGTGTTTCCACCCGGATATGCGTGGTCGCTGTACCGGCAGTCCGTCTCCTGGTTATCGGACATAGAGGAGCTTGATGGTCTCGGAGAAGCCGTCGGCCTGCATGCGACAGAAATAGGTTCCGCTGGGCAGGGCCTCGGGCGTCCAGACGACCTGATGGTCGCCCGCCGCATGCTCTTCATCCGTGAGCACCTGGATCCTCGCTCCGGTCACGGAGAAGATGGACAGCGAGACGTGACCGTTCCGGGGAACGGTGTATGTGATCCGGGTTGCGGGGTTGAACGGGTTCGGAAAATTCGGGAGGAGCCTGTAGCTGTCGTGAGGCAGGCCGGTGGCGCGTTCGGCAACGGAGGTGACGAGGTGCGTGCCGTCTCCCGTGAGGGTGATCTCGGACCGTTTGTTCGTGCCTGCACCGCGGGCATTGAGCAGGGCAAGATGATTGTCGCACGTGGCTCCACCGCCTTTCGGAAGCGGAATCGTCGCGGCCTCGGCGTCGAGTCCCATCAGCTGAGCGCCGATCGTGTCGGTAGCGACGGGGTCCTTGCCGACGATCAGTGCGTGGCGACGGGCGGGCGCGAACGTCGGATTCCAGACGCCTTCGCCTCCCGTGGCGTTGCGGATGCCATCGATCACCGCGAGGTGGACCGGTCGTGCCTTGTTGAGGTCGCACACGGAGCGGGGGAGATAGAGGGTTGAGGAGCCGCCGTCCGCACTGTGCAACGCGGAGCGATTGCCGGTATTGCTGGGGAGGGTATAGCCTGTGATGGGGACGATCCCGACCTGATTCTTCAGCGAGCCGGAGAATCCGTTCTCGTAGTGGTGCTTCAGTTTCGGGATCGAGATGTACGTGTCGACCTCCGTGAGGATCCGGTTCATCGAGAACGACGCGAAGTTGTGATACGGTGCTCCGGTCGTCACCGTCGCGAGGTCCGGATACGGTGCGGCGGCACTGAGATTGATGAACTGGCAGCCGATCGCATTCTTCGCCGCGGTGAACCCGAAGGTGTCGGTCGCGCCGAACGGCGCGTTCGTCCCTGTATCCCACAGCGCCTCGACGATCGTGATGTTGCCCGGGGAGACACCGGCATCGACGAGGAGTTCCGCAACGGCGCGCATCACGGCCGGATGTGTCCACATTGCCTCGGTGATCGGAACGCCCTTGAGCGCGGCGCTGCTCGCGCTGCCGGAGCCGCCGACAAGGTTGATCTTGATCGCCACTTTGGAATCGGTACGGACAATGTCAGAGATCCCGCCGATGGCCTCGAACAGCGCCTGGACCTTTGCCTTCACGGCGGCGACATCATAGGCATCCGCCGCAGTGGTGGTGGTGTCGGCGATACCCACCGTGGCCAGAGATGTTGCGTCCATGTGCGCAAATGCGCTCCGTGGGATGAGGAGGGGCGAGAGGGCCATGCCGAATGCCGCGGTGCCGGCCGCACGGAGAAAATCACGGCGGCATACGTCGTTCGCATGGTACGGGCTGCTGTGTGATCGTTTCATATGTGCGCTTTCCTGAAGTAGGGGACAGGGAGCCCGGAGGGTGCGAGGCTGACCAGGGTCTCCTGTCCGATGGTCCGGAACGAACCACAAGGGCGGTTCCGGAGGATAGGCAGGGGCCGGGTTGCGGACCTTGCGGGACAGCAGATAATAGGGGGTGTTTTTGACAATGTCAAACTTTGGTTTTAGTTCTTGCTTTTTGATATCCAATCATGTATACTTGAACCGGTTCATTTCTGGCTATGAAAGTACAGAACAAGGACCCAAACGAGGAAGGGAGAAGAGTGTCAGGAAAGAAGGTCACCATCTCAGATGTGGCGCGCCGCGCGAAGGTGTCGAAGGGAACCGTCTCGGCAGTGATCAACGGCAAGTCGAACGTCAAGTCCTCCACCCGCGACCACATCCTGGAGCTGATGAAGGAGATGAATTACCGGCCGAAGGGGACGGCGCGGAACCTGCGTGGCGAGCATCCCGAGAAGAGCATCGGGTTGATCCTGAAGGACATTTCCTATCCCTTCTACACGGCGATCGCGGCTGGTGCGAAGGAGTATGCTGCATCGAAGGGATACGCAGTCGTTGTCGCCGGATCGGATGATGATGTGGAGAACGAGAAGAAACTGACGCGGTTGTTCTCGGCGAAGGATATCAAAGGTGCGATCATCGCACCCGTGGTCGCCGGCACCGCCGAATTCGAGCATCTCTATATGCTGAAGATGGTGAACTATCCGTTCGTGTTGCTGGAAGACGTCCAGGGGATCCAGGCGAACGTCGTTGCGATCGATAATATAAAAGCCGTCAAACGTGCGGTGAAGTATCTGATCGAGAACGGTCATCAGCGCATCGTGCATTTCGCCGGTCCGCCCCACTCCTCGCACACGATGGAACGCGTGGAAGGATTCCGGTACGCGTTCAGCGAGAGCCCGCTGGTGTTCGGCAAGGAAAACATCGTCTATGCCGGTTCGCATTACGACGAAGCCTACCAGAAGACGATAGAGTATTTCAATGAACGGCCGCGCTCCGAATATCCGACCGCGATCGTCTGCTTCAACGATCATCAGGCGCTCGCGGTGATGTGCGCCCTGCGCGAACTGAAGATCCGTATGCCGGAAGACATCTCGTTGGTCGGCATCGACGATATCTATTACGCCCAGATGTACCCGATCCCGTTGACGACGATACGTGCACCGCAGCATGATATCGGCATGAGGGCCGCCGAGATCCTGATCCGGAACATCGAGTCACAGCACATCCTCCCGATCGAGCGCGTTGTGTTGGAAACGGAATTTGTGATCCGCGAGACCACCCGGTCTATCAGCGCACCTGGTTCTTCCGTACCGGCCTGAGACAGCAGAACAGTGGAGAGAGGCTTCTCGCCGTGCTGTGAATTGAACCGGGTCAATGACGTTTTGACTGATTCATGTGTGTTAGAATGAAATTTTTCCCAGATTCGCCCCCACTAGAGAATGAAGGCAACTTCCCATGGTATACTTCCCCGATGTTCCGTCACCGATATCGTACGAGGGCTGCGATTCGAAGAACCCACTCGCGTTCAAATGGTATGACAAGGGACGAAAGGTCGGGACGAAGACCATGGCCGACCACCTGCGCTGTTCGGTGGCGTACTGGCATACGATGAAAGGCTCCGGCGCGGATATGTTCGGCGCGCCGAGCATGAAGCGTGCGTGGAGCGAAGGGGGGTCGCCGATGGAGATCGCACGGAAGACGCTCGACGCAACATTCGAGTTCCTCCAGAAACTGGGCGTCACGTATTATTGCTTCCACGACCGTGACATCGCGCCTGAGGGTGCCACGTTCGCAGAGAGCTGCCGGAACCTGGAGGCGATCGCCGAACAGGCGAAGGTCCTGCAGAAACAGACCGGGATCAAACTGCTGTGGGGCACCGCGAACCTCTTCGGCGATCCGATCTACGGACAGGGTGCGGCGACAAGTCCCAACGCCGCGGTCATGGCCCGTGCAGCGGCCCAGGTGAAACTCGCCATCGATGTGACCCGGATGCTCGGCGGTGAGAACTATGTGTTCTGGGGTGGGCGGGAAGGGTACGAGACCCTCCTCAATACCGATATCCGGCGTGAACAGGACCAGATGGCCCGCTTCTTCCGCATGGCCGTCGACTACAAGAAACAGACCGGGTTCACGGGACAATTCCTGATCGAGCCCAAGCCGGCGGAACCGTCAAAGCACCAGTATGATTTCGACGCGGCGACCTCGCTCGGATTCCTCCGTGCGTACGGACTGAACGATCATTTCAAATTGAACATCGAGGCGAACCACGCTACGCTGGCGGGACACACGTTCGAGCACGAACTCGCCGTGGCCTCCGCGGCGGGCGCGCTCGGCAGCGTCGACGCCAACCGCGGTGATCTCCAGCTCGGCTGGGACACGGACCAGTTCCCCACGGATGTCTACAGTACGACGTTCGCGATGATGATCATCCTGCAGCAGGGTGGGCTCGGCACGGGCGGCCTCAACTTCGATGCAAAGGTGCGCCGGAGCTCCACCGACCCGCTCGATCTTTTCCATGCGCACATCGGTGGCATGGATACCTTTGCCCGCGGCCTGTTGATCGCCCACGAGATCATCAGTGACGGTGTCCTCGCTCAGCATCTGGCGAACCGCTATGCCAGCTTCACCTCCGGCATCGGGAAGGACATCATGGATGGCACGGTCGGCTTTGCCGACATCTACCGCCGCGAACTTGAAGCCCAGGAACCCGTGCTGGCGAGCGGCAGGCAGGAGATGCTGGAGAATCTCATCAACTCGTATATCCGGTGAGGCCCTCACCCCATGGCAACGCTCGATGATATTTCCAGTGCGGATGTCGGTCAGTCAACCGCACGTACAGGTTACAGAGACCACCGGCGTCCGATCGGCGAACGCGTGGAGGACCTCCTCCGGCACATGACGCTTGAGGAGAAGGTCGCGCAGATGGTCTGCGTCTGGCACGAGAAGGATGTCCGGGTACTGAACAGCGATGGCAAACCCGATGCCTGTGTCGTGCAGAAACATCTGCCGTTCGGTGTGGGACAGATCGCGCGGCTCAGCGATACGAACGGGGGGTTGTCCCCGCGCGAGACCGCCGAGTTCGCGAACGAGATCCAACGGATCTTCGTCGAACACACGCGGCTGGGCATCCCGGTGATCTTCCACGAGGAGTGCCTGCATGGGCTCGCCGGACGGGATGCGACGAGTTATCCCCAGCCGATCGGCCTCGCAGCGACCTTCGATCCGGACCTTGTCGAAAGGATCTATGCCGGCATCGCCGCCGATGTCCGGAGCCGGGGCGCGCATCAGGCGCTCACCCCCGTGCTCGATGTCGCCCGCGAACCGCGGTGGGGACGCGTGGAAGAGACCTTCGGGGAGGATCCCTACCTGGTCTCCCGTATGGGCATCGCGGCAGTGAGGGGCTTTCAGGGAGATGCATCGTTCCGCGACCGCAGGCACCTGATCGCCACGCTCAAGCATTTTGCCGCACACGGACAGCCGGAATCCGGCACCAATTGTGCCCCCGTCAACGTTTCGGAACGCCTGTTGCGCGATACGTTCCTCTATCCGTTCCGCGAAGTCCTTGCCCATGCCAACGCGCAAAGCGTGATGGCCGCCTACAACGAGATCGACGGCGCACCCTCGCATGCGAACCCGTGGCTGCTGCGCGATGTTCTCCGCACGGAGTGGGGATTTGCCGGGACGGTCGTATCGGACTACTACGCGATCACCGAACTGCATCAACGCGAGGAAGCCACCAGCCACGGCGTGGCGGGCAGCAAAGCCGAAGCCGCACAACTCGCCGTCAAGGCGGGTGTGAACCTGGAGTACCCGGAACCGGATTGCTACCCGTCGATCACGCAGCTGGTGCGCGATGGCGCGCTCGAAGAGTCCGCGATCGACGAGCTGGTCCGGCCGCTGCTGTACCAGAAGTTCCTCCTCGGACTGTTCGAAGATCCCTATGTCGATCCATCTGTACTCGATCCCGATCGGACGCTGGCGGAGGAACGGCCGCTGGCGCGGCGCGCTGCCTGTGAGACGATCACGCTCCTGAAGAATGAGGGGGCGATACTTCCCCTCGACCCGATGAAGTACCGGACGGTCGCCGTGATCGGGCCGAATGCGGACCGGGTGCTGCTTGGTGGGTACAGTGGTGTCCCGCGCTTCACATCGACCGTCCTGGACGCGATCCGGGATCGGATCGGCAAAGATTGCACCGTCCTGCATAGCGCAGGCTGCAGGATCACGGAAGGCGGAAGCTGGAATGAGGACGAGGTGCATCTCCCGGACTCCGCAGGGGAGGAACAGCGCCTGGCGGAGGCGGTCTCCGTCGCGCGCAAGGCCGACCTGGTGGTGCTGGTGGTCGGCGACAACGAGCAGACGTCGCGTGAAGCGTGGAACCGTGCCCACATGGGAGACCGGACAAGTCTGGAACTGTTCGGCCGGCAGGGCGACTTGCTGAAGGCCATGGCGGCGACAGGCAAGCCGGTGGTCATGGTCCTCTTCTGCGGACGCCCGCATTCCCTGACGATCGCTCATCAACGAGTTGCGGCGATCATGGCCTGCTGGTATCTTGGTCAGGAGGCGGGGCATGCGGTCGCCGACATCCTTTTTGGCGACGTCAACCCCTCGGGAAAACTGCCGATCTCCTTCCCACGGTCGGTCGGACATGTGCCGTGCTACTACAATCACAAACCTTCGGCACGCAGGGGATACCTCTTCGACGAATCGACGCCTCTGTATCCTTTCGGATTCGGTCTGAGTTATACACAGTTCTCCCTGTCCAACATCAGCCTCGCTGCACCCTGCATCGGGACCGGCGAATCCACGAGCGTGAGTGTGGAGGTGACGAATACCGGGGAGCGGGAAGGGACCGAGGTCGTCCAGTTGTATGTCCGTGATGTCGTTGCCTCTGTCACGAGGCCGGTCAAGGAACTCCGGGGCTTCACGAGAGTCACCCTCGGGGCGGGAGAGACCACGCGTGTCAGCCTGCCCATCACGCCTGATCTTCTCAGCTTCACGACCATCTCGGGCGAATGGAAGGTCGAACCCGGTGAGTTCCGCATCATGGTCGGCTCGTCATCAAGGGACGAAGACCAGGTCAGCGTCACGTTGTCCGTGCGCTGATCCCATTGCGTCGAGAACATGATCCACAGCAACCATGTGAGGTGGTAGTGCAGGAACACAGAAACTCTCGGTCGGCGAAAAGATCGCCTACAGCCTCGGCGACGGTGCAGCGAACTTCGTCTTCATGACGATGATCCTGTTCCAGTTGAGCTTCTACACCGATACCATGGGTCTCGCTGCAGGGGTCGCGGGAACATTGTTGCTCGTCGGGCGCTTCTGGGATGCGTTCTTCGATCCGTTGATGGGGACGATCGCGGACCGGACGAACACCCGGTGGGGGAAATTCCGTCCGTGGGTGTTGTGGACCGCCCTCCCCTGGGGGATCGTCATGGTCCTCGCCTATACGGTGCCGGATTTCGATATGACCGGCAAGATCGTATGGGCGCTTCTGACGAACATGCTCCTGATGACATTGTATTCCGCCAACAACACGCCGTATGCGGCAATGACGGCAGTGATGACGGGCGATGTGCACGAACGGACGAGCCTGTCCGCATACCGCTTCGTGTCCGTTACCGTTGCTCAGCTTCTCGTCGGCGGCTTCACCCTGCCGCTCGTTCTGAAGCTCGGGCAGGGTGACGCAGCGAAGGGATGGCAACTGACGATGGGGATCTGGGCCGTGGTCTGTGTGGTGGCGTTCGTGATCACGTTCCTGGCCACGCGCGAACGGATCCCGCCGGTCAGGGAACAGAAGGTGTCGGTGAAGGAAGACTTCGGCAACCTCCTGAAGAACGGTCCGTGGATCGCAATGTTCATCCTCACGCTCGCACATTTTCTCGTCCTTGCCATGCGCGGCGGGACGGTGTTCTACTTCTTCCAGTACTATGTCGACCGGGCAAGTCTGTTCACCTTCCTGCAGCAGTGGGGACTCACCAGTGTTGGGGTGCATGAAGGCGGCGTGGGGGTATGGCTGCTCGACACGTTCGGGCTGGTCGTCGATCCTCAGCAGACCAACGTGTCGTCCGTCGGATTCAGCCTGCTGAACATCAGCAGCCAGATCTTCACCATGATCGGTGTCGGGTTCTCCACGGCCCTCTCGGTGCGGTTCGGTAAGAAGGCCGTGGCGATCGCCGGCTTCAGCATCACCACGGTGTTCATGGCCGCCTTCATCTTCCTGCCGGCGGATGCCATTTGGTCGATCTTCATTACGGAATGGCTGCGGGCGCTCAGCTATGGACCGACCATCCCGCTGATCTGGGCGATCTTCGCGGATGTGGCAGATTACGCCGAGTGGAAGTTCAACCGGCGCTCGACAGGCGTCATTTATGCGACGATCCTGTTTGGCCTGAAAACCGGCCTCAGCCTGGGTGGGTTCTCATAGCGCGATCCTTTCCTTCATGGCTACAGGGCGAACATGGTGGAGACGGCGGAAGCATTGCTCGGCATCAGGCTTGCGATCAGTGTGTATCCGGCGGTGTTCTTCGGTATCGTGATCGTATGCTTGCTGCACTACGGCATAACCAAACAGCTGAACCTGAGGATCCAGGACGACACGGAACGCCAGCTAACCGCAGCATCGCACGCATGACCGGCCGTCGGGCCGATCCCGTGGGGCCCGGCATGACGAAGTGACGAAGACCTCCCGGGTCCCTCCCCGGGAGGGCAATGGATGCGCACCTTCTTGTACGTGGTTGAGGAATGACCAGGACACTCCGGAACCAACGATCGATACTGCTGGCCCTGCTCTCGATGGCGATCCTCTCGCTCGAGGTGATAGCCACGCGCATCGCCTCCGTGATCTTCGTCAGTGACCAGGCGTATATCATCCTGTCCGTGGGTATCCTCGGGCTGGGGGCCGGTGGATTCGTCGCTCATGCGCGCGAGCGGAAGGGAAATGCGGCGGGGGGCTTGCGTCCCTGGCACCTCTTCCTGCTTCTGGGCATCTCTCTCACGCTCTTCGCTGTGGCCGTCACCACCCCTGCGGTCACATCACCAGCGCTCTTTCTGCCCCTCCTCCTCACGCCGTTCGTGATCGCAGGGTACCTGTCCGCCCGTCTCTACCGGGGTGCGTCGGGTTGGGGTTCCTTCGCGTACGCAAGCGACCTCGGTGGTGCGGTGATCGGAGCGCTCGCGTCGCTCTGGATCATCAACACGTTCGGCGGCGTGAATGCTGTCCTCTGCATCACTCTCGTCGCGTGGGGCGGGACGGGCATCGCACTCGTGTTCGACGGCAGGAAGGTGGCAGGTGGACTTACTGCGGTCCTGATACTCTCGGCATTCGCCGGTCTGTTCTCGCTGGGCCAGAAGCGGATCCTCGGCGAGGTGCCCATCGGTGTCGCACCGGAAAAGGACTTCTACACTGTCTACGATGACCCGGGCGCGCGCCCGCGGATCATCGACAGCCGCTGGAGCGTGTTCGGGAGGGCAGACCTCGTCGCCTACGGGCATCAGGATATGGTGATGCAGCTCTTCGTCGATGGAGCTGCGGGTTCGCAAGTGTACCGGTTCAATGGCGACCTCCGACAAACCAATCCCTTCCTTCATGAGTTGTTGCTCCACCACACGAATGCCATCCCATTTCTCTGTCTGCCGGATTCGGCAAAGCGGCGGATGCTCGTGATCGGTCCGGGGGGAGGGAAGGACGTCCTGCTTGGTCTCCTGGGAGGTGCCGGCAGTATCCGCGCGGTGGAAGTGAACCCGGATTTCGTTGCGATGGTACGCGACCATCGCTCGTACACGGGTGGGATCTATTCGGAGTTTGCCAACGTCTCGGTCGTCGTCGATGAAGGACGTCGCCACGTCCAGCGGATGCGCGACACCATGGACCTCATCGTGATGGCGCTGCCGTCCACGGCGCAGGTACAGGGGATCGAGGCGTACGCGACGAATGAGAATTTCCTGCTCACGCGCGAGGCGTTCAAGGAGTATGCCCGGGTCCTTTCGCCCTGGGGGGCCATCGTTCTGACCGTGCATAATCCGTGGGAGCTCTCACGGGTCCTCGTCACCGCGGTGTCCATGTTCCAGGATGCCGGCGTGCCACCGGCGGAGATCCCTCATCATTTTGCGCTCCTCGAATCGGAGTATGCGCCGACGATCGTGATCGGCAAGAAGGCGTTCTCGACCGAAGAATCCGTCCGCTGGCGCGATGTGTGCGCTCGCCTCAGAGCGGATTTTCCGCGGGTCACGTATCTTCCGCATGGCGTGCTGGGGGAGAACCAGTCGCCCATGAACGGGTTCCTCCATGTCATTGCGCAGTCGCCGATCGCGCTCCAGGCGGCGGTGGACCGGCACGCGGTGCAGATCGCGCCGTGTACCGACGACAGTCCCTACTTCTATAACCGCTTCCGGTCCGGTCCCCGTGAACTGCATTGGCTCCTTGTCCTCGTCGGCCTCTGGTGCCTTGTCGTTGCCCTCGTTGCGCTTCTCCGCCGGCGTCCGGCGACCCATCAGCAGACAACTCATGCGGGTGCGTTGCCGGAATGGATCGCACTATGTGCCGGCGCAGGCTTCATGATCGTGGAGGTCTCGCTGCTGCAGAAGCTGGTCCTGTGGGTGGGGACGCCTACCACGTCCCTTGCTGTCCTGTTGGCGATACTCTTGACGGGGGCGGGTGTTGGAAGTCTCATCTCCGGCGCACTGGCGTCAAGGATCAGACCTGTCGGTGTGCTGCTTATCGCCTTGATCGCGATCGTTGTCCTTGGCGTGTGCCTGATCGTCGCGTCGCCACACGTTCTGTCCCTCGTTGCGGATGGCAGCGATGGATCACGGTTGGGAGCAGTGGCGGTACTCCTGCTTCCACTTGCCGTGGTGCTGGGCATTCCCTTTCCGGTTGCCCTTGGGATACTCGCAGGAGCGGGGCGTGAACGGGCCATTCCGAGGCTGTATGCGCTGAGCTGTTCGTTCGGTGTTCTGGGCTCTGTTCTTGCCATTCTCGTCTCGGTGGTCTGGGGCTTCACGGTTGCCATTCTGGTAGGCCTGGCCGCGTACGGCGTGCTGATCATCCCGGCGGCCAGGGTCTGGTGGAGAGCAGATCAGGAGCAAACCACGTGATCAACCGGGATTCAATTTGTGGGCGGAAAACCCCATTACTACCGGGGACTGTAATAAAAGTGACTTTGCGTTCTTTTTACTTGACTTTTGAAACTGTTGAATGTACATTTGAACCGGTTGAAATGTTCTTTAACCAGTTCATAATATGATGCTAGACTGACGGATATCATCAGCGGACACCCTCCCCCTAATCTCCACCTGTGAGCCAGGGATCGTCCGAGAGAGCAGTCGTGAATCATGTGAGTGTTGAAGTCCTGTCCTTTGATCCGTTGGCAACCGTCGCCCGCACCACGCTCAAGATTGCTGCTGGGCCGTGTCCTTACACGGGCGACAGAGCAAGTACACAACTGACGTAGAACGACAACGGTACATCTTCTGGTGTCTGTGCGACGAATGGTTTCGGAATGGGCCATTGGTGAAGATGTGACGTTCTGTCCCCGGTTCTCCGAAAATACTACACATCAATCCTACTACAATACACAACTATTCGTGGGACTCATCATGCGACATTCACGCGTTGTGTTCGCACTTGCCGTCCTCATCATCGCCGTTTCGGCCCTGGCAACCGCCCAGCAGACGTCCGGTCAGATCGAGGGCTCCATCTCTGACACGCTTTCCCATGATCGCCTGACGGGAACCAATGTGTGGATCGAGGGGACCGGCATGGGGGCTGTGACGAATCTCGATGGGAGATACGTGATCACGAACGTCCCGCCCGGCAGCTATACCCTGATCGTCCGCTATATCGGTTACCGGAGCAAGAAGCTGCATGTGGTGGTGAACGCAGGTGATATCGTCAAGCGGGATTTCTCCCTGGTTCCCGAGGCGCTGGAAGGCGAGACCGTTCTCGTTCTGGCTCAGGCCCGGGGACAGCAGGAAGCCATCAATCAGCAACTCTCCTCGAGCACGATCACGAATGTGGTCTCCTCGGAGAAGATCCACCAGTTGCCCGATGCGAACGCGGCCACGGCGCTCAGCCGCCTCCCCGGCGTGTCGCTGATGAACGGCGACCAGGTGGTCATCCGCGGTATGCAGGCGAAACTCAATACGGTGCTGATCAACGGCATCCAGATCCCGTCCACCGATATGAATGACCGGTCGACGAACCTTGGGTTTATTTCCTCCAACCTGTTGTCCGCGATCGAGGTCATGAAAGTGCTGACCCCCGACCGTGATGCGAACACGCTCGGTGGTTTGGTGAATCTGCGCCTGCGGGAAGCACCGACCGGGTTCCATGGCGATCTGTTCGCCCAGGGGAACTATAACACGCAGGACCGTGTGTCGGACAACTACAAGTTCTGGGGAAGCGTCAGCTCGCGATTCCTCGATGATAACCTCGGGATCTTCGTGCAGGGAAGTGCCGATCGTTCGGACATCGGTCAGGACATCGCGGCGGCCACGTACGGCATCAATGGTGCAGGTTCCATCCGGTACGGTGAAGCCCCCTACCAGATGAACGAGTTCACATTTCAGGACCAATGGAATGTGATCACCAACAGCAGCGCCAGTGTGATCATCGATTATGTCCTGCCGCATGGTAAGATCCTCTTCTCGAACACGTTCGCGAATAACCTGAGCGACAACACCACGTTCCGGAACCGCCTCGATCTTGAAGAGACCGTCGTGGGCTACACGCTGAGCCGCGACAAATACGGCAAGGCCCTGATGATCAATGCCCTCCAGGGAGAGTACATGTTCGGCGATCTGAAGGCCGAGCTCTCGCTGTCCCATTCACTCTCGAACAAATACACGCGCGTCCGGTATGGCGATCCCGGCACAAACTTCACGTTTGAGAACCAGGCCCACCGTCCGTTCGGGGTCGACCCGGCGAGCGGCCTGGCGATCAACTACGTCTCCCAGCGCCGCTTCATGACCCCGGAGGACGTGTATGGGATCACGATCGATCCCAATGATGCCCCTGGTGCGAAGGTAGGGGGATGGGTCATCTCGCGTTCCGAGGCCTTTGATCAGCATTGTACAATACCGCTTTGGATTTCACGCTGCCGGTGACGTTGTCGGAAGACATCACGACCAAGATCAAGTTCGGCGGGAAGTTCTCGCGTTCGACGCGTGCCAACGACGTGGAGTCGACGTTCAAGGGTTCTTCAGATGACGACTACTATAACGCCACCCGGTCTTTCTTCCCGAACCACCAGGGGCTGTCGGCAGCCAATCCGGTGCTTTTCGGGGATCTCTGGGACCGCGGCTTCACACGCGGCGACTACTTTCTGAAGGGCGACTATCCGTTCAAGTACGCGTATGACCGCGATCTGATGGATCAGTATATGGGCACCTCGATCTCGGGCTGGGCGGTTGCGCGACACAAGCCGTCGTCGGAGCGGGACGATTGGGGTGGGGCTGAGGTCTATTCGGCCGGATATCTGATGGGTTCGTTCGACTTCGGCCCCATGGTGTCCCTCATCGCCGGCGGTCGCTACGAGCACTACAACATGCAATACCATTCGAAGTTCGTGTACGTGACACACTCGGTGTATGGGTATGCGAACCTGTACGATACGCTGAACGTCGTGGATCGCAGCGACAACGACTTCTTCCCGAATGCCCAGCTCCGGTACCGGTTCAACGAATGGTCCGATATCCGGCTGGCGTACTCGAAGGGCATCGCGCGGCCCGACTTCCGTGCTGTTCTGCCGAGCATCTATCTCGAACCGGGTGGGGCAGCACAGGCAGGCAACACGAAATTGCGGCCGGCCATTTCAGACAACCTGGACGTGATGGTTTCGGTGTACAGTGGCGAGGTCGGGTTGTTCACCGTTGGCGGGTTCTACAAGAAGATCCGGAACTTCTTCTATCAGACGGACATCTTCTACAAGAACCTGGGGTACTACAACGCGTCGTTCCCGGATTCGATGACGTTCACGGCGCTGGGTATCAAGGCCGCGGGCATGCCCACACCCTCGCAGCGTATCACGACGTTCCTGAACAACCCGAATCCGGCGTATGTCCGCGGGCTGGAACTTGAGTGGCAGACCAACTTCTGGTACCTGCCCGTCCCGCTCAACAGCCTGGTTCTGACGGTCAACTACACAAAGTCGTGGTCGGACATGGATTACCAGCAGATCCGGAACATCGACTCGGCGTATCAGGATCCGATCAATCCGCGCATCACGCGTCACAAGTACATCACCATCGACACGGTGCGCAATGCGCGCCTGTTGTTCCAGTCGGATGACGTCATCAACGTCGCCCTCGGCGTCGACTACAAAGGTTTCTCCGGACGTCTGTCGTTCAACATGCAGGGGAACATCATCACGACCGTTGGTGCACGCCCGGAAGATGACCAGTTCACCGGCAACATCTACCGTTGGGACCTCACGCTGCAGCAGCAGCTCCCCATCGAAGGCTTCCGCGTCATCTTCGATGCGGTCAATCTCTTCCACAATGCCACGTATACCTATCAGAAATTCCGGCGTGTCAATGATGGCGAGATCCTTGAGAATCTGCAGTCGACGGCCTATTCACCGCGGTTCATTCAGCTCAGTCTGCGCTATAGCATGTGATCAGCGCGGAGATGTCGCGTTCGCGCATGGTATGCAGCATCGTGGTCAACAATTCAGAGTCAGGTATCGTGAACAACACACGGAGGGTGAAGGCTCGTGAATGGTATATCAGTCTCTACCAGTCCTTCAATAACCAGTCAGATTTAGGAGGATTCCATGAAAGAAGCTGCTAATACTCTCGATGTTGCTGTTGCTTCTCGCAAGCATGGCGGTGTCCCAGACCCTGATGGATTATGTTTCCGCGGTCAGCGGGGATACGCTTGTCATTAAAGATTTCGTTGAAATGGGCAATCAGCCGAACTCACTGTACAACGCCATGTTGCTGGATTCGTTGAACGTTCCGGCCGGCCGCGTGTACAAGCTGAAGGTCAATGGTACCTATCCGCTCGTCAATTCGCCGAACACCGTCCGGCCCGTGACGATCGTGGGTGGTGACGCGACGATCCTCGTGAACAACACGAACGCCGCATCGGCCCCGCCGCTCATCTGCGGTTCGACCTATGAGGGCGGTGCGAATACCGGTGGTATCAACTATTCGTACGACCTGACCGTGAAGAACTGCAGCGTCATTCCGGCAACGGCGGCGCGTGACCTCGGCTGGAACTTCTTCTGGTCAAATGGCCAGAACGCAAAGCTGACGTTGGACAATGACTACCTCGAACGCACCCGGTGGGTGCTCTTCGCCAGCAGCGCTTCCGGCCAGCGGTATCTTATCAAGAACTGCTACTTCGTGAACCTGAATGGCCAGCCCTGCCGCCGCAACGGCGGTGTGTATGATGCCTTCGCCTTCATGGATTCCATGTGGGTCGAGAACAGCACCCATATCATGACGCAGGGCATGATGTACAAGTTCCGTCAGTATCCGTTCAAGCGCGTCGTCATGAACCACAATACCTTCATCAATTGCTCCGGCAATATCTATCTGGATTGGGGTTATCAGACGAATGTCAGCAACACCAACAATATCTATGTGAACTGCAACGTTCAGGCATATCCTGGTATCTCCACGATCGATGTCGGCGAACAGGATCTCGACGGTCAGCCGATGGGCCTCGTCAATCTGCATACGTTCCCCGATCCCGATTCGTCCTATGACCAGTACAGAGCACTGCCGAGGAAGTATCTCTTTGAAGGAAACGTTGTCTACTGGGATCCGAAACTCAGCAGCATCGTCTCCACGTTGAACACGAACAGCGTGAATGGTGTCACGAACTGGCAGAACCAGATGATCATCATGAACTCGCGCACGACCACGATGTTCAACGACAACAGCACCTATCCGTACCTCACACTCGGCACGAACTACACGGAAGCGCCGGTCTTCACGGATCCGAAGACGCTTATGACGACCGAGGTGGATAATCTCAAGGCGTTCACCCTCGCGACGTGTGACACGAACAGCACGGACGTCCTTCCGGACTGGCGCGTGACGAATGTTGGAAATGACTTCTACGTCTATTCGGACTGGCCGATCCCGGTCAATCTTGCCTACAGCAACGCCACACTGTTGACGGGCGCGACGGGCGGATTCCCGGTGGGCGACCTGAACTGGTTCCCGGTGAGGAAGGCCCAGTGGAATGCCCAGCGGACCGCGGAATACACTGCGATCGAGCAAGCCCTCACTACGGGCGGCAGGACGATCACGGCAGTTGCGTCGGATCCGGACGCTCCGGTGGAGTTCAGCCTTGCGCAGAACTATCCGAACCCCTTCAACCCGAGCACGACGATCAGTTTCAGCCTCGCCAAGAGTGCCGTGACGACGCTGAAGGTGTTCAACACCCTGGGCCAGGAAATGGCGACTCTGGTCAATGGCGTCATGCCTGCAGGTTCGCATGAAGTCACCTTCAATGCCTCCGGTCTGGCTTCCGGCATGTATTTCTATCGCCTGACCAGCGACGCAGCGACGCAGATGAAGCAGATGGTGATCCTGAAGTAGTTCGGCTGTACTCCCGCTTGCGATCCTGAATAGCGGCCCCCCCGCTTGGAGCCGCGATCGACAGATCGCGGCTCCAGGCCCGCGGCGGGAGGACTTTTTCGGTGCGCGATCTGCCTGATACTTCTCTATCGGGCATTTTTTGTTTGCATATCACCGGTTGGATGTGCTATTCTGTACCTGATAGGCTGCTCCAGCAAGCATTCAGAAATTCCATCGGATCCGCTATGACTTCCCGGCCACAGTTCCCGTTCCGACACCTCTGCGCTCTCATCCTCTTTGTCGCGGTGACGCACGCCTGCCTTGGGCAGGGTACCACGCCGCAGGATACGGTCGCGACCTTCGAGGGGCAGCGGGGCGTTACCCTCGGTCAGCTCGAGCAGTATGTCCGCGACTATCCGTATGGGATCATGTACCGTGACCGTCCGCGTGAAGGATATTCGCGTGCGCTGGATGACATGATCTCGAATCAGCTGAAGCGCCGGGACTTCTTTGCATTGGGATTCGCCGACAGTGCGGTCTATCGGGGGAAGATGGAACGGGCGATCAATGAAGAACTCGTGATCAGCTACTTCAAGACCAGATATGAAGCGCGCTATCTCAACGAGCCCGCCTTCCAGCGGGAATACGCTCGCCTTGGGCGGGTGGTCACTTTCCGTGAGGTCCGCATACCGATCACCGAGGGCACATCCCGGGCACGGATCGATGCTTTGACCGCGCTTGCCTCCCGCATCGAGAAGCGTTGGCGCGCGGGTGAGGACCCTGCGGTATTTGCTTCCCGGATCTCCTCCGGCGCACCTCTGACCGTGAACGACGCGGAGCAGACGATGACGTGGTCCATGAGCATGCAGGATGATGGGAATGCCTCCATCTTCGACCTGCCCCCCGGCATCATCAAGGTCATTCACGATGTGCAGGGTATCAGGGTCGTGAAGATCCTCGGACGGGACATGGTGGCGGTCCC
Source organism: Ignavibacteriota bacterium (assembly GCA_016707525.1). NCBI lineage: Bacteria > Pseudomonadati > Ignavibacteriota > Ignavibacteriota bacterium. The sequence continues at coordinate 46,340 of JADJHP010000012.1, forward strand.
TCCGATCGAGGAGGCCCGGGCGGAGTTACAGAAGGGGATCGAGGAGAAGTATGCCGCGCGCATCCAGACCGAGTTCGAGAAGGACAAACGATCCCTCATCAACGAAGACCGGGTGCGCTGGAATACCGGCGCGCTTGCCCGGATCGTGGTGTGGTCGAATATTCCCCGGTTCTATCAATCCGGCTATGGGGATACGCTCCGATCCGCACTTGCCAATGGCCGGAATGCATGGATCCTCCGCGCCCCCGGCATCACCGTGGACCTCAAAGAGTTCCTTCGTCTGCTCAACGATGTGCTGGTGATGGGTGAATTCAACAAGATCACCAGAGAGGATGTACAACGGTTCCTTCTGGAGGCCGCGCGCACGAACATGATCGTGCAGAAGGCGAAAGCGCTCGGACTTGAGCGAAATGTGCTCGTCGCCGAGAGCAAGAACCCGGTCATCAGCGACGGGATCCTCCGCTTGTACAATCAGTATGCGATCGAGAACAGGATCCCTCAGCCGACCGACGGGGCACTCCATGCGTTCTATACCATGAACAAAGACTCTCTGTATTACCAGTTCGCAAAAGTGAACCTCTATGTCATTCCTGACTCCACGCCCGGCCCGCTCGAGGCATTGAAACGCCGGTCCGACTCCGGTACCCCGTTCGAAAAACTTGTTCCGACGATCCTTGTCAAGACCTACATCCGCGCCAGGAACGGAATGTACAACACCTATCTCGGTACTGAACCGCCATACCTGGCTGCCGTGGCCTTCTCGCTCTCATTGCATGAGGTCGCGGGACCGGTGGCGTACGAGGACCCCGTGCGCGGCACCATGTACGCTCTGGTCAAATGCGCGGGGACGCAGAAAGAGCAACAACTCTCCTACGAGAATGTCGCCCATCGGATCAGGGAGGACTATCGCGATCACCATAGGGCGCTCATGGAAGCGGAGCTCCGTTCCCGGCTGAAGAGCAAGTATGCTGTTGTCATGCGTACGCACGTGATCGATCGCTACCTTGACGGCAGGAGAGCCTCCCAGCAATAGTTCAGCGCACGTCACCCCGCGACTGGCGGTCCAGCACTTCTGTCGGACCCTGGCCGATCGCCCGTATGCATCGGTCAGGTACCGCTCCCGGTGCGATCGATGAGTGAGTTCTTTCGGTCGCACCGCGCTCGCATGGCTCACCCTCGCACGGCCGCCGAGGCGCGCACCGCTTCCTCCTTCCGCTATGGCATCGACATCATGAAGGACATGGGGCTGGACCTCCGGGTGATCCGCGCCGGCAATGCGAATATGTTCCTGAGCCCGGTGTTCCGTCAAACGCTCGCCAATGTTGCGAATGCGACAATAGAGTTGTATGATACAGACGGTGCCCAGGGAGCCGCACGCGGGGCCGGACTCGGTGCCGGCATCTTTGTCACTCCCGGCGCGGCGTTCGGTTCGTTGCAGCGGATGGGGGAGGTCACGCCGCAGAAAGCAGAGGCAGGTGCCACAGCCGCCGCATACGCGGCCTGGCTCAGCCATCTGCAGGATGCGGTCCGCCAAGCCGTCAGGGCAATGCAGGGGAGAATGCATATGATATTTTCAACACTGAGCTTTCCTGGACCATGGCGCATACAACTTCGTCTCCTTCGATCGATCCGGCTTCCGTACCATCCTTCACATTGTCCACGGGAGAACGCATCCCGGCCATAGGGCTCGGGACCTTCGGTTCCGACTCCGTTTCACCCGCGTTGGTTGCAGAGACCGTGCAGCATGCGGTGCATGCGGGGTACAGGCACGTCGACTGCGCGTCGGTCTATGGGAATGAGAGCCAGATCGGCGCAATACTCGCCGACCTCTTCGCCCACGGTGTCGTCACACGCCGGGATCTCTGGATCACCTCCAAGGTCTGGAACGATATGCATGGCCGTGTGGGGGAGTCCTGCAGGAAGAGCCTGCACGACCTCCGGCTCGATCATCTCGACCTCTTCCTGGTGCACTGGCCTTTCCCGAACTATCATCCCCCGAAGTGCGACGTCACGATGAGAAGCCCGGATGCGAAGCCGTATATCCACGAGGCGTTCATGCGGACGTGGGAACAGATGGAGCGGCTGGTCGACGAAGGGCTCGTGCGGAACATCGGTACCTCCAATATGACCGTGCCGAAGCTGGAATACGTCCTGCGCGATGCACGTATCCGTCCCGCCTGCAACGAAATGGAACTGCACCCGCATTTCCAGCAACCTGCACTGTTCGATTATTGCGTGAAGCACGCCGTCCAACCGATAGGGTATTGTCCCCTCGGTTCGCCCGGCCGGCCGGACCGCGACAGGACCCCGGATGACACCGTGGACCTTGAGGATCCCGTGCTCGTCGCGATCGCCCGCAGGGTGGGGGTGGCCCCTGCCAGGGTGGCGCTCCGGTGGGCGATCCAGCGGGGCCAGATCCCGATCCCCTTCTCGGTCAACCACTTCAAGGATAACCTCGAGGCGGCGCTCCTGCCGCCGTTGAGCGAAGCCGACATGCATGCGATCGCGGGGATCGACAAAGAATGCAGATTGATCAAAGGTCAGGTGTTTTTGTGGAAAGATGGACAGGGGTGGGAGGATCTGTGGGATCAGGACGGCACGATCACCCCTCCGTAACAACGACGACAGAGCACACAGGAGTACCCCATGAGTTCAATGCAAGGCGCGATCTTGCCGGGCAACAGCACCCTCGAGTTGAAGTCCTTTCCTATCCCCATCCCGGGGCATGGCGAGGTCCTCATCCGGATGAAGTCGTCCACCATTTGCGGGTCGGACATCCGCTGTATCTACCACGAGCATCTCGGCAAAGGGCCTGAGGGCTATCAACCGGGAATGATCGCCGGCCATGAACCGTGCGGCCAGATCGTGGAGACCGGACCGGGATGCCGCCGCTTCAGAAAGGGCGACCGCGCCATCGTCTATCATATCTCCGGTTGCGGCGTGTGCAACGACTGTCGCCGGGGATATATGATATCGTGTACGAGCGAATTCCGCCGCGCGTATGGCTGGCAGCGAGACGGGGGGATGGCGGAATTCCTCCTCGCCGAAGAGAAGGACCTCGTACTGCTCCCCGATGCGTTGAGTTACTCTGACGGCGCTCAGGTGGCGTGCGGATTCGGGACGGTGTATGAAGGGCTCGAGCGGATAGGGATCTCCGGCAATGATGCGGTGCTGATCACGGGCCTCGGGCCGGTGGGACTTGCGACGGCGATGCTCTGCAGGGCGATGGGCGCACAGAAGATCTTCGGCATCGAAGTGATCGAAGACCGGATCGCGATCGCGAAGCACCTGGGACTCTTCGACGCGGTCCTCACAGCGGGCGACGAAAACGTGGCGCAGATCAGGGACCTGACCGGCGGGTTCGGAACCGAGCGTTCGGTCGATTGCTCCGCGAACAACAAGGCACGGCTCACGGCCATTCAGGCGACACGGAAATGGGGAAAGATCGTGTTCCTGGGCGAGGGGGGCACGTCGGAATTCCAGCCGTCACGGGATATCATCCACGATCAGAAGTCCATCTACGGGTCGTGGGTGACAACCATCTGGCGCATGGAGGAGCTTGTGGAGCGGCTCGTCCGCTGGAAGGTGCGGCCAGAACAACTCATCACACACCGCTTCCCGCTCAAGGATGCCGCCGCTGCGTATGCATTGATGGCGAGCGGAAAATGCGGGAAGGTTGCTGTCGTCTTCGATGAGGAGATCCGCTGAGGCGAATCTCCCCCTGGAGCTTCCGATGACGATCATGATGCTCGGTGTTGCACTCGGGTTCCTGCCGGTCCTGTCCTTTCTGGGTGGGTTGGTGTACGCCGACACATTCAAGCTGGTCCGGTTTCGCGAGGTCGGACTTACGATCGCGGTCGGGTGTTGTGCGGCCTTCCTTGCCTTGTTCATCAACAACGCGCTCGTGGACCGGACGGGGCTTTCGTTCGTTGCGTATTCCCGCTATCTCGCACCGCTCATTGAAGAATCCCTCAAGGCTGCCTACCTGATCTATCTCCTCCGGGCCAACCGGGTCGGCTTCATGGTCGATGCCGCCATCCGCGGCGTCGCGATCGGAGCCGGCTTCGCCCTCGTGGAAAACCTGTGGTATCTCACCATGCGGCCGGATGCGCCGGTCTACCTGTGGGTCATCCGGGGCTTCGGCACGGCCATCATGCACGGCGGTGCCACGGCGATGGCGGGCATCATCGCACGCGGGATGAGCGAGCGGGCGGAATGGACACGCGTCCGCTTCATCCTCTCCGGCCTCGTCGCCGCGATCCTTCTTCACTCCCTGTTCAATCATTTCTTCCTCGCCCCCATGCTCTCCACGCTCCTCGTGCTCGCAGGAGTCCCGCTCGCGGTGTTCGCGGTCTTCCGGCGGAGCGAGACAGCGACGCGCGCATGGTTGGGTGTGGGGTTCGATTCCGACCAGGAACTGCTTGCGATGATCACGACCGGCACGCTCGCCGACACCAGGATCGGGCACTACCTCGAAACGATGCAGAAGTCGTTCCCGGGCGAGATCGTGGCGGATATGCTCTGCTATCTCCGCGTCCATCTTGAACTCTCGATCCGGGCAAAAGGCCTTCTCATGATGCGCGACGCGGGCTTCGACGTGCCGCCCGATCCCGAAGCCGCCGAGCAGTTCGCGGAGCTGCGGTATCTCGAACACAGCATCGGGAAGACCGGCATGATCGCGCTCAATCCCTTCCTCGGGGCAAGAGCAAAGGACCTATGGCAGATCACGATGCTCAAGCGGACGGCGGTGCGATCATGACCCCTCGTTCCGGATGGACCATCGTCATTGCGACGTGTGCGGTGTTCTCCGGTGCGGCCCTGATGCCGCCACTCCATGCACAGGGGGGAGAGCCCATCCGATTCGCTCCGGACGGGGCATGGTGCTGGTTCCAGGATCCAAGAGCGGCCTATGTCGCGGCCGGGAGGGTGCGGACATATGCGACGTGGGTGACCTCACAGGGCGATCTGCAGATCGGCGCATTTGATCACCGGACCGCGGCCGTGGAAACGTACACCCTCAAGCGGGAGTGGGGAGTGGATGATCACAATGTCGGTTCTATACTCGTGCTGCCCGATCACCGGCTGATGGTGTTCTATGCGCAACACAATGAAGCCGGGCTTTTCTGCCGGCGGACGGCACGACCGGAAGACATCACCGCATGGGAGGACGAGGTCACCATCACACGCATGCCGCGCGTAACCTACAGCCATCCGGTGTATCTTTCCGACGAACGGCTGTTCTACGTGTTCTGGCGCGGTGAGAGCTGGAAGCCCACGTTTGCCACGTCACCCGATGGCATCCGGTGGAGCGATGCGCGGATCCTGGTCCAGGAACCCGGACGCCAGGGAGGTGATATCCGGCCCTATCTCAAAGTGGTGTCCGATGGCAGGAAGTCCATTCATTGTGCGTTCACCGATGGTCATCCACGGGATGAGGCTCTGAACTCCATCTACTACGTGCGCTATGAACAGGGTGCGTTCACCAGGGCCGATGGAACGCTCCTCGGGCGGTTCAACGATCTGCCGCTCCGTCCGTCTGCGTGCGACCGAGCGTACGACGCCCGTGTAACGCGGGTGCGTGGGTGGGTGTGGGACATCGCTCTCGATAGCTCCGGGCGGCCCTCGATCGCCTACACGAGGCTTCCTTCGGAGGCCGACCACCGCTATCATGTTGTCCGCTGGAATGGTCGCACGTGGGAGGACGGCAAAGTGACGGAAGCGGGGAAATGGTTCCCGCAAACTCCGGCAGGGAAGACCGAGTTCGAATCCCACTATTCCGGGGGGATCGTTTTGCATCCGTTCCATCCGGAGATAGCCTATCTCTCACGTCCCGTGAACGCTGGATTCCGGATCGAGAAGTGGGTGCAACGGAGCAGGGAGTGGCTCCGCGTATCGACGGTGGGAGACGGCGGACCGTTGAACGTACGCCCTGTCGTGCCCGCAGGGTACGACGGTCCGGATGACCACGTCCTCTGGATGCAGGGGGAGTACGTTCACTACACGAAATTCCGGACCGGCATCATGATGGCGACCCCGCCCGCATGGCGCCCTGACACCAACGCGATGAACGCCGGTGCGCGTCATTGGTACACGATCAAGGAAGACGATCATGTCATCGCGCCTCTTCCCGGGCAACAGCGATACCCCGTGACGGACGCCGTTGCCATCGCGGACAACATCCTGTTGTTTCAGAAGGCGAACGGGGGCTGGCCCAAGAATTATGACATGCGCGCGGTGCTGACACCGGCGCAGCGGCGGTCTGTCGCCGATGCACGCCATATCCTGAATACGACGTTCGATAACGGCGCGACCGCTTCGCAGTGCATCGTCCTCGCCGGAGCGTACCGGGCGACCGGGCTCCAACGCTTCAAGGAGGGGTTCGAGCGGGGGGTGGATTTCATCCTCTCCGCGCAGACGCCAACGGGCGGCTGGCCGCAATTCTTTCCCGACACGACGGGATACCGGCGGTACATCACGTTCAACGATGGGGCGATGATCGGTGTGATGTCGCTTCTGCGTCGCGTGGCGCGGAGGGATGCATCGCTGGGTATCGTTGACACCCTCCGGGCGCGTGCGGCAGGAGTGGCGGTCGATCGCGGGATCGGTTGCATCCTCCGGACACAGATCCGGCAACAGGGGGTACCGACAGTGTGGTGCCAGCAGCACGATGACCGCGACCTGCTGCCCCGCGCCGCGCGGACATTCGAACCCGCAGCATTGGTGAGCATTGAAAGTGCAGACATTGTCCGGTTCCTCATGGAGAGCGACGACCCGGGCCCTGATGTGATCGACGCCGTGGATCACGCCGTGGCGTGGTTCAGAAGATCCTCGATCCGGGGTATCCGTGTGGAGACGGTCTCCGCTCCCGAGCTTCGAACGGAGTGGCGGACCATCGCCCACGACCGGGTTGTGGTGCAGGACCCCTCCGCGGGTCCGCTCTGGGCCAGGTATTACGATCTCGAGCTCAACGTACCGATATTCTGCGGACGGGATGGGAGGATCGTTTTTTCAATGGCGGAGGTGGAGAGGGAACGGCGGGCGGGCTACGGTTGGTACTCCGCGGCGCCACAGGAGATACTCGAGTGCTGGGAGCGCTGGAAGGGCAGAGTGCGGGACTGAACGCGCATCGGAAAGGGGACTTCCGGAGAGCAATGGTGTCTTTCTTGTCTCCATTTTCGCCGTCCCGTCTGCCCGTTGCCTCACGTACGTTTCTCTTCGGCCCGCCCGTTGACTTTCCTTGTTGCCTTCCTTACATTGAGAACGAACACCTCACTCCCTCGGATCTGTCTGGTTCACACTGGTGACCTATGATGCTCCGGGGGTTTTTGCTGTTGCAATGATGAACGGAAGAGGGGGAGAATTTCTCCATGTGTACACACGGATTCACCCGCACATCGATCCTGCTGCTCTTTCTCATTGGGTTGTCCGGCCTCGCCCGATCCCAGTCCGATTCTCTGCTGAATTCAGATCTGCCGATCGTCATCATTGATACGTTCGGCCAGGAGATCCCTGACGATCCGAAGATCACGGCATTCATGGGGGTCATTGACAACGGCCCCGGGATGCGAAATTCGCTTGCCGATTCCGCGAACAGGTATCGCGGCTACATTGGCATCGAGGTCCGCGGCTATTCCTCACAACAGTTCCCGAAACTGCAGTATGGGATCGAACTCCGGGATTCGACCGGTGCGGATGTGGCGGTGGGGCTGCTCGGTATGTCTTCCGATGCCGACTGGGTGTTGTCTGCCGCCTATAATGACAAGACCCAGATGCGGAACGCACTTGCCTACGCCCTTGCCCGGCGATCCGGGAGATATGCCAGCCAGGGCCGTTTCTGTGAACTCGTCCTCAACGGTCAGTACTGGGGGACCTACGTCCTTTTTGAACGGCTCAAGCGTGACAAGAATCGCATCAACGTCACAAAAATGGCGACTACCGATGTTGCTGGAGATAATGTGACGGGCGGATATGTCGTGCAGGTGGACCGTCCGACCCTGGACACGACCGAATTCTGGGCCTCCCCGGTCCTTCCGCCTGCCGATCCAACACGGCCGATCATCTATCAACACGTGTACCCGAAGCCGGCAGACCTGGTTCCCCAGCAGCGCGCATACATCCGGTCATACATCACGGCATTCGAAGCGGTGATGGCGGACTCGGCGTGGGCGGACCCGGTCAATGGGTACAGAAAGTATCTTGATCTGCCTTCGGCTGTCGACTTCTTCCTGGTGAACGAACTCGCCCGCAACGTCGACGCCTATCGCCTGAGTTCCTATTTGCACAAGGACCGTGACAGCAAAGGTGGAAAGTTGCGTGTGGGGCCCGTGTGGGATTTCGATCTTGGCTTCGGCAACGTCATTTGGTCTGAAGGGGCGGACACGGTAGGATGGGATCTTCTGACCATGCCCCTGGCCCTCGTCGGGAGCCAGTACGAAGATCACGTCCCACCCTGGTGGGTACGGCTCGGGGAGGACTCCTCCTTCTGGCAGAGTGCAGGGGACCGGTGGGCAGCACTTCGCAAGGGGGCCTTCAGCACGCCGAACGTCCTGGCGTTCATCGACTCGGCGGCTGCCGTCTTGAATGAAGCGCAGGCGCGCAATTTTGTGCGTTGGCCGATCCTCGACTCCGTGGTGTGGGGCAATCCGTATGTGGGCGGCAGTTACGCGAATGAGGTCACGTACCTGAAGGAGTGGACCACCGCCCGGATGGCATGGATGGATAATGCCCTTCCTCCCGCGAGGGTGATCGTCCCTCCACCGGACTCGATGATCGTCCGCCTGGATTCACTTGCCGCCCGCATTACGGACAGCGTCCTGGTCGTCACATGGCTCACCACGCAGGAGCGGCATACCGCGCGGTTCGAAGTGCAGTGGAAGAATGCTGATTCGCTCGCGGCGGATACGGTGTGGCGTCTGGTGGATTCGGTCCGGGCCGCTGACTCCAGCGCCGTGATCCGCCAGTACACCGTTCGCGACACCGTGCAAGGACCGGCCCGTTGGCTCCTCCGTGTCCGTACCATCGGCACACTCGATACAATGTCCCTCTCCGGCATCGTGCCGGTGTCCATTCCCGATTCGCGGAGATCCCTCGCCGTCACGATCGCATCGTTCACGGTTGGAGCAGTTGACAGCGTCGTCTCCCTTGCCTGGACAACTTCGCGCGAGCAGAATACGGTCCAGTTCCGTGTGCAGCGGCGCCCGGTGGAAGGTGATACCTCCTGGCAGGTGATTCAAACGCTCGCCGGGGCCGATACGAGTTCGACCACGCGTTCGTATGCGGTCAAAGATACCGTGCCGGGCGGCGGTGACCTCTTGTACCGGCTGGTGGTCGCAGGGTGGTTTGGCCAGCAGTTCACCTCTACGACCCGGTCCGTTCACGTGAACGGACCTGATGACACCTTGCACGTCGTGTACCGGTCGATCAATGGCGGGTTCACTGCAAACGGTGTGGATCTCGTATGGAAAGCAACGGGGCAATCGCACGTCCTCGGCTATGCCATCGAACGGAAACGCACACTTCCCGAGTCACCGGATTCGGTCTGGAGAGCACTGGATACCGTGGCTGCCACGGGTGTCAAGGCCGATACGGTCACGTACACCTTCAGGGATTCCGTGGGGCCGGGAGGACGAATGGCCTATCGGGTACGCGCGCTTGGAACACGGGGGCAATTCGAGCTTTCCCCGGAGCTCCTGATCGTACTCTCGGCGATCGGTACGGAGGAATCCGTGATCCCGACGGCGTTCGATCTCAGTCAGAACTATCCGAACCCGTTCAATCCTTCCACAACGATCAGGTTCGATCTCCCCGTCGAGTCTCCCGTGGTCATCACGGTCTATTCGACGATCGGTCAGCGTATCGCCGTACTGGTGGATGACCGGCTTCCGGCCGGCCGTCATGAACTACGCTTCGATGCTTCCTCTCTGCCCAGCGGGGTGTATTTCTATTCAATGCGGGCGGGAGAATTCGTGCGGCACCGCAAGCTGATGCTTGTGAAGTGATGTCGTGCGCAGGGGCGGTGCATGCACCGCCCCTACATGGGCCCGGGCGTCAATTCCGGGACCCGCCCCTGGATGCGTCTGGATGTCAATTCTATGTAACGCCGTTCATCGATCCAGTTCGTCCAGGCGCAACCGGACGGACATGATGTACGGCTCTTCACCCGCGGTCCAATGGCCGTAGGTCGTCACGACGAATGTGCCGTCGGGCAGAACCTCCACGCCCGGGTACGCGCAGTCCGATCCCTTCAGATTGTCCTTGAGCCGGACCCGGTATTGGCCATCCCTTCCTGAAACAACATCATCGTAGGTCCCGACCCATACCACCCAATCGCCGGCTGTTGGCGATGACGCAGCCATATCGCGGAACGAGATCAGCAGGCGGCCATCGGGGGCATACTTCGCCGTGTGCCGGTCGCCGGTAAGAGCCGGTGGGAGTTCGCGCGGTGCCGTCCAGTGCACCCCTTCATCGTTGGAAAACATCACATACGAATTGTGTGTCCTGGTATTCTCCCGGAGCAGCATGGCGAGTTGCCGCCCGTCAGGCGAGCGAATGAGTCCGGGTTCACAGAGATGGATGCTGTCCGCGGAAAATATCCCCTCGGGTGCGGACCATGTCAGCCCGCCATCCCGTGAGAATGACCGGTACAACGTCATGGTCTTCGAGAGCTGCCCGCCTTCCCGGATGAACCTCCCATCATCATGAAAGACCGCAAGATACCGTCCGTCGTTCAATCGTTCCACCGATCCCATCACGACGATGCCACCCCAGCTCCCGATCTGCCGGAGCGGTGTCCATGTTCCGCCGTCATCTTCCGACACAGCAAGGCGGGCCGGGTAGAGGCCCGAGAACATGATCAGGCGTTTCTTTCCCGTGCTGTCGATGGTCCGATGGATGGTCGGCGTCTCGAGTGACGTGGACCAGTTCTCAGGCACCGGGAGGCGGCCGCTCCACGTCTGGCCGCCGTCCATACTACGATTCATCACGATCGCTCCACGCCCATGTCCCTTCGGATAGACGGCGATGATGGTCTTCCCGTCTTCCAGAAGCACGGTCGTCGGATGCCCGAGGTATTGCCCCGCTTCACGGTCGACCACGGTCTGCCGGTCGGTCTCGCCCGAGAGGTCGATGGACCTCAACGACGGAGCGCAACCCGCAAGCAGCAAGGCCGTACAGCCGATGATCGTGAGGTGCTTCATGTGGATGCCGCCATGTGAGGGTGACCATGCGACCGCTGTCAGGCCCATCATAGCCAGAGTCCTCTCTTTGAAATGGATGCTCCCGCCTCACCATTCTGCACGGAGTGTCACGAGACCCATCGGGGGAACGGCGACCGTCCGCATCGCATCGCGTGCACCTGGTTCCTCTCCCAGCTCACAGACCCTGACCTGCCGCGGCATACGTGCCGGCCATGACAGGGCAACGGATTCTTCCTGTTCAGAGAACGAGCGGAGGCGTACGATCACGCTTCTGCCATCGGCCGCCGCCTTCAGGATCGTCACGGCAACCCTGTCATTGGCCGTTGCCACGAGTGGACGGATCGAGGGGTCGCGGCCTGTTGCGAGCGCAACGAGCGGCTGTGCGGTCTCCCTGCCGAATCGATACGCCGCTGCTGCGTCGAAGCGCCCGTGGGTACGGAGTGCGTAGCGGAACGTGACCGGCCCGTCCTGGGTCAAGGGAGTGTTCGTGAACCAGTGGTTGTTCATGGCCCATGAGTACAGCACGGTCGACGGCGCATACGTTGCAGGCCAGATGTCTCCCGCGCCATCCCAGTTGGCCGTGTTGTTGGCCGTGATACCACCGTATTCTGTCAACGGGGCGTCGGGAGAGCACCATGTGATGCCCATGGAATCGTTGGACACATCGGCGAAATGCTGTGCCACCATCCATGCACGGTTCGCCGCGGCCCATTGGTCCTTCTGCAATTCCATCACACCCCAGGGGATGTCGATACGTGCACGCCCACCGGGAATGCGGAAGGGGAATCCGAAGTGGACGCCGTCCTTCGGCAGCAGGGGGAGTTTGTCCACGGTGTTCGTGAAGCGCACACCCCGATCGCCACGGATAACCCGGACCCTCCTGATCACCGACCTGCATCCGGGTGCGAGGGAGATGATCTCTACTTCACCGAGCACGGGACCCGATTCTGAGAGGCGGACACTGATGACGGAATCAGGGAGGGCCGGACCTTCACCCTTCGCCGGCTGCCAGCGGAACGAATTGATCCCGCCGTCAAGATCGGCGTTGGCGAGGTCCTTGCCGGTCCCGCTATCGCGCAGATGTGTTATCGTCCCGCGTCGCTGATCGATCCCGACCTGCACCGCTCCATTGTCGAGCATGGCGGACGACCACGTTGTTCCACCCGGTTGTGGGCTGTTGCCGGGGACGACGCGGAAGTGAAGCGACCCAAATGCGGGGACGGGCGAAGCGAGGAACACGAGTTCACCTGTGGAGAGGCGCTGGGAGGGGACGGCATTGCCCTGGCTGTCGACGACGCGGTCTCCCTGCTGGCTTTCTGAACGCGCGAGCGTTACCAGGCCACCGTGTGACCATGAATTCGTATTGAATACTGCCACGCCGCCATTCGACGGCCCTGCCCCCGGGCCGAGCGCACCGTCCGATCTGTCGGTGGCAGGGGCAAGTGCCTCGTCCAGCAACACCTTGCTCCGGTCATCCGCTTCCTGAAAGTACCTCTGCTTCATCCGCCAGATCGCATCCTGGAAATATGGCTCCGTCGGGTTCTCGTACGTGAACGTGTGCTCGGTGGTCATCACCACATTGCGCCATGCTTCGTCGAACTGATCGCGTGGTGCCGGGCGGCCCGGCCGGAGCATCGGCCATAGGATCTCGGCCTGCAACAGGCGGTCCTTGGCATTGCGGGCCATGCGGGCCTCTTTCGCGACGGTCCCGAATCCATCGGTCCAGTATTCGGTGAAGTCCCCGCGCACCTCCGGGAACTGGCTGCCATATCTCTCTTCAAATGCAGACATGATCGTGTGGGCGCTGGCGATCTCAAGATGCGGATATGCATACTCTGCGTTCCATGAGCGCACTGCATCCGGCAGGTCTGCGTCGAGCAATGCGTTGTCCCACATCGCCCAGGTCACGACGAACAGGTCGTAGGGATGGTGCGTCGCCTCAAAATGGGGCAATTCGCGGAACAGATGCGTGTCCAGGAAATGCTCCCGCGGTCGTGCCGTCCTGATCTCCAGCGGGATCTTGTCCTTGTCCCGCTGCCCGAACCACGGCCGCCCCGTGGTACGCCCTTTGGCCAATCCGACGGCATACGTCCCGGCGTTGAGGAACAACACGCGTGACCGCCCATCCTGTCCGACCCACCACATGGGCTTCTGGCGGAGTTCGGCAACCATGCTGTCGTTCCCCCGTGTCCCATTGGGCATGAGCATGATGTACCGGACCCCCTCATGTGCAAGGGCGGGCACGAGTCCCCATGCCATACCGGGGATGTCCACCTGAACATAGGTATCGATGGTGGCCCCGGTGCGGTGCACGGCTTCGGCACGCGGACGCAATGCCTGGAACATCTCTTCATCGCTACTATTCGACGTGAGGACATGGACGTATGCTGCATCGAGCGCGAGGGATCCTTGCTTCACGGCGCGCACCAGCGTGTCCTGTTGGGATGGAGTGCCCCCGGAGAAGTACCGTTCAAAGGGCCACATAACCTCCGTGTTCCACACATACCGGGCGCCGGGGGGATAGGTGTTCGTCTGTTCGGCAAGGATGCGCCCCCGGTCGATGTTCCGTTTGTGGATGAACTCTACGTTGGCATGGGTGTTCGAGTAGCCGATGTCGACGTGGGAATGAGGATACACGAAGACCGTCCAGTGCCGCATCGCGGGAATGCGGACGATCTGCGTGATGGCAGTACCCTGTGTGCTGAACCTGATGACGATCGAGGTGTCGCGCAACACCCCAACGCCCGGGGGAAGGAGCACGTTCACGGAGTCGATTTCCCACCGTTGTCCGTACAGGCGGGTCACTTCATGAGTATCACCGATCCGCACGTCGACCTCTGCCGTCCCCTGGAGGTGGCCCCCCGGCATGAACATGGTGACCTCCCGCCCCGGTTGACGGTCCGCGCGATAGCGATAGAATGGCCGGACAATATATTTCAGCGAGTCCGGGGACCGCGGTGTCCGTGCGGGGCCGGCTTCGAGAGCAGCGGGCCAGGAAGAAAGCAGCAGGAGAAGCGCAAGGAGCGGAGTACGGGTCGATCCTGAACGATGCATATATCGGATCCAGGTACGCATACTGAGCTCTCCGGGTTTGCACAACGATGAGCGGGGCGTGATGAAGTGGTCAAGTGTACGCAAAATCCCCTTGGACTGCAAGGGTGGGGTCAGCCACGGGAGGGTCCCTCTCCATTAACATTCTTAACAGGCGATTGGCAGATCCCACAATCATTTGTCATCGCCTTGACCACTTCCGCGGAGAATTTCGCTAGTATCGTACACACCCGCTGTTGTGCAGCAGTTGCCGCGACCGTTCACCAATCGGAGCAACAATGAGCATCGTATCGTCCCCGCCCGGGCCCATGCCCGGCCGCTTCCTGCGCGGTCTCTTCGCCGTCATCGTCTGTTGTGGATCCTGCGCCGGTGGTCATGCCCAGACCACGACGATACAGGGGATCGTCATGGATGCGCAATCGGCCGAACGTATTCCGTATGCGACGGTCCTGGTGAAGCGTACTTCATCCGCGGTCAAGAGCAACGTGGAAGGATTCTTCTTCCTGCAGAATGCTCCTGCCCGTCTCTGTACACTCGAAGTGCGGTATCTCGGCTATGCAACGCAGGACGTCCGTGTCGATGCGTCGAAGCCCATCACGAACCTCGTCGTGAAGATGAAACAGACGATCATTGCCGGGCAGGAAGTGACGGTGATCGCTGAGGCGGAGCCGAGGACCATGAAATCGGAGAAGGAGCCCGGGCTCGTGGCCCTGTCGCCAGCCGAACTGAGCTCATTGCCAAATATCGGTGAGGTGGACCTGTTCCGGGCGCTGCAGCTCCTCCCCGGCGTGTGCGGGACGAACGAATCCTCTTCGGGACTCTACGTTCGCGGCGGTGCTCCCGATCAGAACCTGGTCCTCTTCGACGGGATGACGATCCACCATGTGGACCACTTCTTCGGGTTCTTCAGTGCGTTCAACGTGGATGCCGTCAAGGACCTGCATTTCTACAAAGGCGGGTTCCCGGCACGGTATGGCGGTGTCCTCTCGAGCGTGATCGACATGACGGGGCGGACCGGTGATCAGAACTCATGGCGCGGCGGGGTCGGGGCCAGCCTGCTGAGTGCACACGGCGACATCGAGATCCCGCTGTGGAAGCAGGGATCGTTGTTCATCGCCGGGCGAACGACGTATGGCGAGAGCAAGCTGGCAACAAGCATCTACAAATTCCTCACCGGGGGACAGATCGGGAGCACGCGTTCTGGCGGCGGACCGGGTGGGGGCGGGCCGGGAGGCGGGCCGCCCCCCGGGGGAAATTTCGGGTCGGCGCAATACGAGGAGACCGTCCCACTCCCGTCGTTCTACGACCTGAATACGAAGGTGACGTACTATCTGACACCGGCGGACGTTGTTGCGGCAAGCCTGTATCACAGCAGCGACAAACTGGACCGGTCTGTGGAGAGTTCATTCGGTGGGGGGACCACGGATATCACGGACCAGAAGAACCTGGGGCTCAGTGCGCGCTGGTTCCATCAATGGTCGGCGTCGCTGTTCTCCAATCTGGTCGTCGCCAATTCGCGGTACACAAGCAATTACACGTTCGGGGTCGACGTTTCGGACACCAGCCGGTCGCAGTTCCGTGCCGGGGGTATCGGGACCGTCGAGGACAACGCTATCAACGAGTTCTCCGTCCGGTTGGATATGGATTGGCACCCCCATCAGGACCATGCGGTGGCATTCGGCCTCGACCTGGACCAGACAACGACCACGTATTCATTGACCCTGACGGATCCGTTCCGAGCCACGCGGTCCGGGCTCGTCGGGTTGGATCAGAAAGGGATCCAGGCATCGCTCTATGCCCAGGATGAGTGGGCGCTCACGGACCGTCTGACGATGACCCTCGGTGCACGGGGGACATACTACCAGCCGACACGTCAGCTCTTCATGGATCCGCGCATGAGTTTCCGGTACGTCCTCGCCGACCAGATCTCTGTGAAGGGTGCCGTAGGGCGATACCGTCAGTTCCTGAACCGCATTGTGAACGAGAACATCTCGCAGGGAAGCCGCGACTTCTGGGTCATGACCGGCGACCAGTTCAAGCCAGGCAGGTCGGAACACTACGTTGTTGGTGGGAGCTGGGAGAATGCCGATCTCCTGTTCGATGTCGAAGCCTATCACAAGACCATGACCGGGTTGGTGGAATTCAGCCAACGGTTCCGGATGACGGCTGCCGACCTCTATGCGTTCGCGACGGGGGAGGGGATCTCGCGCGGCATCGAGTTCCTGCTGCAGAAGAAACATGGAGCGTACACGGGATGGATCAGCTACACGCTGAGCAAGACCGACTATACCTTCCCGCTGATCAATGACGGGATGGCATTCCCTGCGGCACAGGACCAGCGGCATGAAGTGAAGGTCGTGAACTCGCTCACCCTCGGCCCGTGGAAGTTCGGGGCGAACTGGATCTATGGTTCCGGCACGCCGTATACGGCGCCGGTCAGCCAGTATTACCTTGAGATGCTCGGCGGGAATACCCTCACGTATGTCCACGTGGGGGAGAAGAATGGGATGCGGCTCCCTCCGTATCATCGCCTCGACCTTAGCGTCGCGCGCTCCTTCTCCAATGAAACGGAGGGGATGCGTTTCTCCGCGGGGCTGTCCGTATTCAACGTGTATGACAGGAAGAATGTGTCGTACTACACCTACGACATGAATACCTCGCCGGTCACGGTGTCGACCGTGGGTTCTCTCGGGATCACGCCGACCGTGTTCCTCCAGTTGGATTTCTAGGGAAGGAAGATCGATGAAGCGACAGTGGCTGGGAATGTGCCTGCTTGTCATGGCGCCGTGGTGGCTGGGCGGCTGCGGCCAGAGCACGGACAATACGACGACATCGGACACCGTTGTGCGGGGGTATCTGTATGCCGGTGAACCCGTGAACGACATACAGCTGACCGCGAGCATCGCGATCGGGGCCACGGATACCGCAGGGCCGCCGGTGACGGATGCCATCGTCCGGTTGACGCGCAACGGGGTATCGTATCTGCTCACGAGCGATACGGCCCGTCCGGGATACTATAGGTATACAGGAAGCGACCTGCCTGTGACAAGCGGCGATCAGTTCACCCTCTCGGTGGTCCGGGCGAGCCATGTGGTATCGGCTTCAACAACGGTCCCGGAGAAGCCGCTCGCCATCACGTGTTCCGCCGACACGCTGGACGTTTCGCTCCGGGCCATGTTCGGCAATTTCAAGGAGGTGTACAGCGACGACAGCGTCGTGGTCAGCTGGAGCGGGGGAGAGGAAGACCTGTACTTCACGCTCCTGAAGAACATCGATGCAAACCCGGTGGCGATCACGACCGATACCCTCCGGGGCTTCGATTTCATGTCGCAGCCGACGTCGCAGACACGCTACCGTGTTCCGGTGCGACAATTGCGCTACACGGGGCTGTACAGGCTCCTGGTGTACCGTGTCAATCAGGAATACGCAGACCTGTACCGGAGCAGGCAGCAGGACAACCGGACGCTCAACGAGCCGTTGACGAACATCAAGAATGGCCTGGGGGTGTTCAGTGCATTCGCGGCCGATAGCGTGACGTTCTGCGTCAGGCTGGAATGACACAGGCCGCGCCAAGGACGGCGCGGCCCGTGCGGAGGGACGAGGGCTCGACGGAGGGTGCCGCCACTATTTGCCGGTGGTGATGATGCGGCCGTCGGGGCCGAATGCGAGCCGCGTGTTCTTTGCGTACTCTGTCCCCTGGATGTTCGCGGGAGCAGCGAGCGTGCAGAACTGAAGCCGGCCGTTGTCATGGAACGATGTCCGGTCACCGCCACCGAACCACGCACTGAGGAAGCGGAACTTCGCGCAGGGAATGCCGTCGATCGTCTCATCCTGCGCGAGCCACGCGGTCTTCAGCGTGCCGTTCGGATGGAACCCGGTCATGAAGTTGTGTTCCGACCCGCGGCAGAGGTGCCCCTGGATCATCGTGTCTTCCTGCAGGAAACACCAGTCGAGAATGCCCTCCGGTGTCAGGTGGATGACCGTTCCTGCGGCCAGTGGCTGCCCGGAAAGCGTGTCCTCCCGCCCCAGTGTGCAGGACTGCAGCTTCCCCTTGTCGTCGTACGTGACCGTGCCGGTGCATGGGATCCCCTGGATCTCGGTCACCGTTCCGGCAGGGCCCGCGGCTGTGCGGCGGGTGACGGGCGTGTTGCTTCCTCCAATGAGAAGCAGGAGAGTGAAGATGACGGCCGCCGCCGCCCCCAGGCTCCCGAACGCGATGGTCCGTTGCCGTGGCGACACATTTTCGTCTTCGCGCCGCCCGAGGTACAGGCACAGTGCCGCGACCGCAAGGGGCAGGATGAACAGGAGCCACACTGCCGACTGCATGGCGCGGAACTCATACAACCGGTAGAACACGATGGCCCCTGCCATGAGCGCAACGAGGACCGCCGCTATGGTGAGAGGGAAGCGTCGGGCCAACTGTGCAATGCCGATGATGATCGCGCCGAGGACCACTCCGACGAGCGCCGGTGTTGACAGTCCACCTTCCGCGATGAGGAAGAGGGCCACGCCTGCGCCGATCGCCGTGAGGATCATGACACCGGCCTTGCGGTACTCCCCGATCATCACCAGATTCGTCAGTGCACGCGCTGCGAGCCCCAGGACGATCACCTGCACGAGCTCTTCAGCCGGCTCGCCTCGCGAAAGCCGCCAGAGAGCGAACCCCGATGCCGCGAGGATCACCACAAGGAAGCTGATGTTCCCCGAACGGGAGTGGATGAGGAGTTGTCGCTCATCCGCATGCCCCCGGGCCAACCCGAATTCGTGCAGGGCGGGGCGGAGCATGTATGCTCCTGCGATCAGCAGGATGCCGGCCGTGATACCCGAAGCAAAGAGCCCGGCCCCAACAAGGCCGATCGCGAGTGCCGAGAAAAAGATCCAGTCACGCTTCATGACGGTCGCCTTCCTCCAGTTCAAAAAGTTGTTCCACTGTCGTGTATAATTCCTTTGCCAGGAGCATCGCAAGCTTCACCGATGGATTGTAGTTCCCTTTTTCGATGGAGACGATGGTCTGGCGCGAAACACCCACTCTCTCTGCCAGCTCTTGCTGACTGATGTCGTTCCGCTCGAAGCGGTACTTCCTGAGATTGGTTTTCATGCATCGCCTGTGTTCGTGGGATGGGACACCCGAAAGATAACTGGCTGAACCGCAAATGTCAAGGTGACTTTACATATTGTAAAGTATAATGTACACATTTGCCGAATATTATTGAATTTTGGCATTTTTGGTGAGAGTTCGGGGACGGGTTTCTCGTGAAAGGGGCGGGTAGAGGTGGGCAGAAGGAGAAGGCCGGGCACATGGGGGCGTCCGGCCTTTCGAATGAGTTGCATGAGGAACGTGAGGACGCTCCTTCACATCGTCCGGTGTGCCCCGGTCAGAGGTTTCCGATCCTGCTGATAAGCCTGATCCACACGTCGGTCCCGCTTGCACCATTGGTCATGATCACGATCCCCGAACCTGTGGCAGGGTTGAACTGGCTGAAGCATCTGAACCCTGATCCGTTCGAACCACCGTGATGAATGATATCACCCTGGCCGGTCGTGTTGATCGCCCATCCGAGTCCCCAGTACACCGCCGTGGCGCGTGCACGGCCCGGGCGTTCGATGGGCTCGCGCGCGGAGACGGGGACCTGATGTGCGAGCATGGCTGCGGTGGAACGTGGTGTGAGAACACCGGCACGTGAGCCGGGATGCATCAACGCAATGATGAACCGAGCATAGTCGGCAGCCGACGTGTACAGCGTGTACGCGGCGTTGGCGTGCGTGTACGTTGTGGTGGTGTTGTACTTCCCATCCGCGGCGTGCCCTCCGGCAATGAGTCCGGCAATGTCTTCATTCCACGTGAACGAGATGTGCCGGAGACCGAGGGGTGCGAACAGCTCGCGCCTGGCCAGGATTTCGATCGGTTCGCCGGTGATCTTCTCGATCACCTGCTGCAGATAGTAGATCGCTTCGCCGGAGTAGCCGAAGTGCGATCCCGGCGGGAAGTTCACGGGAAGCGGACCGTCACGTTCATCACCTCCCCGCCGCCAGTTGGGAAGGCCAGAAGTATGCGACAGTGCCATCCGGGCCGTGATGCGTTCATGGCCGGGTTGTCCCCGCAACGAAGGGAGGTCGAGGTACTGGACGAGCGGCCGGTCGAGGTCCAGCTTCTTCTGTTCAACGAGTCGGAGCGCCATGACCGCCAGGACGGGTTTGGACATGGAACACGCTTCGAACATGGTCGACTCCGTGACGGCCTGTCCGTTCATCACGTTCGCTACGCCGTACTGGTGCGACCACACCACGGACTTCTTCTGGATGAGGGCAACAGACACTCCGGGTACGTGTGCCTCGCGCATCAGCCGGGGAGTGAGCGTGTCGATGAGAGCCGCGATGGAGTTCCAGTGTTGCTGGGCCACTGCCGGGGCATCGATATGGTCCAGCGCAAGCGATGCGGCAGTCCGCACATCCTGATCGGCATCGCTGAGCGCTGCGAGCAGCGCAGGCACTGCTTCCCGTGCGGGTGCTCCGATGCGGCCGAGCGCATGGGCTGCACCGTAGCGCACATCAGCATTGTCGTCCGCAAGGGCAGCGCCGAGCACCGTGGCGGCGGGCGCGGCCGCTGGCCCCATGTTTCCCAACGCGATCGTTGCTGCGTTGCGTGATGGATGATCGGCCCTCCGGAGCACCTCGAGCAATGCAGGAAGCGCGGGTGTGCCGATCGAAGCCAGCGCACGTGCGGATCTCCCGACCACGTACGGGTCGGCGTCAGAGAGACAATGGGCCAGAGCGGAGACCGTCTGCGGGCTGCCGGTTGAGATCACGCCGAGAGCAATGGCGGCCTCTTCGCGGACACGTGCGCTGCTGTCGGTGAGTGCACGGGCAAGCGCTTGCTCCGCGGGGCGTGCAGCTGTCCCGATCTTCCCGAGCGCGATGGCCGATCCTGCACGAACCGTGGCGCTGGTATCGGCGAGCCCGGCGGCAAGAAGCGGGATGGCCTCCCTGCCTGCCGAGGCAAGTGCGGTGATGGCCGTCCATCGCACGCTGGCATTCCGGTCGCCGAGCAGCGCGCGAGCTGTGCCACGTCGCTGCCGGGCTGCTGCGCGATCGCGCATTCATGGAAGGGAAGTATCACGAGCAGGAGAACGGCGGGGAGCATGCGGTGGAGAGTCACGATCATGTCATCCTACAATACGTTGTTGGGGGAAGGGGGCGCACGGTCCTGGTACCCCTATGGCCCGATGATACGGTCGATCAGATCCGCGTGAATGCTTCAAGACCCTTGAAGTATCGCTCGTAGGCGAAGAGGATGGGAAGCCCACCCGTATGAATGAAGACCGTCGGGATGGCCCGGTCCAGAACACCGGTCCGGGCAAGGTCCATCAACCCTGCCATGGCCTTCCCCGTGTACACCGGATCGAGGAGCACACCTTCGAGGCGGGCGGCACTGATGATGGCTTCGCGGGCCGATGGTGTGAAGACGCCATACTCTTCGTGATAGCGGTCGTACGCTTCGACCGCCTCGCGTCCGGGCACGTCCTCAGCGTCGAGGATGCCCGCGCATTCCCGCATGAGCTCCGCGGTTCGCTCTGCGATCTTTGCCGAGGTCCGTGATACGCTGATGCCGATCACGCGCGCCTCCGGCAGGAACATGCGCGCGCCAAGGATCGTACCGGCGAGCGTGCCGCAGGAGCCGACGGCGAGGACGATCTGGATCGGGCCGGTGCCGCATTGCCCGGCGAGTTCGTGCATCGCCCTGACGTACCCGAGTGCGCCCACACCCGTGCTTCCTCCTATGGGGAGGGTGAACGGCCTGCGTCCGGCCCGTGCGAGCTCGGCGGCCCAGGCATCCATCTCGCCCGCTAGCGCATCGTTGTCGTCGTTGTCCCTGAGATACCGGATCTCCGCTCCCAGGATATTCTCCAGAAGGAGGTTCCCCTGATATTCCTGGACTTCCGGGCCACCGAGGACCAGCTTCACATCGAGTCCGAGCTGGCGCGCAGCGGCCGCGGTCATGCGGGCGTGGTTGGACTGGGTACCGCCGATGGTAAGGACGACATCGTACTTGCCGCTGACGATCCCGGCGAAATCATACTCGAGTTTACGGGCCTTGTTCCCTCCCATCGCGAGGCCTGTCTGGTCATCCCGTTTGATCAGGAGCCGGGTGAGTCCGCAGTGCTTCGCCAGCCGGGGCGCATCCTGGAGCGGCGTCGGTTGGACCGAGAGTATGATCCGGGGGATGGAGTCGAGGGAATGCATGGTCGGGTCGAATACCTGATACTAAGGAATTCGGACGGGAGTGTCAACGTCAGCATTGGACTCGAGGTAGTGATGAGGCAACGGGCGTCACCGTGTGAGGACCATTTTCCTCGTCTGCTCAAATGAACCTGCCCGCAGTCTGTACAGGTAGATCCCAGAAGCAAGCCCGGCCGCGTCGAGCGTGGCTTCGTAGCTTCCGGCGCTGACGGTCGAGTCGACGAGGACGCGGACCTCATGGCCGAGAAGATCGAAGACCGAGAGCCGGATCGCGGATGCGACGGGGATCTCATAGCGGATGGTGGTCGTTGGATTGAACGGGTTCGGGAAATTCTCGGAGAGCGAGAACGCACGCGGAAGCGCGGAGGAGCCCGTGTCGGTGGCCGGGCCAGTGATGCGATACAGGCGTCCGGTGCCGTACGATACGACATAGAGCTCACGTTCACGGTCCTGGGCGAACGATGAAACGGTATACGGAGCATCGAGCAGGAGCGCATTCGTTGCGGGCTGCGTTCCATTCAGTGTCAGGGCCCATATGCGACCACTGGCATAATCCGCATAGACGTACCGTCCCCTCAATGAAGGAATGGCATTCCCCCGGTAGACATACCCTCCGGTGATCGAGACATCGCCCGATCCCCGTCCGTAGTCCCAGAGTGGCAGGATGGTTCCGGCAGTATCCCTGCAATCAGGATTGACGTTCGGGGTACAGATCTTGCCTTCCATCACGCGCCACCCGTAATTGCCCCCGGCAACGATCGTATCGATCTCCTCGCGTGCCCCCTGGCCGACATCGCCCGCCCAGAGCGTGCCGGTGAGTGCGTCGAAACTGAACTTCCAGGGATTGCGCAGGCCGTAGGCATAGATCTCCTTGCGATACCCCTGGGAGTTGCTGGCGAAAGGATTGGTGGGGGGGATCGTGTAGTTATACGGGAGCGTGGAGGAGTTGACATCGATCCGCAGGATCTTCCCCAGAGCGGTCGTCAAGGATTGGCCGTTGTTCTGAGGATCATTGCCCGAACCGCCGTCCCCGAAGCTGATGTACAGATAGCCATCAGGCCCGAAGGCGATCTTCCCACCGTTGTGATTCTCGTAGGGCTGATCCACAGAGAGGAAGATCGTCTCGCTGGTCTTCACCGCAGAGTCGGGGTTGGTCGCACTCACGATGTAGCGCGCGATATAGCTCTTCAGTGACCCGGAGGAAGAACTGGTGTAGTCGACGAAGAATTGTCCATTCGTCGCGTATTGGGGATGGAATGCCAGTCCGAGCAGTCCGGTCTCGCTGCCCGTAGTGGACACCACGCCTGTCAGATCGAGGAAGAGGCGCCGTTGTGGACTCGCTGCTGCGGCATTGAAGACCCAGATCTTGCCCCGTTGTTCTACAACGAAGAGCCGGCCCGTCCCGTCGCCCGCAGAGACACATTCGATAGGGAGGGAAAATGACGGCAACGATGGGAATGCATCCGTGAGCGTGAGCTGCGCCGGGACCCGGGCCACAAGGAAAAGCATGCCCACCGCGGCAAGAGTGATGCGAATCAGCATTGTCGTCCCCCTTCGTATGATCGTTGTTGACGTTTACCGCATCAGGATCATCGTGCGCGTTTGCACGAACCCTCCCGCCGAGAGGCGGTAGAAGTAGATGCCCGTTGCAAGGCCGGCCGCTTCGAACCGGACCTCGTGATCCCCGGGTTCCTTCATCTCGTCCACGAGCGTCGCCACGTGCCGGCCGAGAAGATCGAACACCTGCAGTCGCGTCAGGATGGCTGTTCGTGTCCGCGCCCCCCCTCCACCTCCTACGGTGTACCTGATCACCGTCGAGGGGTTGAACGGGTTCGGATAGTTCTGGGCAAGGGCGAATGCCAGGGGAATGTCTCCAGTCTCTTCAACACCCGTTGGGTCTCCACCGTTCCAGGCACCAACGACGAATGCCGGCGAGACCGTCATGTCCGACGCATGACCCTGCTCGTCGACGACGCGGATCCGGAGATCGACCGCGGAAGAGTCCTTGCCCGTGCATCCGGCGAGAGAGGAAGTGAAGATCGTGCCGACGCCGGAGCCGCTTACACCGTTCGCTGACACCGTCAGGGGGATCCACGGTCCACTCCGGATGTTCCGGTAGAACACGCGCGTGGAGTCGATGACCGGGAGCGTTCCGGGCATGGGAAGCCGCGAGGAGAATCGCAACGACGGAGCACTTTCGTGTCCGGTACTGTCGGTCGGGAGACCATCCCCGCCGAGAACGGCGAACGAGGTGATGAACGGGGGGTCGGGCATCGCGTGTGCGAGGTTCACGGAGTTGGTCAACGTGACCGCGCCGCGGAAGCCGCGCACGAAATAATTGTCGGACGTCAGGACGAGGTGATGCCATGCGGCGGGCAGCGCGATCGGTTCCCGGGGGGCGATGATCGTGCCCGCGTGAACGGGCTGCCAACCGGCGTTGTACACGACGTAGGTGCCGCGCCTCGCATCGTGATACCGGTCCTCAAGAAGGCTGCCGCGGAAGTTCGGGCCGAATTGGATGGACGTCCCCGAGAGGTTGTTGTACGACAGGCTCAGGATATGCAGGGGCGCCCTTCCGAAGTGCATCGTCCCGCCGTTCGGGAAGGCGCTGATCACCGGCGAGCGTTGCGAGGGGAGTGATGCGAGGATGCTGTCATTGCTCACCGTGAGATAGCGCGTCGAGTAGTCGAGGACATCCGTCGAGAGATCGCTGGCATTGATGTGGAACGCGAGAGAGGTATAGTGCGCCGGATCCTGATGCCCCATCATGGAAAGATGCAGCCGCACTTCTTCACCCTGCGTCTGTATCGTATCGTAGTCGATCTGTACGGGGTTGAAGAATTCCTGTCCACCCATGGTCTCGATGGCGATGACATCCGCATAGAACTTTGCCATCGACGTCCCGGGTGGGAGCGTGAACGAAAGGAGTTGCTTCACATAGCCTGATCCCGATGGTGTGCGGATGCTGCTTGCCCCGATCCCGCGGAACGCCGCATACTGCGGAAGGACCACGCGCCCACCATCGCGCCAGTCGAAATGGCTCTCCACGGGAAGGAACGCGACCCGGGCGGAGGCGGGACTTATGGGGAGTGATGCCGATCCGGTCGGAAAACGTCCGTACAGAGCGTAGCCCGACGGGAGCGAAGCCACCAGCGTCCTCTGGGTGTGTTCTGTGGGGGGGAACGGTGCGCCTGTATCGTCCGTCCCCTGGAGTTGGACGGTATGGACCGCCTCCGCGGGATCGAAATGGAACGCAGCGCTGCCGGTGAACGGGAGTTGTTCGCGTACGATCAGTGCTCCCGTTCCGGGGAACGACACCAGGAAATCGTACGCGCCCGCCGTTGCGCCTGCGACCTGCACATGGAGCTTATCGATCCAGCGGACCTTGGGCCCGAGCTTCGGTGCGACGGGTAGGATGACGGAATTCTCTCCGGCACCGATGAACGAAGGACCCGGTGCAGCAAAGGAGAGGAGCATCTGAGACGTCCGGGCGAACGCCCACGGGATCCCGATGGTGTCTTTCGTTCCATTCAGGAAGACCAGTCCGTCGCGGATCCTGATGTCTTCGTCGACGAGGGGAACAATGGCATTGTTCACGCTCAGCGTGATGACCACCTGCCGGGCGTCGTTGGGCATGAGCGTGAATGCTGAAGGCGATGCAGTCAATCCGACGCCGCTGCCCGAACCCGCCGCGCTCCAGGAATACTCCTGCGCCGTGGCGGCACGGTTCTCGATCAACAGGGTATCGGTCGTGGTCCAGGTCGTTGCCGATGCATCGTCCAGGCCGAAACTGAGGTGGCCGGGGAACGCGCGCGTGGTGAGCCCGAGCGCGCGCAATGCGTCGACTCGGCCGGCACCCTGCTGAAGGACGGACAGTCCCAGGTCGCGTGCGGAGTTCATCAGGATCGCCTTGATCGCGGCGGGAGTAAGGGTCTTGTCCCTGGACCGGAGCAACGCAGCAATGCCTGCCGCCATGGGTGAGGCCATGGAGGTCCCCGACTTGAGTGCGTATCCTCCGCCTGGAGCGAGGGACCAGATCATGTCGCCCGGTGCGGAGACATCCGGCTTGATCGCGAACGTTCCTCCGGCCGGGCCTTTGGAGGAATACTCCGCGCGACGGTCCAGAGAGTCCACGGCTGCCACGGTGATCGCCAGCCGGGCTGTGCCCGGACTGCCAACGGATTCCATGGCAGTATAATAGTAGTTGTCTTCCTTTCCCTGGTACGGGGTATAACGTCCGGCGTTGCCGGCGGAGATGCAGAACGTGATGCCCAGGCGAGTGGCGTTATCCACCGCGGTCGACAGCGCATCGTCGGGGTCACCGTAGTCCGAGCCCAGGCTCATATTCACCACATCGGGGCGATCGGATGGATCGCCGTTCTGATCGGGATCGGCAAGCCGTTCGATCGCTGCAAGGATGTCCGCCTCACGACCGCGGCCGCGGTCGTTGAGGACCTTGTAGGCAAGGAGACGGGAGAGGGGGGCAACGCCCTGGAGGTCTCCGGCATTCGCGGCAATGATCCCCGCGACATGCGTACCATGCCCGTTGTCGTCCATGGGATCGGGATCATGGTTCACGAAGTCGTAGCCGCCCGTCACGGTGAACCCCGGTCCGATCCCGCCGCCGAGCGCGGGATGGAGATAGTCGATGCCGCTATCGATGATCGCCACGAGCACGCCACTGCCCTTCACGGCATAGGCTGACCACGCTTCACGTGCATGGATCTGCCGGAGGCTCTTTTCGAGATGAGCTTCGTATGACTTTGCGCGATGGATCTTTTTGACATACGGGAGGCGTTCAACGATCCGGATGTCGTTTTCGCGAAGGGCCAATGCTGCGCCGTAGAAGACCTTATGATAGAAACGGTCTGGCGACAGGTCGAAGGCAGTGATCCCCTGGCGGTTGAGGTCTGCCGGGAACTCCGCACGACGGTCGAGGTACCGTGGAGCAGAAGCAGCGGCGGACGAATGGCTCGAGAGGATGAACTGAGGCTCCTCTGTGAATTCCACGATCACATCGATCAGGGAATCCCGGGCCACGGGCATAAGGGATGGGGTGGGGGTGGGATGCGCCGCCGGATCCTGCGCATGTCCATGAGGCAAGGAAACACGGCGAAAGAGCAGGGGCACAAGTGCCATCATCATGCATGGCAGGGGTTGCGCATGAGAGCGTGACCGACATCACAAGTGAGAGAACGGGGAAGCAGAGCGGTGCGCATCGTTGCTCCTGACCGATGGACGACGTCGGGGTAAAGCGGTGCTGGCTCGGTGTCAATGAGGTTGTAAGTGGTTCCAGACCCTGCCGACTCCGGACCATGTCCCCATCCCCGTCCGGGGAATTCAAAGTACAAGACCCCGTGTTCTCCCTGTCCTCGCGCGGGATTCCCGCGAGCAACGCTCGCAGATGTAGCGATCAGGAATGCCCTTCGTGAGATCGATCCTCTCTCCCATGTGCGCGGAAGCCTGCATGGTGGGACGCGGCTGCGTGAAGTGATAAGGGCGTCTATGGAACTTTCCCAAAATTCCCGCTACAGTATCACCTGCATGCGCACGGTCGCGGCATAGAACAGGAAGAACGGTCCTTGGGAGATGCATCGCCTCAAGTTCCATCGTTGTGATCGTTCTGTGTGCCGCCCTCACCGGGTCGGCGCAGACGTCCTCATTGCGTGCCACCCTCGACAGCATCGCCGGGGGCATTCAAGCGAAGACTGGTGTTGCGGTGTATGGTATCGAATCTCCGGACACACTGACCGTGGGGGGCAGCGGGCGGTATCCCATGCAAAGCGTGTACAAGTTCCCGCTCGCGGTTGCGGTCCTGCATGCCGTTGATCAGGGGAAGCTCTCGCTCAGCCAGAAGGTCCATATCCGGAAGAAGGATCTGTTGCCGAACACCTGGAGCCCGCTCCGCGAGAAGTATCCGGGTGGGAATGTGGATGTGACACTGGACGAGATCATCCGCTCCACGGTTGCGCAGAGTGACAACAACGGCTGTGACCTGCTCTTCCGTATGATGGGTGGGCCGGCAGAAGTGAACCGGTACATACATTCGCTGGGCGTCACGGACATCGCGATCGTGAACACGGAAGCGGAGATGCACCGCGACGACAGGGCGCAGTACCGCAACTGGTGTGCACCGGGAGCGATGGCGTTGTTGTTGAAGAAGTTCTATCGCGGGGAAGTTCTGGCACCTTCGACCAGCGCCTTTCTGCGCGAGGTCATGGAAGGAACGACCACCGGTCCGCGCCGCATCAAGGGGTTGTTGCCGGAGGGGACCGTTGTCGCCCACAAAACCGGCTCATCGGGTGTGTACGGGGACATCGTTCCGGCGACGAATGATGTAGGGGTGATCACGCTTCCTGACGGACGTCATCTGGCATTGGTCGTGTTCGTCACGGATGCGCATGAGCCGGAAGGGATGTGCGAAGGGTTCATTGCCCGCGTGGCACGCGCCGTGTGGGATGCGCATGTGCGGCCGTAGATCGGCATCCGCCCATTGATTTTCTTTTCGTTGCGGAGTACATTGAACCGTAGATGCGCAATGCTCCGCCCAAGAGGTCCCGTTGCACTATCCCCACCGGACAGATCGTGGCACTGGCCCGGTACAGCTGAGGCCCCCGTTGAAACGCGTTACCATCCATGATGTTGCCAGGCTTGCCGGCGTGTCGCTCGGGACAGTCTCGGCGGTCATCAACGAGAAGAACACGGTCAAGCCAGATACACGCCGCACGGTCCTCCATGCGGTCAAGCAGCTGAATTACCGCCCCTGGGGAGGGGCCCGCGATGCGGCCGGCCGGGCCCAGAGGCTCTGGACGATCAGTCTCATCGTCCGCGAATTGGATAACCCCTTCTATACCGCGATCGCCCTCGGTGCCATGTCGTATGCCGCCACAAAGGGGTGCATCGTCATCATCGCCAGCTCGGAAGGCGATCACACCGTGGAAGAACGGATCACGGAATCCTTCCTCCGCAAGCACATCAAGGGCGCCATCATCGCGCCCGTGCTCGAAGGCGACGCCGAGATCGAACACCTCTTCCGGCTTCGCCGGCTCAACTTCCCTTTCGTTCTTCTCGAGCAGGTGAAGGGTATCCAGTCGAACGTCGTCTCCATCGACAATATCAAGGCGATGAGGAATGCGGTCCAGTATCTCCTCGATCTCGGACACCGGCACGTCGTTCATTTCGCCGGGCCGATGCACGCATCGCACACCTTTGAACGCATCCAGGGATTCCACCGTGCGTTCACGGAAAGCCGTCTCGCTTCCCGCGAAGACCTGATCGTGTATGCCGGCGCGCATGTGCAGGATGGCTATGATACGTGCAAACGCTATTGTGCCGGGCGCGGACATGATGCATACCCGACGGCCATCGTCTGTTACAATGATCTCGTCGCATTCGGTGTCATGGCTGCGCTCACTGAGCTGCACATCCGGGTGCCCGAAGAGATCTCGATCGTCGGAAACGACGATATCACCTTCTCCAGCCGTGCCCCGGTGAAGCTGACCACCGTCCGCGCCCCGCTTTTCGATCTCGGGAGCCGGGCCGCGGAGATCCTGATACGCAACATCGAATCGCAGGCCCCGCTCCCGATCGAGAACATCCTCCTCGATGCGGATCTGATCGTCCGGGAGTCCGCCGGGCCACCCCGCGACCACACTCTGTAAGGAACCTGTCATGCGTCATGCCCTCACCACGATCGCAATGCTCCTGGCGTGTGCGGCTGCTGCTCACGCCGCTTCCTGGCAACCGCTCTTCAACGGCCGCGACCTGGCTGGCTGGAGTCAACGGAACGGCCAGGCCACATACACCGTCCGGGATGGTGCTCTTGTCGGAACGACCGTCGTCGGGTCGCCCAACAGTTTCCTGTGCACCACGGACTCCTACGGCGACTTCATTTTCGAGTGCGAGTTCATGGCGGACTGGGGACTGAACTCAGGTGTGCAGATCCGCAGTGAACGATCGCCCGGCGTGCGCGGGGGACGCGTGTACGGGTACCAGGTGGAGATCGATCCCTCCGACCGTGCCTGGACCGGCGGCATCTATGACGAGTCGCGCCGTGGTTGGTTGCATACGCTCGAGGCGCAGCCGGGATCGAAGCAAGCCTACCACAAGGACGGATGGAACCTCCTGCGTGTCGAAGCCCGTGGTACGTCGATCCGCACGTGGGTGAATGGTGTCCCATGCGCTGATATCCTGGACAATACCACGCTACGCGGCTTCATCGGATTGCAGGTCCATGGGGTCGGCAACGACTCGACCAAGGCAGGGATGTGTGTGCGTTGGAGGGACCTGCGCATCATGACCACCGGCCTCGATGGAGAGTGGACGAAGAATGCCGGCGGCATTGCGCAATACAATTATGTGCCGAACACGATCAGCGACCGGGAGCGTGCCGATGGCTGGAGCCTCCTCTGGGATGGCGCAACGACAAAGGGCTGGAGGGGTGCGAAGGTGGCAGCATTTCCGACGAAGGGCTGGGACATCATCGATGGTACACTCTCGGTATCGGAGGCCGGCGGTTTTGAGTCGCGCATGGGAGGCGACATCGTGACGGAGGCAGAGTATACGAACTTCATGCTCATCGTTGATTTCCGTATCGCGGCCGGTGCGAACAGCGGGATCAAGTATTTCGTCGACCCCGGGTTGAACAAAGGCGAAGGTTCGGCCATCGGGTGTGAATATCAGATCCTGGACGATGCGGTCCACGAGGACGCGAAGAAAGGCATGAATGGGAACCGGAAGCTTGCAGGGCTCTACGACCTGATCCCGCCGCAGAATGTACGGTTCAACGGGATCGATGAGTGGAATCGCGCAACGGTGATCGTGAACGGACGTCATGTCGAACACTGGCTCAACGGCTTCAAGACCGTGGAGTATGAGCGCGCAACCCAGATGTGGCGCGCACTGGTCGATCACAGCAAATACGTCGTGTGGCCATCGTTCGGCGAGGCGTCCCGCGGTCATATCCTGTTGCAGGACCACGGCAACCGTGTCTCATTCCGCAGCATCAAGATCCACCCGCTGCCCTGAGGGGCCATTGCCGGGAGCGAAGGCTGTGCAAGGTGCACGCCGCTGTAGAGGATGGTGCGTGATCAGTTCATCCAACGCAACAGAGGGATCCATGAAGAATTCGCGTAGAGAGTTTCTGAAGGGTGCCGGCGCAGCGGTGACCGGTGTCATGCTGGGCGGGGCGGGATCCACCGCGTCGAGTTATGCGCGGATCATCGGGGCGAATGACCGCCTGATGGTGGGCGTGGTGGGGTTCTCCGACCGCGCAAAGGATGCGCTGTTGCCGGCGTTCTGGAAACACGCCGATGAGCTGGGATTCGAGATCGTAGGCGTATCAGACATCTGGAACCGGCGACGCGCTGAAGGGCTCGCGTTCGTGAAAGAACGGACCGGGAAGGCTGTCCGGGCCTACAGGAACAACGACGAACTCTACGCCGACAGGGACGTGGACGCCGTGATCATCTCCACGGCCGATTTCCAGCACGCACGGCATGCCGTTGAAGCGGCACAGAACCGGAAGCATGCGTATGTCGAGAAGCCGTTCGCGGAGACCATGAGCGACAATCGGCTGGCGCTGGAGGAAGTGCGGAAGTCCGGTATCGTCCTCCAGATCGGTTCGCAGCGGAGAAGTGGGCCGAACTATCAGAAGGCGGCGGAGTATATTGCCTCAGGGAAATTCGGCCCCATCACCATGGTGGAAATGTCCTGGAACATCAATCAGCCGGGACGCTGGCGCCGGCCTGGCCTTGTCGCCGATATACAAGAGAGCGATACGGATTGGAAGCGCTATCTCATCGGCAGGCCGCACGAGTCCTGGGATCCGCGCAAATATGTGGAGTATCGCCTGTTCTGGCCGTACTCCTCGGGCATTCCCGGGCAGTGGATGTGCCATCAGATCGATACGGTGCACTGGTTCTCCGGGTACAAATTCCCGCGGACCGTCACGGCGAACGGCGGCATTTATATGTGGGATGATGGCCGGAAGAATTTCGATACGATGACGGCGGTGTTCGATTTCGGGCCGGTGGAGGAGCCGCACAAGAAGGGCTTTCAGGTCGTGTACTCGTCGCGTATGCACAACAGTGCCGGCGGTATCAAGGAGATCTATTACTCCAACGGCGGGGAACTGAATTTGGATACCAACCGGGTGACATCGAACGGGGGACTGCAGGAGCGTGAAGCTTCGGCGATGGGCTTGAAACCAAACCTGTTGCCGGAGACGGAGCTCACCGATGCATCGGTCCGTGCCCAGACAGCTGCGGCGACGGGGGTGGATCTGATGACGAGCCTGCACATGCGAAACTGGCTCGAATGCATGCGTAGCGGGCAGACGCCGAACGCACCGGTCGAAGCCGGATATTATCATTCCGTGTCGACCATCATGACGACCGCGGCCCTGCACACTGGCAAGGCGGTGACGTTCGATGCGAAGGCACAGGAAGTACTGGCCGGGGGTGAGGTCTTCGAATTCTGAATTAAGAACTAAGAATTCTTAATTCTTAATTGAAAGAGGCTTTTCGTATGATCAGGATAGCACGAACCAATTCTGACAGCCCGGAGTTTCTCCGCCTGGTGGAACTGCTGGATGAACATCTGGCACGGGTCGATGGGGAAGAACATCCGTACTACGCGCAATTGAATGCCACGGATGTCCCCCGGAACGTCGTCCTGGCGTATACGAACGGCGGAGCCGTGGGGTGTGGCGCGATCCGGCCGTTCCCGCAGGACATGATGGAGGTCAAGCGCATGTTCGTTCTCCCGGCGTGGCGCAGAAAGGGGATCGCCGGACTGATCCTGGCGGAGCTCGAGGACTGGGCGCGGCAGCTCGGGGCCAGCGCTTGCGTCCTGGAAACAGGAAGAAAACAATCCGAGGCCGTTGCTCTGTATGCCGGTCAGGGCTATCATCAGATCGCCAACTATGGTCCGTTCATCGGTTTAGGGAACAGTATCTGCTTTCAGAAGACCCTCCACCAAGTACAAGAGTAGCAGCGTCGGTCACTCTCCTGCGTGATGGCTTGCCGCTGATCCCACGATGATCGTCCAGGATCATGGGGAAGTGTCGTGGGATCTCCGGATGGATGCCTGAGGCCCTGCGGGAAAGATGCTCCGGACTACTCCAGCGGAATGCGCTCCGCATTGCTCTTGAGCCATGCATCAAATGTCAGCAGCGCTGGATTGAGTGAACGCGAGACGCCGATGTCGCGCGCACCACAATACTCCTTTTCAAAATCGCGCTTGTACTGGAACATGTTTCCCATGTCCTCTGCGCCAGGGAATCCGAATCCCCGGTACACATCCGGAGGCACGTCGTTGTATCGGACCTCCTGTCGGAGTGCCTTCGTCAGGGCGGCCGCCATCTGCGCGCCGGTGAGATGCTCTCCGGCGATCCCCACGGTCTTCCCGATGTACTCGCGCCCCTTTCTGAAGATGCCATACGCACACCGTCCGATATCCTCCGAGGCGATCCCGGGAAGCTTCTTGTCGCCCATGGGATAGGTCAGGGCGAGTGTACCATCTGCACCCTTCTTGGGCCCCGCACCAAAGTAGATGAGGTTCTCCCAGTAGAACGACGTCAGGAGGAATGTCGTGGGGACGCCGAGATCGGTGAACGCCTGATTCGCCTCATTCTTGGCATCGAAGTGCGCGACCTTGTACTTGCCCATGAGTGTTGGCATCCTGTCGTCCGAGAGCGGCACGAGCTTGCGGGTGTCTTCGAACGTGGACCAGATCGCATGCTGGATCCCCGCTGCCTTCGCCGCCTGTGCCATCGCCAGGGCGTTCGCCTTCTCGCGTTCGGGAGAGAAGTGTGCCCAGAAGAAGGTGACACAATATGCCCCGTATGCCCCGGCAAAGGCCTTCTTCAGACTCTCAACATCATCAACATCGCCGGCGACCACTTCCGCCCCGAGTTTGGCAAGTTCCTTTGCCTTGTCCGATGTGACATCGCGGGTGATGGCCCGGGCTGCAAAGCCTCCGCCCGGACTATTGAGGATTGCGCGTACCAGTCCGCCGCCCTGGGCGCCAGTTGCACCAACCACTGCGATGATCTTTCTCTCCGCCATGCCGATCCCTCCTGCTGTGTGAGGTGCTTGACTCATGAGGTGTGTCTACACTGTGTAACCTCAAAGGGGGGGTGCATCGTTCCCTTGGCACTATCTCAAGAGAACGATCTTTCCACTCTGCACCGACCTGCCAGCCATGAACCTCACGATATACACCCCGCTCGCATGGCCGGATCCGTCGAAGGTCACTTCGTGTGCTCCGGCATCCATTGCTGCATCGACGAGCGTAGCGGTCTCGCGCCCGAGGAGATCGTAGACCTTCAGCGTGACCTCATCGTCCGATGCAAGCCTGTACCGGACCTCCGTTGATGTGTTGAATGGGTTCGGAAACGCCCCTTCGAACATCGATCCCAGGCCGGCGGTGTCCGCCGATATGCCGATGCCCGCCGGTGCATCTCCGTAACGTGGCCGGGCGATCACGCCCTCGTCACTCAGCAGCACGGACAACGCATCATCAGTCAAGACGGCGCTCACCGTCGTCGGTGCACCGTCCAGCTCGGCTGCATTCAGAACAAGCCGTATCCCGTGACTGTAATCCGCGTAGGTCTCCCCGTGTCCATTGTAGAGGGGTTGGATCGGGCTCCCGTTCAGTTGATGCCAACCGTAAATGACCACCGGCTTCGGAACACCCGCCTTCAGGTCGCTCCGGATCTTGTTCGAGATCACGACATCCTTCTTGGTTCCCCCGACCAATGATCCTTGAGGAAATGATCCGAGCACGGGTTGCCGTTGGGTCCAGACGATGGAGTCGTGCTGGACGAACACCGGGACCGTGATCATTGCTCCGCTCGGCGGTATCGGGGCCGGGGCCAGCTTCACGGAGGATGCCGCGTAGATCTCATTGACCATCTTGCGCGTTGGCAGCGTGCACCGCAAAGCATCGGCAAGCCGTTGAGCCAGGAGGGGAGTCATCGGCATGAGGAGGTACCGCTCGTCCGGTCCCAATGCGAGATAGTCCGGCGTCGTGTGGAAGGTGACGCTGCGAGGCTGTCCGTTGATGACCGCCGATGCGGTCACGGGGACAAGTGTCCGGAGGAATGCCGGAACGTTCCCGGCCATGAACCAGCGATACACGGAATCCTCCCGGGCCTCACGCGTGAGGGGGGTGAGGATGCGCAGCATGTCGTCACGCGTGTAGGCGTCAACCGGGCGCGGGGGAAGGGCGAGGGATTGCGCATGCGCCTGGGCCATACAGAGCGACAGGAGAAAGATCGCGATGATCCTGGATCGGTACATACGTGCTCCCTATTCTCTGGAGTAACCCGGACAATTGCGGAGAGATTGCAAAGTGAATCATCGTGTGCATGCGTGGCGGGTTGCCGGGCAGGCGACCATGCACTGATCTCAAATGCTCTGTATGACGAATTGCTGTTGCCGCCTCATGCGATCAACTTACTTCATCAGGAGCATTCGTCGGGACCACACGGCGTTTCCGGTACGCATCCTGCAGATGTAGATCCCGCTCGAGAGACCCGCGCCATGGAAGGTCAATGTGAACCTGCCCGCATCTCTGACCTCATCCAACAGTGTCGTGATCTCTCTTCCGAGTACGTCATAGATCGAAACGCGTGTCCGTTGCCGGGCGGCAAGGGAGATGGTGATGCGCGTGGAGGGATTGAAGGGATTCGGGTAGTTCTGCTCCAGCGAGCTCTCCCCGGGGATGGCCGCCGTGCCATCGTGCCGGACGTTGGTACCCGTGCTGAGCCACTGGAATTCCACGGCATCGGTGCGCAGCACCTTGCCGGAGACCACGGGAACCATCGCGTCGGTGATCCGCACCGTCAGCGCCGTATCGGCCGGCAGATCCCGTTCCCAGAGACGGACCCAGCTTCCACTGCCAGCATTCTGGTCCCGGAACAGGGAATCGATCGTGGTGGATCCACACACCAGGTCGTATCGGGCGCGGAGCGATGCATTCACGGTCGTTGGAACGATGGCGCTGACGTTGTACAGCCCCGGTCTCTTCAGGCGGACCGTGAATTGAGCCGCCACGCCAGGTGCGGGGTATGCATACCTGCTTGTGGAGTTGAGGCCGCCCGCTGAACTGAACGCCCAGTTCCCCGTCTCGCCATAGCGCGAGGGATCCCGGTCATCGATGAGCACAAAATACTCGCGCGCCTGTCCATGGAGAGCTACCCTGACCCCGGCGTGGAGCGGATCGTCTGTCGTGAGAACCAGCGTGTCAACAAAGGCGCCGACGATCGAAGGAGTGCATCGCAGGTTCAGGGTGTGCTCACCCATGGCCGGGAGAGCAAGGGGGAGAGCATCCATCACCGATGCCGTTCCCCGAACGGTGGTTGCAGAAAGTATATGCGCAGTGTTCACTCCGGAGTTGCGGATCACCAGCCCGCGCTCCGACTGCTCACCGACGATCAGGGCCCCGGCATCGAAGGTCGAGGGGGCTTCCACCCACCGTTCGCGAACGAGCGCTGAGACTCTGATCGCATCCGCGCCGAACATTGTCGCTCCCGGAGACCCCCAGCAGGTGAGAGCAACATGCGCCTGTCCCGGGCCCTCTGCCCGAAGTGTCCCAACATGGGTCCAGGTATCCGCCGGCAACACAGAGCTGAAAGATGTCACACGTTCGTTCCCGTCTGCGCCCCAGAGTATGCGTCCGGCCGCGCAAGGGGCCGTGGTTGCAGGGATCCTGATGGAGATGTTGAACGTTCCTTGTGCTGGGATCGCGACGTTCCAGCGTGCCATGGCTGAGTCGCCCGGCGCCAGCGTGCACAGGCGGAAGGATGCATCGAATCCGCTCCCGGTGACGCTCTGCCATGAGCCGTGCAGTTCTTCGTATCCTGTGGAGCTGTTGTCGACGATAGCATCGTCGGGAAGGTACCGGATGATCCTGGTGCTGAGGTTCCCCGCCGTATCGGTGACACCAACGCCCAGACGTGCAAGATCTGACCGGGGCACGCCTGAAGTGGTCTTCCATTCTTGTGCACCGGTCTGCTCAAGGGGAAGGATGCGGTAGCGCTCATACCTGTCCTTGATGGCGACAAAGGGCTGCGGCTGAAAGATCGGTTCATCGGAACGGATCACCCAGAGCAGATCACCACCGCCTGTCTCTGACTCCATGACGGTCAAGTGCGGGGCCACGGAATCGGCGGTCTTCAGCCACGTCTGCATGGCCTCGATGGCCGAGCAGTACCGGTAGTCGATGGTGGGGTAGCGGCTGGCAACCGCATGTACTGCTGCATTCAGCTTCTGGAGGTTTTCCGGGAAATCTGATTCGGGCAGGTGCGCCCAGAGGCAAACAACCTGATCGGTCCCTTGTGCGGCGAGCGCAAATGCTTGCGTGAGGAATGCGGAATCGGCTCTGGTCACATACGATGAGCGAAGATTCCAACCGCTCCCGTTGCCGGGCACCTGATAGTCCGATCGCGAGGGATGGAAGGGGATGAATGAGGATGGTGCCCGTGACCAGTCGTACACATTGTCTACTGGTTCCACCGGGTCGTTGTGCGCCGCCGGCCAATCATTGTGCATGCTGAAGGGGAGGAGATGGTCGAGGCGTTGCTGCCAGGCGTTGTTCATTGCATGCCAGCCACTGCGGAACGAGACGGGGAAGACCTCTTCCTCGAGGAGCATCTCGGCCAGGGTCTGGTCGAAGTCGGGGGCGAATTCATCGTACGTCACCGCCTGATTCCAGTACCAGATGCCGTCCCCGTTGCGGTCGCTCCACACCCAATTGTGGTAGTGGAACGTGAGTTCGTCGCCCCATTGCCGTAACCGTTCGCCATGAAACCGTTTCATCAGATAGACGGGCATGGTGCTGGGCACCGGGATGTCCGTGTTCACGGAAAGGCGGAACATGTTCCCCGCCATCATCCACCAGGTAAGCTTCATCGGGGTGCCATGCCGGTCGGTGAGTGCCGAACGGAACGCAGGGTCCATGACCCGTGACGCGTTCATGGTGGGGTCAGAGTACAGCGCTCCAGAGAGCGTGCAGTGGTATCGTGCAACATTGAGGCCGGTCCAGAGTCCCGTGTCGGAACCGATGACAAAGAGGACCCGCCCCTCTCCGGAGGCAGAAGAGGCGAAGCACATGGCCAGCGCGGCAAGCAGCAGAGATCTCATGGGGTGCTCGAAGGGGCTCGTTGACAGGAAGATACGGAATTCAGAGCTCAGAAATCCTATCAGTGAACTGCATTCCGCCATCTGGCGCGCTTCGATGGAAAATTGTATATTGCGTTCACTTCCACCCACGACCATCGGATATCTGATGCGCACCCGTGCTCTCCTCAGCGTTGCACTTCTCACATTCCTTCTTCAGACCACGGTCGCCTATGGCCAATGGGTGCAACTCGGCCCTGCCGGCCCGATCACGTCGATCGCTGCGAGAGGTTCGTCCACCTACGCGGGGTTGAACATCGGAGGTGGAGTGTTCGTCTCAACGAACGGCGGGGCATCGTGGAAGCAGGCCTCGTCCGGACTTCCGGTCTTGTCCGTTACTGCACTCGCCGTGACAGCAGAGAAGGTTTATGTCGGGCTTGCCGGAGAAGGGATCTGGGCGAGTACGGACGGTGGAACGACCTGGAATGATGCGGGCGGAGGGTTGATCAGCAACGATATCAGCGTCATAGCCCCCGTTGGCGGGGTGGTCTTCGCGGGGTCGGGGACATTCGGGGCGTCGCGTTCGACCGATGGGGGCACCATGTGGTTTCCCTCGGGGCGGGGCTTTGCCACCGGGAGTGCGTCAGCATTCATGGGTGTTGGCACGCGTGTGTTCGGAGCGTCCACGTCCGGCGGTGTGTATGTATCTATGGATGGCGGTGACAACTGGTCGCAGTCCAATGCTGGGATGACGACCACCGCCGTTACCTCCCTGGCGTCGTTCACGACCATGGTGTTCGCGGGAACCCTGAATAAAGGTGTGTTCCGGTCGACGGACAACGGCGCATCGTGGACCGTCGCTGGTTCAGGTCTTCCGAATAACCTTGTCGTTGCGCTCGCGACCGTTACTCCAGCAAGTGGCTCGCCCACTCTTGTCGCTGCGATGGGGTCAGGGCTTTTCTCCGTTTCCACAGACAGTGGCTCGTCGTGGGCCACCGTGGATCCGGGTCTGGCACACAAGACCATCGGGACGCTGATCGCGAACGGGACGACGCTCTTCGCCGGGACCGGCGATGGGATCCTGGTCTCGACCGACGGGGGCTTTCATTGGGGCGCTTCGAACGCAGGGATCACGACGGCACAGGTGACCGGGATCGTCTCCCTGGGCGGAGTATTGCATGTAGGCACGGAGAGTGGTGGGATCCTGACCACGACGAACGGTGGATCGGTGTGGACCCGGAACAACAATGGCCTGAGTTCCCTGGAGATCAGTGCCCTCACGCGTGGGAACGGGGTCACGTTCGCCGGAACATCTTCCGCTGTCTTTGCACTTCCGGACACGGGAAGCACGTGGACGGCCAGGCCGGGCCTTCCCGGTGAGGTCAATACCGTGCGACAGATCGGCGCGGTGTTGTATGCCGGTTCGGGCGGACAGGGCATCTACAGTTCCACGAACGCTGGCACGACCTGGCGGTTCGGATCGGGTTCTGTCTGGGATCTTGCAGGGACGATCGTCCAGTCATTCGGCCCCGGGGTCGGCCTCGTCATGGCGGGGACGAGCGGAAGGGGGATCCTGGGCTCTGCGAGCGGGGGGCTTGATTGGTTCCGGACGAACGGTGGACTCGTCAACATGGATATCCTCGGATTCGCAACGATCGGACAGAAGGTCTTCGCTGCCACAGGGGATGGCCCGTACTCCCTATCCACAGGAGCCGAGGATTGGACCCCGTCGACGACGGGCTTCGGGTCCAATTCCGCGACTGCCATCGAAGTGTATCAGGAGAAACTGATCGCGGGCACCCGGAGTGGCGGTGTGTATGTGTCTGTCGACCAGGGTGCGAACTGGGCAGCGGTGAACAATGGGTTGCTCGTGCCGTCCGTGAACACCGTCGTGATCGATAGCCCCTATGTTTATGTTGGAACAAATGGGGGGGGAGTGTACCGGCGCCAGCTCGCGGAGTTGTTCACCTCTCTTGCGGTGGACGGGGATCGGCAGCTTCCGGTCGGTTTCCGCCTGGGGCAGAACTACCCGAATCCTTTTAATCCGGTATCTGTCATTCCCTTTGAGATCGGCGTGTCGGGGTCCGGGCCAGTGATGGTACGGATCAGCGTGTACGATGTGCTCGGGCGGGAAGTTGCCGTGCTGGTCAATGAGCCCAGGGGGCCCGGCAGATACACCGTCCCCTTCGCGGGAAATGCGTTTGCATCAGGAGTGTATCTTTGCCGCATGGATGTCGGGGGGAACAGTGTGCTTTTCCGCGATATGAAGAAGATGCTCCTGCTCCGCTGAGCGGAGGAAGGTGGTTCACGCGCACGAAAGGATGCGGTCTAGTTGGCGAGCGGGTAGGTCATCGTGACCATCACGGAACTGCCGAAGACCCCGAGCCCCTTCGGGATGTTCGTGTAGTCCGGTTGATCCATACGGATCGTGGAGTTGTCGCGTGGCCCGTTGTTCACAAAGTAGTAGTTGTACAGCACGTCATCGATCTGAGACAGCACGAACGTGGCACGCAACCAGACGACCGGTGCGGCCGTGTAGCGGGACACGATCTCGGACCGTGTCTGGTCATACTGGAGCGTGTCGTACTTGATCGGGACCATCGTGCGGGATGCGGAATAGGTCCTGACCAGATCGAGTGACGGGAAGACCTTCACCGTGGTCCCATCCGACTCCTCGTAGCTTCGCACAGGCACCTCTTCCCGGTGCAGTTCCCACCCCCCATTCACGTACGCGTAGAAATCCAGATAGAAATGCATCACGAACGCGCCGTCAAAGGAGCCAAACGTGGTGTTCAGGATGATCTGCGAGCGGACGCTCCGGCTGAGCACCTTCGCGTTGTTGAGGGCGAAGTACGGCGGCTGGAGTGCGGTCGAGCGGACCTCGGCACCGAGTCCGGACGGATCGGTGACACGGAGGGTGTACTTGCTCCCCCCGGTGATAGGCATCTGATAGGCGACGAACATCGGGATGCTTGCCGGTGCGCCGGATGCGTCGGTGGTCGTGACCGTCGTATCCCTGAACTGCACCGTCCTCCCGTCGAACGTCATCGATACCGATGCGCCGCGGAGCGAGGGTGCGGAGGAGGCATCATACGTGGTGGAGAGCCGAACGAATTGTGTTGACGAAGCGCCATTCAAGATGCTGTAGACGACCAGCTTGCTGTTCGCAGGGCCATCCGGTTCGAACGGCTGGTTGCAGGAGATGGCCAGTGCGCCGAGCAGTCCGATGAGGGCGATATGAATGAGGGGCTTCATCGCTCAGAAGTCCAGTGACACCTGCGCCGTCGGGAAGAACGGGATCATGTAGTCCGTCTTCCCCGTGGCGCGGTCGTAGTACAGGATATTCTTGTGATCGGAGAGGTTGATAAGGCTGACCCCTGCCGTGCCGCGGATCCCCTCGAAGGTGATCCTGTACGTGATGCCCGCATCCCAGCGGTAGTATGCAGGCAGCCGGGCTGCATTCTTCGCGCCGAGCGTCCTGGATGGGGTGCCGATGCCGAAAGGGAAGGGGTTGGTTGCGATGTCGGTCAGGCTCAGCCGGTCGTACGACCCGGCGTTCTGCGTGAACGGATAGCCGGTACCAAAATCCCACCGGAAGGTGAGATCGAATCCGTCGAAAAGATGGAATGTGGAAACCGCCTTGATCGTATGCCGGCGGTCGTAGCGCGGCGCATAGGACGTCGTTCCTGCGTTCACCGTGACCTCGGACATGGCGTACGAGGTATAGATGTCCACGATCGGAGATGCGAAGCGGATCAATGCCTCGATGCCCCGGGCGTCGCCATCGCCGTTGAGATAGTCCGGATCGGCGGGGTAGACCTTCGACGGATTGTACAGCGTCAGAGAACTGTAGTCCTTGATGTAGCCCTGGAGGCTGACGGCGAGTCCGGGGATGACGTTCCCTTCGATGCCGGTGACGTAGTGGCGGGCCAGCTCGGGCCGCAGGTTGTCGGGGAGAAATATCCATGCATCGAAGAGCGTGATCAGATCATCCTCATTGCTGATCGTGATCATGTCCTGCGTGAACGTGCCGTACGATGCCTTGACGGACCAGGTCCTGCCCAGATCGTAGGAGAGCGTCAGGCGCGGCTGGATCCCCTGATACGGCGCATACCCTTCGAAGAGGAGCATGGCATCGGCGTGGATCCCGAGATCGAAACCCAGATCTCCCCATGATCCCACGTAGCGGGTCCATGCCGACCAGTTGACGCGGCTGTCCTTGTACTCCTTCGGGAAGACACCGTAGCCAAAGATCGAATCCTGGATCGTCGGGAACGCGATCTCAAAGCCCTCGAAGAACGTGTTCTGGTTCTCGGTGAAGCTGGTCAGTTCCACGCGGACACCGAACTCGTCGAGGCGCGACATTGCCGGCCGGACCGTTGAGCCGGGTTTGGGCGAACGCCGGTTCAGTGCGTAGGAGTAGTTCACGGTCGCATCGAAATAGAGACGGTCATCCGCAACCCCGGAAAGCACGAGCGAAGCGGCGGCATTCCGCCAGGAATGATCGGGCTGGTCCACCGGCACCGGCGTCACATCATCGCTGCTGATGAATCCGCGGAAGCCGAGCCGTCCGGTGCTCGTTCCCATCGTCCCTTTGACGAAGAGATCGTAGAACGAGAGCGGGGCTGCGTTGGGGATCAGGCGGTTGACGGTCTTGCTGAACAGGGATGTTCGTCCGCTTACGAGCCAGGAGTTGTCGTCCGCAAAGGGGCCATCGAGTTCGAGTTTGCCGGAGAGGAAATTGACGGTAGCGTTGCCGGAGATCTTCGACAGGTTCCCTTCCTTGGTCGTGACGTTCACGACCGATGACAGGCGTCCGCCGTAGCCGGCAGGGAATGCGCCGGTGTAGACCTCGGCCGAACGGACAAGGTCAGGGTCCAGCACACTGAACAACCCGAACGCATGGAACGGGTTGTGGATCTTCATTCCATCGAGGAGGATCTGGTTCTGGTCGCTTGCACCGCCGCGCACGAAGAACTTCGCGCTCACATCCGAGGTGGAGGTGATGCCGGGAAGCAGTTGCAGGGAGCGGAGCAGGTCGCTCTGTGCGATCGCGGGAAGCGCGCGGATCTCCTGCGGGGTCATCACATGGACGCTGGCACTGCGTTCGGTGAGGGTCGAGATGCCGGCGGATTGGATCACGACCTCGCCCGTCTGTACCGGTTGGGGTGTGAGGCGGACACTGAGGGTGATCTGTTCTTTGCGGCTGACGACAAAGAGGATCGCGCGGGGTTCATACCCCACGGCGCTGATGATCAGTTGATGCGTCCCGGCCGGGACGTTCGTGATGGTATAGAAGCCGCTGGTATTCGTGGTTGCGCCGCGTTTCGTGCCCTTGAGGATCACGTTCACGCCGATGAGGCGTTCGCCGTTGGAGCTGTCGGAGACGATGCCGCGGACGTCGGCGGTGATGCCGGGGTCGGGATGGCTTGCCTGAGAGAAGGCGACTGGCCCGGAGAGGATGGCGACCACGAAGAGGAAGCCCCCGATGATGAGGAGATACTTCACCGGGTCTGGTTCAGCCTGCTGGAATATGGGATGAATGCCACGGTACGGTGCCGGGAGGTGTGCGTAAGAAACCTGTTGAGAAGCCGGTCCACTACGGACGTTCTCTCACTCAAAAGAAAAGAAAAAACAGACCAATCGCAAGCAGGTGCGGTGCCGGGTGTTCACCTGATCAACAACATCTTCTTCGTTGCCGTGAGAGATCCTGCTCCGTCTCTGGAGTCGCGCCCGAGGACGGAGTCCGAAGGGCCCGGAGGCGATAGAAGTATGCCCCGCTGGGGAGTCCGGACGCATTGAATTCAGCCTCGTACGTGCCTGGCCCCAGGCTTCGATCCACGAGCACCGCCACTTCGCGGCCCAGAAGGTCGT
This sequence comes from Ignavibacteriota bacterium, assembly GCA_016707525.1. NCBI lineage: Bacteria > Pseudomonadati > Ignavibacteriota > Ignavibacteriota bacterium. Next base: position 90,822 of record JADJHP010000012.1, read on the forward strand.
AGACCGAAAGCTGACATTGAGAATGCGGAGACCTGAAATCTGATATCTGAATTCGGGTTAAAGGGATTGGGGAAGTTCTGAAAGAGATCGATCGTCGCCGGATGATCCGGATCGGCTCCGATGGCTCTGGTACCGAGTTCTACACGGCACCCCTCGAGTCTGTACGAGTTGTGTGACGAATTCCCGTCCCGGTCCGGAACGAGGATGGAGACACTATCTTGCAAGGTCCACATATTCTCTGCCGGTTGCCAGGTGCCATCGCTCCATGCATCGTGGGCGAGCACGGTCGGCACGCTCCCCGGCCCGAACTCAGCAAGCCAGCGGTATCCATAGGTCGTCCGTCCGAGAGAGTCACACGATTCATACTGGGAAAGCGTTGGGTCCCCTTCCGCGTCGAATGCCCATGTGGTCCTGTCGGTGACCTGCAATTGCCCATCCCACCAGCGGTCGATGGTCTCCCCGGTCATCCGTCGCTCGGTGTCGTACGTATACGACCGGCGCTCTGTCATCGACCAGGTGTCGTTTACCCATTGCTGGATCGTTCTTGCGGTCCGGTCGCCACGGGAATCGTACTCGATCGTCCATCGGTACCGGGGTTCCCATGAATTCTCCGGCCAGGATTCTCCCATACCCCCGGTTTCCCTGCCGTCGGCATACTCGTACGTGTAGCGGGTTCTTGAATAGATCTTTCCCCCCACACCATAGTCGAATATCCAGAGTACGATGTTGTTCTGCGCATCGTAGGTGGATGTCTCCCTGCTTTGAATCTGCCACTCTCCATTCAACCAATCATCGCGGGACAGGGTGAGTGCGTTTCCCCGGGCATCGTATGTGTGGCCTGTTCTGTCTGTGGGGATCCAGTATCCGCTCTCTCGCCGTTCCCGTACCTCTAGAGCGGACGGCCATGGTCATCCCGCGTGGTGGTTGTCCGGTGCGATGGCGACCATCCGTTGTCCCATCTCTCATAGAAGTTGAGGAGTTCATTTCCCGCAGCATCCCTCACGTACGTCGAGCGGCCGCCGCCGGTCGTCCTGCCGGTGGACACGTTCTCATACTGAGAGAGGAGGATCTTGCCCCTCTGGTCATAGAGGCAGGTGATCCGGTAAGAGGGTTTCAGCGTGTTCGTCAGCGTATCCCTCATCTCCTCCAGTTCAGAAATGAGGTTCCCCATCGCATCGGTGACGTAGGTGTAGCGCCTGCTCAGGGTCAGAGTGCCCTTGATCAGGTACTCTGTCGCCGATCCGGTCATGCGGTTGCGCTCATCATAGGTGTAGCTCTCGCGCGATCGGTCGGTCCACACCCGCCGTCAGCTTCTGGACCAGGTCGGAAAGCATCGCGGCGTTGGCATTAAATGAGTAGAGATGGCGCGTCGTGTCTGCGATCCCGAAGACGACGGCGGTATCGATCACGAATGGGGTTGCGGAGACGGCTGTGATCTTCTGGACGCATGTTGGACGGTTCGGGGATCCGGTCGATCTCCGGAGCACATCCGGGATGAACAGTCTGGCACCAGAGGAGTCCGATGGTGGGGTTGACGGTCCTACGATCCCAAACACCCGGTGGCCGCGGACATCCGCGGGCAGCGGGATTGGGAGTGCCATCCTGCCGACGGGGGGGCGGTCCTTGGTTTCTGGAGGAGTGGAGTCCGTGCTGGTGTTCTGGCTGAAGCAAGGGTGCCAGAATAAGCAGATGAGCGGCAGACAACGCAAGGAGAATGGTGTCACGGTGTATCCCCCGGTGCCATAGGTGCAGCGATGTCGAAAATGTCTTCAACGCAGTTTGGATCCAGACATCCCTTGAATGTATCCTCCGTTTGCGCCAAAGTCAAATGGAACGCGAGTTCCGTGCACGCACCACCTGTGCATGTTCACACGGGTGCACGCAACGGGCCGTTTGGATTGACACTTGTTGAAGGCTTGCGTACATTTAATAGAGGGAAGCGTTCGCGCGATCCTCGTCGAAGTATATCCAGCCCCGCGGGGCGAAGTCCATCATCGTCATCTGCGTGAGCATTCCGCTCCTCGTACCGGCCACTGTGCAAAGGGGGTAGAGCGATGCAACAATCCTGCGCCTTTCGTCCCATCCTCCTCGCATCTCTTTTTCTGATATGTGCCACCGCACCGGGCGGACGTCCGGAAGATCCCAAGGGCCAACCGACACCCGCTTCAACGACCACCAACGATCAGTTCCGGCCGATCCTGATCAACAACATCTTCAATTACTATTCGAACAATGGAAGCGGGTCGTACAATCCGTTGAGCACGACCCAGGGAGGATTTGAATTCCCCAAAGGAGACCGGCTCACGACGGTCTTCCAGGACGGACTCGTGTGGGGGGTCAGACAACGGGACACGATCAAGGTCGGCGGTTCGGTCTACCGGCACGGCATTCAGGCCGGGCGGATCCTCGTGCATGGCACATCAACAACCGATCCTGTTGCTGATGATGCCTCTCTCACCACCAACCGGGTGTACCGTGTGCGGCGGGACATAAGGCCTATTGGTGGTGTGTCAGATCCTGGTGATGCTCGAGCAGCGGGGGAGCTCGCGATCCTGGAGAACGAAGAAGTGCCGCTCATCGGGAGATATGAGACGGTGACGGCCTCGCAGCTCCTCCAGCAATACTGGGACGACTGGAACGGATGGCCTGCATCGGTCGGCGCACCATACGCTGATGTCGATCACAATGGATCGTATGATCCCATGATCGACATCCCCGGCCCGCCGATGGCCGATGCCGCACTCTGGTACGTGGCGAATGACATGAGCAGTGTGCGGACACAGTACCTCAGCGGAACGAGCCCGATCGGGCTGGAGATGCAGCGCTCCGTCTGGGCCTACCGCCGCGGCGGCGCGGTCGGCGATGCCATCTTTCAATCCTCGCGCGTGATCAACAAGAGCGGTGTTGCGCTGGATTCGGTGTTCCTCGTTCAGTGGGCCGACCCCGATCTCGGCGATGCGGGCGATGACCTGGTGGGGGTTGATACGACACGCGGGCTCGGGTATGTCTACAACGGCCATGCAAGTGATCTCTACTACGGCACAACGCCTCCGGCCGTGGGGTTCCTGCTGGTGCAGGGGCCGCTTGCCGCGGCAACGGCGGCAGACACGGCAATGTTCGGCTTCGGACGGCGCCCCGGGTACCGGAACCTCCCCATGAGCACGTTCACGTTCTTCACGGGCGCAATGGCCGCGTATGCGGATCCTGCGCAAGGGGTGGGAGGGGCATGGCAGTGGTTCAACCTCATGAAGGGACTCAGCAGTGTGAGCGGTGCTCCGTTCATCGATCCCACCATAGCGGACACGACCCGCTTTGTCTTCGCCGGCGATCCGGTGACGGGAGCGGGTTGGCTCGATGGCACGCTCGTCGGTCCCGCTGACCGCCGGTTGTGCATGGTCACCGGCCCGTTCACCATGGCGGCCGGCGACACGCAGGAGATCGCCGTCGCGAACCTGGCCGCGAGAGGGTGGGACCGCCTTACGAGTGTATCGCTCCTCCGGAGCAGGGCGGATATGATCCGCCAATTGTACAACAGTCTCAGTTCTGAATTGACACTACCCGTCCTGATGCATGCGGTCGTGAGGAAAGGAGACACGTGCGAAGTATCGTTCCGCGCCGATGCGCACGGGACGCCGGTCGCAGGTGTGCAGGTCCAGCTGAAGGAGTATGATGGCGCCGTGGTATGGGCCCTTGACCTTGTCGACGTTGGTGGCACCTTTGACGGCGCGGCGGGCGACAGCGTCTTCGGCGGGTCGGTGCAGATTCCCCCAATTGCACGCGCGCTGTATGCGGATGCGGTCGTCACGTATCACAGCGGTGCCGTGCTTACGTCGACGCACTTCGTCGACAATATCACCACGGCGGATCTGGCGGTGGCTTCCTACGACGTCGTTGCCACCAGTTTCGATAACGATAACATCCCGAACCCCGGGGAGAGCGTGCGATTCACAGTGTCACTCACGAACGCTTCTTCGATCATCCTGTCGGATCTGGCCTTGATGATGTCGCCGGATCAGGCCGGCCAAAAACTTCGCGTGGCCAGTCTCGGAGGACACTCGACGCACACCTGGACCTACAATGCGAGTGATCCCACAACGTACCTGGCCTTTGATGTCCCCCCGGGGTATGCCGACTCGACGTTCGCCAGAGTGCTGAGCGTTGTCGACAGCAGCGGCAACCTCTGGCGCAACACGTTGACGTTCATGGTCAGGCCGATGAAATCCACGGTATACAGGACCCCGTTGAACCGCATCGCGGGGACGGCACCGGGCAGCTTCGAGATCGCGATCGTTGACTCCTCGAAGGTGAAGGATCACCTGTATGTGATCCGGGGGGGGAGCGCACGCGGACTGACGGGTGGATTCTCCGTGAAAGACTCGACGACCGGCACCGAGCTTCTCGAGAACCATGAGCTGCCGGATGCACTCGGATTCACGAGTCCGGTGATCGACGGCTTCAAGGTGCTGATCGGCACGGTCGACACCCTGCCCGGCATGCGCTCCTGGGAGATCCCCTCCGGGATCCGCAGGTTCTCATCCGTGGGCGGGTATGCAAACATCGGACTCGAGGGATTCTCGAGCGCGGGCTATCCGGAAGCATACGACCGGGCTCTGGGAACGGTCGGGATGGCCGGACATCTGACGTTCGGCGGGATCGGGAGCACCCTCGGCGCCTCCGAATACCATACTGTGCTGTTGAAGCTAGCCGCCGTTTCAGCCATCGATCGTTGGGATCCCACAACCACGCCGACGGATGAGAACTTCTCCCGGGCGTACCGGTATCTCGGCAGTGCCAGTTCAGCAGCTGCCGATCCCTCATTCGCTCCGTGGATCGTGAACACGGCCACAGGCTACCCCTATCAGGGATATGATCACTCGGTTCCGTTCTCGGCGTGGGATATGGAGAGTGATCCGCCCGTGCGCCTTGCGGTGGGCGTGCTGGAGAACAATGTGGCGGGGGGACTCGTGGACGGGCGGTACTGGCCAGGGCTGATGGCGGTAGATAACAGCATCGTGCGCGAGCTCGGGTTCATCTTCAAGTCGCCGTACACGGAGACGCCCGACCCGGCGCTCGCCGTGAACATGAGCAATAATTCTTCCACGCCGCTCATGTGGGTCATGTCGTTCAACCGTCGGGTCGACGCGAACTGGGTTGCGGGCGATCAATTCAAGATCATTGCGTATCACATGCCCACGGCATCGGACGCGTGGACGTTCAACCCGAAGGTCGTGACGGATGTGGCGGAAGTGGCAGCCCCGTCATCGTTCGCGCTCCTGCAGAATTATCCCAATCCGTTCAACCCGAGTTCAGATATCCGATATCAGATATCTGAATTCAGCATTGTCAGGCTCGCCGTCTATGATATTCTCGGCAGGGAAGTGGCTGTGCTGGTGAATGAAAAGAAGGCTCCCGGGGCATACCAGGTGCGGTTCGATGCATCGTCCCTGTCGAGCGGAGTCTACTTCTATCGTCTCCAGGTCCGCCCTTCGGACTCCGTCCCCGGGCGCGACTCCAGAGACGGAGCCGGGAGATTTGTCGAGACGAAGAAGATGTTGTTGTTGCGGTGAACCGTTACTGAGTGCATGAACCGTGTGCACGGTGGCGTGATTGCGGCTGCTGATCGATCAGATCGTCAGTCGTACGCTGTGCGTGCGGTTCCTGGAAACAGGGGGATAGATCAATGAAAACGTCCTACATCTTCAGACTCTTCGCTATCGCGGTCGCGCTTCTGGTATGGATCCCTGTATTCGGCGGGCGCACGGGGGATCCCAAAGACCAGCCTGCGCCGGCCTCGACGCTCACCAACGACGTCTGCCGGCCGATCCTCATCAATAACATCTTCAACTACTCTTCGAACAACGGAGGCGGATCGTTCAATCCCTATTCATCCAGCAACCAGGGTTTTGAATTCCCCAAGGGGGTGACAGGGCTCACCACCATATTCCAGGATGGTCTCGTCTGGGGCGTCAAACAACGGGACACGGTCAAGGTCGGCGGCTCTGTGTACCGGCACGGTCTCCAGGCCGGGCCCATCATCGTGAGTGGTACATCCGCATCGATCCCTGTCGCCGCCGACGCAACGAATCCCGCCTACAGGGTCTATCGCGTGCGTCGGGACATTCCACCGCTGCCGGGTGTGAGCGACCCGAATAGTCCGGCGGCGGCGGGGGAGCGTGAGATCCTCCTGAACGAGGAAACTTCCCTCATCGGCAGATATGAGGCGGTGAATGCGGTCCAGCTCCTGCAGCAATACTGGGACGACTGGAACGAATGGCCGGCTTCCCTCGGTGCTCCGTACACCGATGTTGATCGCAATGGTGCGTACGACCCGGCGATCGACGTGCCCGGCCCGCCGTTGGCGGATCAGGCACTCTGGTACGTGGCGAACGATCTGAGCTGGGTGCGAAGCATGAACCTCGCGGGATCCACTCCGATCGGACTGGAGATGCAGAGGTCGGTGTGGGCACATCGCCGCGCAGGTGCGCTCGGTGATGCCATCTTCCAATCCTCCCGCGTGATCAACAAGAGCGGCGTTCCACTGGATTCGGTGTACCTTGTGCAATGGGCAGATCCCGACGTGGGGGATGCGGGCGACGATCTTGTGGGGTGCGATACCCTCCTTGGCCTCGGGTTTGCGTACAACGGCGAGACGGTTGATCTGCAGTACGGCTCAACGCCTCCGGCGGTAGGGTTCTTGTTGCTCCAGGGTCCGGTCGTGCCAGGGGCCCCGACGGATACCGCGCTGTATGGGTTTTCTCGCCGTCCCGGCTATCGCAACCTCCCTCTGAGCGCATTCAACTTCTTTTCGTCAGGGTATAGCGGCTATTATGATCCGGACCAGGGTCCCGGCTCGAGAGGATGCTGGAATTGGCAGAATCTCATGAAGGGGCTGGTCGGCGCCAGCGGGAGGCCGTACGTCGATCCTGCCACGCAAGATACCACGCGATTTGTCTTCAGCGGTGATCCTGTTGCCGGTACGGGATGGGTAGACGGTAGCCTACTCCTGCCGAATGACCGTCGCCTGTGCGTGGTGACCGGCCCATTCACGATGGCGCCCGGCGACACCCAGGAGATCGCCGGTGTGTGGTATGCCGCCCGTGGAGCGGACCGGCTTGCGAGCGTTGCCGCCCTGAAGAGGGGTGGCGCAACACTGCGCGCGATGTATACGAGCATATGTAACGGATCGATCCCTCCGCACATGACCCATGTGCTGATGAGGAACGCCGATCAGGCCATGCTATCATTTCGTGCTGATGCGCGGGGAGCTGCGGTGGCAGGCATCCAGGTCCAACTGAAGCGATACGACGGCACCGTGATCTCAACCGTTCCCCTCGCCGATGACGGATCGCACCAGGATGAGAGTGCCGCCGACGGCATCTTCGGAGGGGCAGTACAGATGGCGCCTCTAGCACAGGGGCTGTACGCGGATGCAGTGATCACCTATGCCAACGGCGCGATCGTCCCCTGGGCCCATATCGTGGACAACATCACCACGGCGGATGTTGCCGTCAGTTCCGTCGTGGTCGTGTCCGACAATATCAACAGCGATGGCGTGCCGAACCCCGGAGAACATGTGCGGTATGTCGTCGGCGTACGGAATGCATCATCCATTGCACTCGGGCCCCTGGTGATCTCCGTCGCACCCGAAGAGTCCGGGCATACCCTCCAGATCGGGACGCTGGAGGGGAAGAGTACGTACCTGCGTCCCTTACGATGCAAATGACCCGTCGTCATACGTGTCCTTCTATGTTCCATCGTGGACCACCGATTCTACGCTTGCCGTCGCGTTGGTCCTTGCCGATGCGAGCGACAATGTGTGGCGGGACACCCTCGTCTTCCCGGTGAGCCCTCTGAAGAGCATCGTGTACACGAGTCCGGTGCAGCATGTTGCCGGGTCTGCGACCGGAGCCTTCGAGATCTCGGTTGTCGACACGTCGGCTCTCAAGAGCCATCTGTATGTCATCCGTGGGGTCGTGGATGCGCAGGGTGGGACCACGGGATACTCGGTCAAAGATTCGACCACCGGCATGGTCCTGCTCGAGAACAGCCCTCTCCCCGACGACCTCGGCCATACGAGTCCGGTGATCGATGGTTTCAAAGTGTTGATCGGGACGATCGATACACATCCCGGCATGCGGTCCTGGAAACGCACTTCGGGATACCGGCGATTTTCCCCGGTCGGAGGGTTTGCGGGGATCGGATTGGAGGGCTTCTCCGTACTGTTCAACCCTGAGGCGTATGACAGGTCCCGGGGCACCATGGGGATGGCCGGCAACCTGACGATCGATGGATTTAAAACGTCGCTCGGCGTGGCAGAGTATCACACCGTGCTGCTGAAGCTCGCTGCCGTGTCGCCCTTCGGACTCTGGGACCCCGGGGCGGTTCCTGCTGACGAGAACGTCTCCCGCGCGTACCGGTACCTCGCGTCGGCCGATGCTGCACCGGCAGAGGCCTCGTTCCAGCCATGGATCGTGCACCCTGGCTCCGGTTACCCGTATCAGGGGTACGACTATTCCGTGCCGTTCTCTGCGTGGGACATGGAGACCGATCCGCCGACGCGCCTGGCGGTCGGATGTCTCGAGAACAACGTTGCAGGTGGGCTCGTGGATGGACGGTACTGGCCTGGCACCACGCCGGGCAACAACGCCGTTGCCCGTGAGTTCGCTTTCATATTCAAGACACCATACACGGCCTCAGCGGATCCTGCTCTTGCTGTGAATATGGATGCGCGTTCATCCACCCCCATCATGTGGGTCCTGACGTGCGCCCGCGGCGGCGAGGAGCCCTGGTCCGCCCTGGATCAATTCTCGATCATTGCGAGTCATATGCCGACGCCTGCAGATGTATGGACGTTCAACCCGACGGTCGTGACGGATGTGGTGGAAGCGGCAGCCCCGTCATCGTTCGCGCTCTTGCAGAACTATCCCAATCCGTTCAACCCCAGTTCAGATATCCGATATCAGATATCTGAATTCAGCAATGTACGCCTTGCCGTCTATGATATCCTCGGGCGCGAAGTGGCCGTACTGGTGAACGAGAAGAAAGCGCCCGGAGCGTACCAGGTGCGGTTCGATGCATCGTCCCTGTCGAGCGGAGTCTACTTCTATCGTCTTCAGGTCCGCCCTTCGGACTCCGTCTTCGGGCGCGACTCCAGAGACGGAGCCGGGACGCAAGTGGAAACGAGGAAAATGCTACTCCTCCGGTGACGCTGCCGTTCGTTGATCCTCATTGTCAGGATCTCCTACATTACGGGTTCGTCTCCGCAAATGAGTGAGGTTCCCAAGATGAGAAACCCTGACATTTCTACTAAGCACAAACCCTGACATTTTTACTGCGGTATTACACAACGGCATCCGCACTTCCGGCATCCTTGTGTTTCTCCTCTCCGCGGGGTACCTTTCTTCGGTCCCTGTCCCCGCACACATCCCGTACCCTGAGAGTCCCAACTATGGCGTTCTCTTCGAACAAGACCGCATCGGCCATTCTCCTCGGCCTGATATGCCTTGCCTCCTGCGCCCCGAAACCGTCCGGACAACCGGCGTATGAAGGAGTCTACTGCCGGGGAGAAGGGGACACGACGTATCTCCGCCTGATCGACGAGTCGTTCGCGTTCTTCGATCCCAACCCCATCGTGCCAAACCTCGCCATGCTCTACAAACCCGAATGGGATACGTTCGTGGAGGGCGCGGGCTGGAACGCATGGTGGATCCAGAACAGCTACGGGTTCTCGTATGCCGCCACGCCATTTCTCCAGGAACCATGGTTCTCCATCCTCCAGCGGTCGTGGGACCTGCACTGGGATAACCAGGGCGACGGCAAACGTATGAGCATGTGGGATGGCAGTCCGACGGGTGCGTGGTTCTCCGGGCTTATCGCGCCCGACGGAAGTTTGGGCGACATGGCGCGGCCGCACGAGATCGGATTCAAACAGGGCGATGGCGACCAGAACGTGCACGACTGGTTCTACGAGGCCGCTGCGGCCGGACTGGTGATGCAGTCGGAGATCCTCCTGGCAAACCGCGACACGGCAGCGATGCGTCATTATCTGCCGAAGATGGAACGCGCCTGTGCGTTCATCGAATGCACGAGGGATCCGAAGAACAACCTGTTCCTCGTCGGCCCGGCCAGCAACCTGCTCGCGCCAAGCTACGGAGGTGTGAGGAAGCTGGACGGTTCGCTGGGAAAGGGATACCTTGCCGGACTTTCCATAACGTATCTCGCGGCGCTCGACAGGATGGCAGAGTTGTATCTGATCACGGGCGAGAAGGACAAGCTGGAACTCTGCAAGAAACGGCAGGAGATCACACGCAGTTCGTTGCCCCTGTTGTTGACGACCGAGGGTTACTTCGTGAAGAGCATCGAACCCGGTGGGATCAGGCACGGCGTTCTCGGGCAGGAGCCGCACAACTATCTCGAGGGCGTAGCGAATGCCGATGCGGTCGCACTCCGGGTGGTCGACCACCGCACCGCGGAGAGCATCTACACGCGCATCGCATCATATCCGGCGATCCGGCCGTTCGATTTCCTGCTCACCAATGCCCCTTCTCTGGATGATACATACTGGGAAGGAAAGGGGGCCTTTCCGGGTGCCGGCACCGAAGTGTTCCGTCAGTTCGGACACTGGGTGGACGGCGGGGCGTGGGGAACGGTGGAAGGGCGCGCGATACTGATGTACTCCCGTCTCGGACGGTTCGACGACATCCTCCGCTCCGGCGTGCGTGCCATGAAGTGGGCGAAGGACTTCCGGATGGATGCGCCATGGTCGCAGCAGGGTGAGAACACGGACAATCTCTGGTCGGATTCCGGCGAGCATCATGTCGGCGGCGTCAGCGTCATGATCGACAACTTCGCGATCCCCGCGGCGACGGTCCGCGGACTCTTCGACTACGAATACCGTTCTGACAGGCTGATCCTGCGCCCGCGCGTACCGGGTTCGATCACCTACTACGAGCAGAAGCAGTCCGTGCGGTTCGGAGAGAAGAGGCTCTTTCTGTCGTGCCGCAACGGCGGCCCGCGTGTGAAGGCCGTGAAAGTCAATGGACGGCCGCAGGAAGGAACGACGCCCGACGAGGTCGTACTGCTCTTTGCCACATTGCCGGACGAGGCAAGGATCGAGATCGTGACCGAAGGTGGGTCGCCTGCTGTGTCCGCCGATGTTGTATACCCGCGGGTACCGGCTCTGGACGCCGCACGACGATCTGCTTCCGGCGGCAGCGATAGCCTCGGGGCACGGTTGAGGAAGCCGTACGCAGTTCTCTCCCGGTTCAGGGCGCTGATCGCAAAGGAACCGGGAGCGGACTATGAGCGCGCATTCGTGGGTGCGGCGCTGCGTGCATTCGAAAGCTGCGCCATGCGCGCGTCGCTGGATCCCGGGCCGGGCTACTACCGCGTGGTGACCGCCGAACGGAAGGCTACAATGCAGAAGTTCTATGAGAATGCTGCGCTGGGGATGTATGATGGGCTCGACCGACGGATGTCAGCGGCTGCCGGCGTAAAAGACGCTCAGGGATGGCGTATCCGGAAGCTGTTCAAGCAAGCGCGGCGATAGAACGATCAGAGCAGGAGCCAGAGGTTATATATTCCCGCCAGAAGCACAAGGACCCCGGCACCACGACGAAGCCACACCGCCACAGGACTCGAAGAGGTCCAGGCCAGGTAGCGTGCGATGGTCTGGGTAAGGGTACCGGCGACAACGATGACACCGGCGTGACCGAGTGCGAAGGCGGAGAGCAGCAGAACAGAGAACCAGATGTGATCGGAGGCCGCGGAGAAGACGAGGCCGAGGATCGGGGCGAGGAAGGCGAACGTGCATGGCCCGAGCCCCAGGCCGAACATCAGTCCGAGCATGAAGATGCCTGAACCGCTCCGCCGCGCTGATGTGTTGCCGCCGTATCCCACCCCAGGGGAGACGAATGACGTCGAGCAATGCCAGCCCCATCACGAGGAAGACGGCGGCGAGCAGGATATTGCCCCACTCGCCGATATCGCCCAGGATCCGGCCAAGCATCGCGGTCAGGATGCCGAGAAGAGCGATCGAAAGCAGGATCCCCAGCGCGAAGATCGTCGAGAGGAGCAGCGCCCGTGTGGTCGTCCGCTCTGTCTCGGCGGTGATGTAGCCAACGATCAGGGGGATACTGCTCAGGTGGCAGGGGCTGAGAAGGATGCTCGCGACCCCCCATGCGAGAGAAGCACCGGCCGCCATCACAACACTGCCGCCCAGTGCGAGCGAGAGGTACGTGAAGAGTTCCTCGATCATCGCCGGCCTTGCACGTTCAGTCCATGCTTCCTGAGAAGGGTGTCGATCTCCGCCTCGGCAAAGAACCCCTCGTGGCGGAACACTTCCTTCCCTGCACCATCCAGGAATACCTGTGTGGGGATCACACGCACGCCGTATTCCTTCCCGAACTTCTTCTGTTCCGCCTTCCAGACATCATAAAAGACGACGCGTATCTGGTCGCCATAGCGTTGCTGGATGCTCTTGAGTATGGGCTGCATCATCCGGCAGGGGATGCATTTGTCGGAGCCGAGTTCGACGAATGTGATCCGGGGGGGTGTCGTCTTCCCGCCATCCTGAGCATGGGCGGGCAGAATACTCAATGCGCAGAGCAGCGCGACGATCTGCAGGGTTCGTGTCATGCGGATGTACAAGGCAACCTCCATTGGGATCATTGTACCCGGGCCGTGATCATACGGCGGGGGCGAAGTATCTGGTGCGAAGCCGTAACGCGACGTTCACCAGGGCAAGCATGACCGGCACTTCCACGAGCGGGCCGATCACTGCCGCGAAGGCCTCGCCGGAACTGATGCCGAAGACCGCAACGGCCACCGCGATCGCGAGTTCGAAGTTGTTGCTTGCCGCGGTAAAGGAAAGGGTGACGGTCTTGCCGTAGTCCGCTCCCATCCTGCGGCTGAGAACAAAGGATACCAGGAACATCACCACGAAGTAGATGATGAGGGGGATGGCGATCCGCAGGACGTCCATCGGGATCCTGACGATGTACTCGCCCTTCAGGGAGAACATGACAAGGATCGTGAAGAGCAGGGCGATGAGCGTGATCGGGCTGATCGTCGGAATGAACGATGTGGTATACCATGTGTCACCTTTGAGCTTCCGGAGAACGATGCGTGTCAGCAGTCCGGCAAGAAAGGGGATCCCGAGATAGATGAAGACGCTCTCGGCGACCTGTCCGATGGTGATGTCAACGACAAACGTTGTGAGTCCGAGCCAGGCCGGAACAACGGTCAAGAAGACATACGCATAGACAGAAAAGAACAGGACCTGGAAGATGGAGTTGAACGCGACGAGCCCCGCGGCGTACTCGCGGTCGCCGTGCGCAAGATCATTCCAGACGATCACCATGGCGATGCACCGGGCCAGCCCGATGATGATCAGCCCGGCCATATACGCGGGGTACTCGCGCAGAAAGACGATCGCCAGGACAAACATCAGGACGGGGCCAATGACCCAGTTCTGGATGAGCGAGAGGACCAGGACCTTTTTGTTGCGGAACACGTCGCCCAACTCCTCATAGCGGACCTTTGCCAGGGGAGGATACATCATGAGGATCAGCCCGATGGCGATGGGGATGTTGGTGGTCCCTGATTGGAATCCGCTCCAGAAGCCTACGATGCCCGGCGAGAGGTATCCCCACAGGACACCGGCAAGCATCGCCAGGAATATCCAGAGCGTCAGGTAGCGGTCGAGGAAGGATAGATTCTTGGTCACGGACGTCATCGTTGCCTCGCGTTAGTAGATGGCGTTGAAGAGATAGCCGACCAGCAGGATGCCGGTCCCGACCACCCCCACGAAGATCGCGATCAGGGGGAGCTTGATCACTTTGCGCAGGATGATGGTCTCGGGGAGGGAGAGCCCGATGACAGCCATCATGAATGCCAGCGTTGTCCCCAGCGAGGCACCCTTTTCGAGAAGAGCATGGACGATGGGGATGATCCCGGCAGCATTAGAATAGAGGGGGATGCCGATCAGCACGGAGACGGGGACGGCCCACCAGGCAGATCTGCCCATGATACCCGCAAGGAAATTCTCGGGGACATAGCCATGCACCCCGGCACCGACGGCTATGCCCGCGATGACATAGGGCCACACTTTACCGACGACCTCGCGCACTGACTGGAAGCCCATGGTGATCCGGTCGCTGAACTTCAGGGAGATCTCATCAGGATGCTGCTGTGCATGGATGGCCAGGACCCAATCCTCGATATAGCGCTCGACCTTCAGTTTCCCGATCACGTACCCGGAGGCGATGGCGATGACCAGTCCGGTGGAGGCGTAGAGCAATGCCGTCTGCCAGCCGAAGAGCCCCCAGAGCAGAACGAGGGCGACCTCGTTGATCATCGGTGCCGCGACGAGGAAGGAGAATGTGACACCCAGTGGTATCCCGGTCTCGACGAACCCGATGAAGAGCGGTACGGCCGAACACGAACAGAAGGGAGTGACGACGCCGAGGCTTGCCGCCAGGACGTTCCCTGCGAACAACGGCTTGTTGGCGAGCATACGCCGGGTACGTTCGGGTGAGAAATAGCTCCTGATGATGCCGACACCGAAGACCACGATGACGAGGAGGAGAAGGACCTTGGGCACTTCGAAGACAAAGAACCGGACCGCATCGGTCAGGTGCCCTGCCGGCGGAAGGGGGAGGAGTCCGACGAATGCGGACGTGATCGGATCCAGGAAGGCATAGACCACGATCCACAGGACGAGGAAGCTCACCGCTGCCGTAATGGGCGAGAGTTTCACGCCTGGATGCCGGCAGAAGAGGTGTGTTGCTGGATCAGCGTCTTCAACGCGTCCACGGACGGGACACTTCCGGAAAGCACGACCTTGCCGTCGATGACGAGTCCGGGTGTGCGCATGATGCCGTAGGAGGCGATCTGCTGGTAGTCCTCGACCTTCTCGATGAGCGGTGCGGGCGTCATGCCTTCCACGGCTTCATGGGTGCGGCGTTCGAGGGTCTTACAGTTCATGCAACCGGGTCCAAGTACTTTGATGACCATCGGAATGTTCCTTACGCTGGGATATCTTGTATGATGACGGAATGAACGGAAACACAGGGATCAGAGACTGCACAACTTGTTCCGGTCCACCGTGTGGGCCTTCTCACGGTCGGCCTTGATCTGCAGCTCCGTCTCGAGTCCTGTCTTGAGCGCCGAAAGGAGAGGCCGGATGAGGGTGTCGCGTGTGGCGGAGTTCAGTTTGTAGTTCACCCACTTGCCGTCCCTGGAATCCGTGATCAGTCCGGCGTCGCAGAGGATGGTCAGGTGTTTGGACACGGTGGAGGTGGAGAGTCCGAGGATGGCGCGGACCTCGCACACGCACAGTTCCCGTTCCTCGAGCATCTTCACGATGCGGAGGCGGCTGGGGTGGCTGAGTGCCCTGAAGATCGTAACGGTCTTGCGGTCCATTCTCTCATTTCGTTAACTAACGAAATGTAAGGGTCTCCTCGTCAAAAAGCAAGCGGGGGGCCTGAATCCTTGCCCGGGGGATCCGTCAGGCCAGCATTACCTGCGGGTCGGCACGACCATGGTCTCCTATATAGAGAGTCGCGCTTTGCTCTACGTCCTGATTTTGCTACTTTTCACTAGAGCGTGCACCAACTGTGTTTCATTGAGACGTGCTGGACCAGCGAAGATCCCTGCCATGAAAACTATACGTTCAGTGAGGCCGCGGCGGCCTCTGTGTTCCCTGAGAGAAGCGGTGGGAGCCCTTCTGCTTTCTTCGCTCCTGGCATCCTGCGTCGCATCGCACGGCAGCAGCAACCAGTCCATGCACTGGGTAGGGACCTGGGCCACGGCACCGCAACTCGTCGAGACAGGGAATGCTCCGCCGGCGCCGGGGTTGAGCAACAACACGTTGCGGCAGATCGTGCGCGTCTCGATCGGCGGCGACAGTCTTCGTGTGCGATTCTCGAATGCGTTCAGCACAGAGCCGGTCATCCTTCACGCTGTGCACATTGCGCTCTCCACCGGAGGGGGGACGATCGATCCGGGGTCCGACAAGGCGTTGGCCTTTGACGGAAAAGAGGAGATCGTCATAGGACCCGGGGCCACGGTCACCTCCGATCCGCTGGCATTCCCGTTGAGGCCTCGCGCTGATGTTGCGATCACGACCTTCTACGGCGTGAGTCCGGTGGCTCTCACGGGCCATCCAGGGTCACGGACAACGTCGTACCTTTTCGCCGGGAATGCGCTCTCCCGGGTTGACACAAGCGGCGCGGTGAGGACGGATCATTGGTACACCATCAATGCGATCGACGTGCTTGCTCCTGTCACGGCGGCATGTGTTGCGATCCTGGGGAATTCCATTACCGATGGGAGAGGGTCCACGACGAACATGCAGAACCGCTGGCCGGATATCCTCTCAGAGTCCCTTCTCAAGGATCCGGGCACGTGGCATGTCGGGGTCCTCAACCTGGGCATCGGGGGGAATTGCGTCCTTGCAGGCGGACTGGGGCCGACGGGGGCGAGTCGGTTCGACCGGGATATCCTCGGACAATCGGGGGTTCGCTGGGCCGTGGTGTTCGAGGGAGTCAACGATATCGGCAAGGTCAAGACGGCCGCTGCCTCGGCGCAGACGGCAACTGATCTCATTGCCTCCTACAAGGAGATGGTTGCAAGAGCGCGCGCAAAGAACATCAGGATCTACGGGGGAACCGTTCTCCCGTTCAACGGTAACGGCTACTACAATCAGTACAGCGAGCAGTGCCGCGTTACAGTGAACGAGTGGATCCGGGGAACGGGCAATTTCGATGCATGCATCGATATGGACATGGTCATGCGCGATCCCCGGGATCCCACGCGGTTGTTGTTGCCTGCGTACCAGAACGACGGATTGCACCCCGATGCCGCGGGATACGAGATCATGGGATCATCCGTCGATCATCGGTTGTTCACCGGACCGGAAGTTCTTCGGACAGGACGCGGCAGGTAATATCTCGTGAGGTCTGCGCGTACGCAGCCTCAGGTCTCGTGCACCCCGGCGTCAAAGGCCGGCAGGCTGATCCTGAATTCTGTTCTGCCGGGCTCACTGTGCACGGCGATCTCCCCGTTGTGCCAATCCACGATCTTACGGACGATATCCAGCCCCAGTCCTGTTCCTTCGCCGACCGATTTCGTCGTGAAGAACGGATCGAAGATCTGATCTCTCACCTCCGGAGGGATCCCGGGGCCGTCGTCGATCATTCGCACGATCACCGCCGGCCCGTCATGGGATGCGGTCACGACGACATGTCCGTTGTCGGGCGCAGCATCGATCGCATTGTCCAGGAGGTTCATCCAGATCTGGTTGATCTCTGCGCTGAGGCCGTACGCGGAAGGGAGGTCCGGGCTGATATCGGGAGTGATCGCGATCGACCTGTGCTTTGCCTTCCCGCTGAGGAGCGCGATCGTATCCGTCAATCCCGCCGGGACATCCACCGGCCCCTGGACCGGTGCCTGATCCAGATGCGTGAACCCCCTGACCGCAGTGACGAGGGAATGTATACGACCGGCCGCCCGTTCGATATTGATCGCCAGTGCGCGTGCCTCGCAACCCGTAGTGATCCACCGCAGCGCAGGATCGAGTCCGGCATGCGGGAGCGCTGACGCCACGCGGTTCAGGGTGTCATCATCGATACCGAGCCGGGCTAATTCTCCCGCCACGCGTGCATCAGCACCATGCGTCTGCAGCCACGCGGCGATCTCCTCCTCCCGGTCTGACAGGGCGAGGCCCGAGGGCGTCCGGTTCCTTGCTCCATCGACGCAGAGCGCGTGAACGGCCTCGAGGTCATCGAGCTGCGCCGGAGTGAAGCCGGCCGATCCGCGTTTCCGCGCGGCTTCTTCCACCGCAAGCAGGGCACGCATCACGGCTTTTGCATCGCGCATGGCAGCCGAGGCCGGATTGTTCAGTTCGTGAGCGAGGCCTGCGGCGAGCTTGCCGAGAGACACCATCTTCTCATTGCGCAGATCTGCCGACGTGAACTTCCGGGCGCGGTCCAGCATTGCATGGACCAGGATCGAGGTCACTTCGTGGCATTCCCGGATGAGGGCGGGGAATGCGCGCTTGTGGATGGTCAATGATTCGACCGTTTCTTCGACATAGGTATTTCCCGGCGCAGTCACCAGGCGTGAATACGGGATCAGACCTGTGACGTCGCCACCGTGCCATTCCATGACCCGCCGATGTGCCGCTCCCATGGGGACGTAGATGGCCAGGCGGCCGGAGAGCACGATCTGCAGCAGTTCCACCATCTGGCCGGGTTCGAGAACGACCTCCCCCGCCGGGTAGTGCATGAGGGTGCCGTGGGTAGCCAGCCACGTGAGTTCCGTTCGCGGCGCTTTGCCGATCGTCCGGTGTGAGGCAAGGCGGTTGACGAGTTCTTCCGTATCCATGCGATCTCCTCTTCAGTGTCCCCCTTCGTCCTGCATGAATCCACTTCTCTCCGTATTTCTCAGGTAACATCCCAGCCCGTCTTTGGGTTTCCGTGTGCGGACCCCGCACAAGGGACATTTTTCAGGAACCTGAACAGGAGGAGAGATGTTGCCATCTGAATACGGGTGGGAAGGAGGGATAGGATTTGGCCAAGCCGGTTATCATGACCGTGGACGATGATCCCCAGGTGCTTGCTGCGATCGAGCGGGATCTCCGTGTGCAGTACCAGAATGAATACCGTATCGTAAAGGCAGGGTCGCCCGCCGAGGCCCTCGACGCCGCCCGCCAGCTGAAGCAGAGGGGCACACCCGTGGCCCTCTTTCTGGTCGATCAGCGGATGCCGGATATGACCGGCACGGAGTTCCTTGCCGAAGTCGTCGGACTTCACCCGGAGGCCCGCAAGGTCCTTCTGACAGCCTACGCGGATACCAGCGCAGCGATCGACAGCATCAACCGGATCGGGTTGGATCATTACCTCATGAAGCCGTGGGACCCGCCCGATCAGAAGCTCTATCCCGTCCTTGATGACCTTCTGGCCGACTGGAAAAGCCATGCGCGCCCGCCGTACGACGGCATCCGGATCGCCGGCGCGAACCTCTCCCCGCAAAGCTACGAAGTGCGCGACTTCCTCTCCCGCAACCAGGTCCCCTACCAGTGGGTCGATATCGATGAAGATGCTGCGATGCGCAAGCTCATCGGGGACCTCCCGGAAGGGCTGGAGCGTTTGCCGGTTGTCTTTTTTCCTGATGGATCATACGTGAGGGGCCCTTCGCAAACCGAACTGGCCAGGAAGATCGGTTTGCAGACGGAGGCGCAACGCCCATTCTACGATGTGATCGTCATCGGGGGCGGTCCGGCCGGTCTGGCGAACACGGTGTATGCAGCTTCCGAAGGCATGCGCGTCGTCCTCATCGAGCAGAGCGGGCCCGGAGGTCAGGCCGGGACCAGCTCTATGATAGAGAACTACCTGGGTTTCCCCCATGGGATCACGGGGGCGGACCTCGCCCAACGGGCGACCGCACAGGCGAAACGGTTTGGGGCCGAGATCCTGACCGCACAGAAGGCGGTGCGCATCCGGCGGCAGGATCCCTACAAGATCGTGCACCTCGAGGACGGTAAGGAGATATCCGCGTATGCGGTGGTCCTTACCACAGGGATGGCGGTCCGGAGGCTGGACGTCCCCGGCGTTGAAGCGTTCAGCGGACGGGGGATCTACTACGGTGTTGCGTTGAGTGAAGCAGCCGCCTATCGGGGCCGGAATGTCTGCATCGTCGGTGGCGCGAATTCCGCGGGACAGGCGGCTCTATTCTTCTCGCGCTATGCGCGCCGGGTATCGATCCTCGTGCGTGCCCCCGACATCAGCCCTGGGATGTCACACTACCTCGTGCAGCGGGTAAAGGTCACGGACAATATCGATGTCGTACCGAAGGTCGAGGTCGTCGCCGTGTGTGGCAACGGTCAGCTCGAGCACGCAGTGGTGAGGGATGTGGATACCGGTTCCGACAGGGAGATCTCCACCGCAGCGCTCTTCATATGTATCGGTACAGCACCGCATTCCGGGTTTGTCGATGGCCTTTTGGAGTTGAACGACAAGGGGTTCATTCTGACCGGCCCGGACCTTCCCCGCATCAACGGCAGGCCCCGCGGCTGGGCGCTGGATCGGGATCCGCTCCTCTTTGAAACCAACGTCCCCGGCGTCTTTGCGGCGGGAGATGTCCGTGCAGGGGCCAACCGGCGTGTTGCCGCGGCGGTGGGGGAAGGGTCCGCCGCGATCTACTCCGTTCACCGATATCTCAGCACTGTGTGAATTCTATAACGCATGATGGGAGGGAAGCACATGAGGCGATTCCTGGTCGTATCCAATCACAGCGCGGAAGACTGCACGATCGCTCTTCAGCAGGTGCTTGCGATCGGCTATCTGACGCATTTCGATTGGGGGTGCAAGGATGGCGTGCACACGGGCTGGGCAGTGATCGAGGCGCAGGATAAGGCAGAAGCGATCCTGAGCGTCCCGACGTTCTTACGCGGCCAGGCGCAGGTCGTCAGGCTCACGAAGTTCAAAGCGGAGCATATCCAGGCGGTCCACCAGACGCCGGCCCCGTAAGCCCGGCGACCACAGCTCCCCCCCCCGCCCGCGGGTCCGGTCGGCACGTCCGACGGAAGTGCCGACCGGGTCGTGTTTAGTGACGACCGTCGCCCTGTCGGGAGGGGGTGGCAGCGGTGTCGTGGGGGAGGATGTAGCTCCGCAACTCCGCCTCACGTGTGCGCACGAGTGAAGTGGCTGTCGCCCGTCCAGCGTTCCAGCTCCGGAAGTCCTTCGCCGTGTCCACTCCGGCGTATGATCCGAGAAGCCGCGTGGCCAGATCGCTCCGGTGCTCTGGCGTCATCACCGGGATGGCGTCGAGCATCACCGGTACCGCATCGGCGCCGAGTCGGAACGTGTACTTCGGGTCGAACTTGCCGTCGGCGGCCATGCGCCCCATGTTCACGCGGGCGACGAGGGCTTCGGGGTTCACGGTGTTCAATCCCAGCAGGACGGCGTATCCAGACAGGATGATCGCGAACGGAAGAAGGCCCCGCTTCCCCCGGAAGACCGTCACGCAGAAGAGGACAAGGGCGAGAGTGATCCAGATGAGGATCGCGGCGGCGCTCACGCGGGCGACCGTAAGACCATAGGCTTCCACGTAGAGGGAGAGCCGGTGCATCGCGGACGCCAGCATCACGCCGAGGAGTGCGACCATCGCGACGGAGAGTCCCCGAACGAGCCGCTGTTCGCGTGCGTTCTCACCGTGGAACAACCAGTCGGCAAGCAGGAGGAGCGGAAGCCCCAGTGCAGCGACCGCGATGAGCTCGAAGAAACCCCGGCGGGCATATTCGGCATAGGTCAGCGAGGGGGTGCCGAGGATCGCCTCATGCCCGCCGAAGAAGTGGGGGATCTGCAGTGCGACGAAGAGTCCGAACAGCAGATCGAGGGAGCCGAGGAGGATCGCCAGTTCCGTCACTCCGAGGGAGAGTTTTTTCGGGAAGATGACCGGGAGGGAGGCGGTTTCTGTTGCGAGGAAGCGCCCGCGCAACCAACCTCCCCCGATCCAGCTCAGGAAAGCGATCAGGGCAGCGTGGCCGACGATGGTCCAGACATCGATCCGGAAGAAGTCGGTGATCAGGTACTCGAACGTCGCATCGGCGGAGGTGAGCAGTGATCCGAACAGGAGCAGGGCGGGGACGGCGAGAGCGATCCCGATCCACACCTGGCGGCCGCGCGAGCGTCGCTGTGCGCCTTCGGTGGTTCCGGCGCGGAGATCGCGGAGAAGGAGAAAGATGGGTCCCACGGAAAGGTGGACCACCTGAGCGAAGACATGGAAGAGATGGTCGAGGAACGTCATGTGCGGGAGTTCCCGTGCGTGCTTGCGGGCGGTGACCAGATGAATGGAGGCGATGACGGCCAGGAAGTTGAATCCCATGAGGTTCGGGGCGTCGCGCCACGAAAAGCAGATCCCCGTGAGCAGGCCCAGGCCGGCGATGAGCCAGGCTTCGATCGGCAACGGGTCATGCAGGAGGTGGCTGAGGGTACCGATACCTGCGAAGAGGAGGAGGGTGAGGATCGGAACGTTGAGCCCCCATGGTTCCACTCTCAGAAGCATATCGCCGGCGATCGCCAGGATCAGAGCTGCAAGGAGGAGGTACTGTACTGCCGGAGGACGGTATGTCATGGGGGTGAGCCTTCAGTTGTGGTTTGGAACAGAGTACTCTGTATTGCAAAGTATATGAGCAAAAAAATATCACCGGGCGCTGCGTATCACGCTTTCCAGTCCTTCCAGATGCCCCGTGAACGCTTTGCGGCCCGCGTCGGTCACGGTGTAGGTGGTCTGGGGCTTCCGGCCAACGAACTCCTTCTTCACCTTCACGAAGCGGTGCTCTTCGAGGACCTTCAGGTGGCTGGCGAGGTTACCGTCGGTGACGCCCAACAGCGACCGGAGGGTGGTGAATTCCTTCGGGTCGTCGACGACCAGGACCGACATGATCCCGAGCCTGATCCGGTTCTCGAAGACGGGGTTGAGTTTGTCGATGAGCGGGCTCACTGACGGTACTTCCGGAAGAACAGGACCCCGTAGATGATATGGACCCCGCCGAATCCGGCTGCCCAGAAGAGGAGCCCGTACTCGGGGACAAGTGCGGCGACCAGGCCAAGAAGGATCTGGATCACCCCCACCGTCCTCACCTCCCCGAACGTGAATGAGCCCGCGCTGAAGAGGGCGAGACCGTAGAACAGGAGCATGGACGGGATGACGGGCCACAGGGGGCCGTGGTAGAACATGAGGAGGGTCATGATCGCACCGACGACGATGGGTACGGCAAGGGCAAGCACGAGTTGCCGCATCACCGGACCATGCACGGGTTCCGCGTGTTTGCGCATCAACCGGTGGGAGAAGAACCATGCGATGGCGAGGGCGCACACGAGTACCCCCACGCCGAGAAGCACGAGGCTGATCCTGGTGTCGGGTTGCAGATCCATGCGGGTTGCGTTGAAATTGAGCTCAACCCCGTCGGCGCGGAGCATGACCCATGCTGCCCAGGTCCCCGCCAGGGCGACCGCACCTGCGCCGATCCCTGCGAAGCCGCTGAGGGAGATGAATTTGGTGGACCGCTCCATGATGGAGCGGATCTCGGCTATGTCGCGGAGTCCGGAATCGATGGTCGTCATGCTGCTCCCTTAAAGTACTTTGCGCTACAAAGTACAACTCTGCGGGATGAATGTCAAGAGGAACTGACCCCGTCAACGTACCAGGAGCATCGGGACGGACCGCATTGCGGATTCGCTCGTAAGCCGGCACACGTACACGCCGCTTGCCAACCCCGCCGCAGAGAAGCGTACTTCATAGGTGCCCGGTGCATGATGGCTCCCGGCCAGGAGCGCGACCTCGCGTCCGAGGGCATCGTAGACGGCAAGGCGAACGGTGCCGGCCCGCGGGACATGATACCGCACCACCGTGGAGGGGTTGAAGGGATTGGGGAAGTTCTGTTCGAGCGAGAATGCGGATGGCATGGCGGCGCCATCGGTACGTGGTACCGTTGTCGCTGGTTTCATCGTGAGGCCGACCGTTGCGAGCAATGGCTGGGTTCCGGTGATCAGGTCCTGTCCGATCGCCCAGATCATGACGCCCCCTGTTGCCTTTGTGCGGGAATATTCGCACTTGAGCCGGACAGAGACGGTGTCGTCGTAGCTGACCGTCTGCGTTGCTCCCGGATTGATCGCGTACGGCACCATCCCCACATTGTCCCACTGTCGCGTCCAACCAGCGGCGAGGTAGCCCGCGATCGCCGCATAGGTGGCCTGACTCGCTCCCGTACTTGTCCCATACATCGTTGACGCATTGAACACCTGGCCATAAAAGGAATACCAACGAGAAGTTTGTCGGAAGACACCCCCGCGTGGCGGTGTAGTAGCTCCAGGAATAGTCTATCCACCCCTGAGTGTTCGTCGCAAAATTGCCATAGAGCGCCGAGTTCGGGCCGGACGTCGCTGACCACCCGCCGTAGAAGTCGTAGGTCATGATCCCGATCCAATCGAGATCGGTCTTCATGGATGCGACGTCGAACCACTGTCCGCTCCAGTTCGTGGCAGGCACGGCCAGAGAGATCGTCAGCGGCCGTGGCGCAGTCGCGAAGGCTATCCGCATCTCATGGACAAGGGTAGTGAAGTTAGCACGGTCCGTGGTATTCGCCGGATACTCCCAATCGAGGTCGACACCATCGTAGCCGTTTATCACGCAGAAGTCGACGAGGTTCGTGATGAATCGGCGCCGCGCGGCGGTGTCGGCAGCCATCGGTGAGAACCCCGCGGATTGGTCCCACCCTCCGAGAACCACCAGCACATCCACTCCCGCAAGATGCGCAGCCTGCACCATTGCAGGGTACGCGAAACCGCTCGTTCCGCTCAGCGACCCGTCGGCATTCGGTATCAGAAATGAATGAGCGATGTGGGTCAGGTGCTGATACGGGATCGCAGTGTGAGGATACGAGTCCCGGTTCCAGTCCGGGTAATAGCCCACGACCTTTCCCCCCGGCGTCTGGGCGAACGCGATCGACGCAAGAAAGAATGGGGCCAACGTCGCGCTCAAGAATTGGAGGATCGCTCGTACGCGTGTATGCAGGTTCATAGGATGGACAGGGGACGGTGAATGGAACGTTTCCGTGCCGCGCCGGCTGGCGACCCGGGGGCGCAGTCTGCGGTTTCACGGGAGGCGGCATGGTACTGTGTAAAAAGACAAGATACGGCAGAACCCGGCGAGAATCAATCGGGCGGGTGGCGGCCCTCCCCGCCGCTCCGGTCACGGGAACAAAGGCCATCGCATCCGACGTTACGAATACAGAGCAACCAGGTGGTTCCCCCCGCAACGCTCATGGTGTTCTTCCACATCACAAAGAGCGACAGGCCGGCCCGAGTATGGATCACTTCCATCGCACCACCATCACCTTCGCAATCGCCCGCCCGCCGACACCATTCACTCTTCCGCCCACATGACGCGAATGCGATGACCGCGAGCGATCCCGGGTCACGACTTCCGATGATACGAGACAGGGTGCGGAGCTACAAGCCGGTGTCCCGACAGGGCTCCCGGCAGGCGTGCACGGGCCAGGAACATCGGTGCCACGACGTTGCGGCTCGTCGTGGTCGCATGGAAAGAGAAGTCGAAAGCAAATGAGGAGCGCAGTGCAGGGGGAGTGAGCGGAGGAGGTTCCGGATGAAACGACTGCGTGTCGGCGTCATTGACCTGGC
This sequence comes from Ignavibacteriota bacterium, assembly GCA_016707525.1. Classification (NCBI taxonomy): domain Bacteria; kingdom Pseudomonadati; phylum Ignavibacteriota; species Ignavibacteriota bacterium. Next base: position 116,027 of record JADJHP010000012.1, read on the forward strand.
AAGCAAGGGGCCCACGACGGCGTTATGGGCACGCGTCATGAACGCCAATCTCTCGAGCATCATGCCCCAGGTGATCGGCGTATGGTGTCAGAGGGCAGGACACGACGTCACGATGTTGTGTTATACAGGATTCGAGGACCTGACTTCAGAGCTGCCGGAGGATCTCGATCTCCTCTTCATCGGGTCGTTCACGGAAGCTGCTCTGCTCGCGTATGCGATCAGTGCCCGGTTCCGCGCCCGGGGTGTGGTGACGGTCCTCGGAGGGCCCCACGCCCGGTGCTATCCGCAGGACGCACAGAAGTACTTCGACTATGTGCTGGGGTTCACGGATGAGCAGGTCATCAACGATGTGTTGCGCGACTGCTCGCACCACGCTCCGTTGGGGGTCCGGCTTTCTGCGCCCCAGCAGCCGGCCGCACTCCCCGGGGTACGCGAACGGTGGGAGTTCATCCAGAGCACTCTCCGGAAAGCACCTCTCATCAAGATGGTGCCGATGCTCGCCAGTGTCGGCTGTCCGTACACCTGTCCCTTCTGCATCGACTCAGTCGTGCCGTACCAGCTGTTCGATCCTGACGTCCTGAAGGAGGACCTCGGCTTTCTTCTTACGAAATTCAAGCGGCCTTTGGTCGGGTGGCACGACCCGAATTTCGGCGTACGCTTCGACGACCTGATGAGTGCCATCGAAGAAGCCGTTCCGCCCGGGCGCATCGACTTCATCGCCGAAAGCAGTCTGTCCTTGCTCTCCGAGCCGCACCTCCAGCGGATGCAACGCAATGGGTTCAAGGCCCTGCTCCCCGGCATTGAATCCTGGTTCGATCTCGGCGACAAATCGAGGACGGGCGCGGCCCATGGCGAGGCGAAGGTCCTCCGTATCGCCGAGCATGTCAATATGATCCTGCGGTACATCCCGTACGTGCAAACGAACTTCGTGCTCGGTCTGGACAGCGACAGGGGGCCCGAGCCGTTCGAACTGACCAAGCGGTTCATCGATCTGACGCCCGGGGCATTCCCCGGCTACTCGCTCCTGACGGCGTTCGGTGAAGCGGCGCCGATCAATCTGCAGTATCAGATCGACGACCGGCTCATCGGCTTCCCCTTCCATTTCCTGGACAACAATCACGCGATGAACATGAGACCGAAACACTACGCCTGGCCGGAGTTCTACGAACGCGTCATCGACCTGACGGAACACACGTTCTCGCGCCGTGCCATCCTCCGCCGCATCGGAGCAACGAAGGCGTTCATTCCACGCTGGCTGAACGTCGTCCGGGCTGTCTCCTCTGAGGGGTATGGCAGGCTCCGGTTCTATCGAAAGGTACGCGACCGTCTTCTCGGGGATCGCGGATTCCGGGCGTTCTTCGAGCAGGAGTCGAACGTTCTGCCGTCCTTCTATACCGATCTGATCCGCGGGGACCTTGGCCCGATGTGGGATTCACTTCCTCCGGGTGCCGTCTACCATGACCCGTATGCCTTCAGGAATTCGCGGACGGATCGGGCAGAAGTGACCGTCCGCGCGAGTGCGGCAGGGAGTGGGTGAGACAGCATGCGCGGAGTGCATCCCCCGGGAGCACATCGATGCCACCCCGCGTGGCGCGCTCGTGATCGGACACCGGCCTGTCAGCGGGACATCAGCAGGGTGGAGGAATGGAGACGTGCCTCGATCGCGCTGAAGAGTTCGTGGTCATTCCTGAAGTCGCGCCCCCGTTCTCTTTCGAACATGTGCGGGAAATCGAAGACCATGCGCACCAGCGCGGCCTTATAGCGGACCGCGGGAGTTTCCCCCTCATTGGCGAGGTCACAGATCTTCTCATAGACTCTGTGCGTGGTGAGAAAGGGTTGGGCCAGCTTGATCGCCGCCATATCGCGGAGCGTACTCTCCACGACCGTTGGAACCGGGAAGTTCAGGGATTCGAGGTAACCCTTTTCGAACCGGTGAAACGAGAAATCCCGGTATGTTGTGAATGTTGCACATGTCCGCACAGTATCATCCGCCCGCACTGAACCCATTGCGAGGGCTGCCGCACAGACGACGAAGATGAGTCGTGTCATGACATCCTCCGAATCGTTACGATGGAACTGCGAATTGGTTCTCCTTCTTATGACTCCGTGCGTGGGGGTGTGGTTGCGCGACCGGACGCACCACGGCCCCTTTCCATCGCTGTTCTGTGTGCTTTCGTATCGCCCTGCGTGCGTATGAGGTCCGGACGGACCGATCGTTGATCACGATGTGCCTTTCTGCAATGCCGCCCTGAATGCTGCGAGAGTCTGCGGACTGACGTGATGTTCGATCCCTTCCGCATCGATCCCGGCCACGCGCTTCGGGATCCCCAGAGACAGGAGAAAGTTCAGCACGGTGTCGTGCCTGTTCTTCGATGCTTCTGCGAGACGCTGTCCCTGGCGGGTGAGCACCACGCCGCGGTGTGGCTGAGAGGCCACCAGACCTGCCTTCCGCAGCCGGGTGATGGTCCTGTTGACCGTCACGTGGGTCCCCCCGAGCCGACCCGCGAGGTCCATGACGCGGGCCTCTCCGTTCTGTGCGATCAGCTCGGCGATGGCCTCGGCATAGTCCTCTGCGATCTCCCGCGCGTGCTGGCGCCGCGTATGTGCGAGATTCTGTGCCAGCGAATTGCCACTCCTCGAACGGCCTGCAACTGTTCTGCGTTCTCGTGTTCCTGATGCCATTCCGGCCTCGTCGGTGTTGAGATCCATGGCCCCCGGGAACCTTATGTAGCCTATGCTACGTTACCACCAGAAGAAGATGTATCGTTCGTCTGGCCATGCGGTGTGGGGGACTTCGCACCCTGCACAGTAACCAGAAATCGGCACTTTGTCCAGCACTCGGACACTGAAACTCGGGGCGAGGGAATTCGATCGCCTGAAAGGACCATCTCATTGCGCTCGATCGCGATCGCGCTGCTTGTGTGCATATCCATCCCGCTCGAGGCATCGACCCTGACAGGGCGCGTTCGTGATGCGCGCACGGGTGAGCGTATCATCGGGGCGAATGTCCATCTCGAGGGGACACTGATCGGGACCGTGACGGATACGACCGGGAACTTCATGCTGAAGGACGTTCCCTCCGGCCCGGCCAGGCTTCGTGCTGGCTACATCGGCTACGCGAACTTTGCCCGGGATCTGTATATCGGTGTGGAACCTGTTTCCCTCGAGATCCGGTTAGAGCCCGAGTCTATCGAGTTTGGTCCTGTCGTGGTAACCGGGACACGGACGGAGAAACTCCGCACCGAAGTGCCGGTGATGGTGAGCATCCTCGATGCGGGAACATTGGTGTCAACGAATGCGAAGACCCTGCTTGACGGGCTCGGGTACCAGAGCGGCGTAAGGGTAGAGATCGATTGCCAAACCTGCAACTACTCGCAGGTCCGCTTGAACGGCCTCGGCGGTGCGTATTCGCAGATCCTCATCAATAGCAGGCCGATCTTCAGCGCGTTGAACGGCCTGTACGGACTCGAGCAGATCCCGACGGGCATGGTGGAGCGGATCGAGGTCATCCGGGGCGGGGCATCGGCACTGTACGGGGCCAGTGCCGTCGGGGGCACGATCAATATCATCACCCGCGAACCCAAGGTGAATGCCTACGCTGTCAGCTTTGACAATGCCTGGATCGGAGGGAGGACACCCGACCAGACGTTCTCTCTCAATACCTCCATCGTGGATCCGGATCAGAGGAACGGCATGACCGTCTTTGGCACCTTCCGGAAGCGGGGGGGATTTGACTCGAACGCAGACGGTTATACTGAGGCTCCCGAGCTTGCGAACAACTCATTCGGCCTGACCTCCTTCCTGAAGTCCGGGGACCATACCCGCCTCACCTTCGACGCGCACAGTCTGTATGAAGAACGGCGCGGCGGCAACACCCTCGACCTTCCCCCACACGAAGCGGATCAGGCGGAACAACGGACGCATAGCGTGCTGGGAGGAGGCATCACGCTGACGCATACGATCCCGTCACTCCTGAGTACCTTCTCGGTCTATCTTTCCGGTCTGCATACCGGACGCAAACATTACACGGGCGTTGATCACGCCGATGCCTACGGGACAACGGAGAATCTTACGGTCGTGTACGGCTCTCAGTTCAGCCGCTCTCACAAGGGCTTTCTCGGGTGGGGGGAGAACACGATCACGGTAGGGCTTGAAGGTCAGTATGATGATATCGCGGACCGGATCCCCGGATACCGCTACCAGCTTGTTGAAGCGACACGACAATTCGGTGTGCTGCTCCAAACGGACTGGAAGATCGATGAGCAATGGACCGTCTTGTTCGGTCTCCGGGGCGACCACCACAGTCTCCTGGACCGTCTGCTCATGCATCCGCGGTTGAACGTCATGTTCGACATCACCCGGTTCCTGCAATGGCGGGGTTCGTACTCCACGGGGTTTCGTGCGCCCCAGGCATTCGATGCTGACCTTCATATAGCGTTTGCAGGTGGCGGGGTGTCGATGGTCCGCATCTCTCCGGGACTGAAAGAAGAAACCTCACGCAGCGTGAGCACATCTCTCGATTTCAATCTTCCGTCGCCGCATGTGATCTGGGGGTTCACCCTCGAGGGGTTCCAGACGGTACTGAACGATGCGTTCGTGCTGGAAGACGGCGGTGCCGATCCCACCGATCCCGTGAACTCCATCCTGGTCCGGAAGAATGGTGGAAAGGCCACCGTGACAGGCGCGACCCTGGAGGTCCGGGCGAACTTCGATGATGTCTTCGAGGCCACGGCGGGCGCGACGATCCAGTCGAGCGCGTACGACCGACCCGTCTTCTGGTCGGACGAGGCTCCGGGAAGTACACGATTCCTTAAGTCTCCCGGGCTCTACGGATTCGGTGTCGTCGACATCCGCCCGGGTGACCGGTTCACGATCTCCCTGAGCGGGCTCTTCACGGGACGGATGTACGTTCCACATCTGGCCGGGGCCCCGGGTGTTCTGACCGATGCTCTGGTCCACACGCCGTCCATGGCCGAGCTGGGTGCGAAGTTGTCCTACACATTCAAGCCGGCAAATATGGCGGGTGCATGGGAAGTGACCGCGGGGGTTCAGAACGTCCTGGATGCCTATCAGGCGGACTTCGACACGGGGCCGTACAGGGATTCGAATTATATCTACGGACCAGCCCGGCCTCGAACCTACTCCATAGGGGTGCGGCTCCTCTATTGAGGAGCCTTACGCCCGAACCTGAAAGGTGCAGGCAGGATCGGGGGTGTGAACCAACCTCCGGTTCCCGCGCTGAACGGCAGACGGCCACCAGCGAGATGAAACCGGAGGTTGTGGAGTGGACCGCGCATCGGGACACCACTTCTGCGCCAACGATGCCGATCAGCGGAGATCGAAACGGTCGAGGTTCATGACCTTGGTCCAAGCTGCAACGAAGTCGCCGATGAACTTCTTCGGAGCATCCGCGCATGCGTACACCTCCGCGAGTGCGCGCAACTGAGAGTTCGACCCGAAGACGAGGTCGACACGCGTGCCGGTCCACTTCACCTTTCCTGTCGCACGCTCGCGCCCTTCGAACACATCCGGCTCGTTCGCGACGGGCTTCCACTCCGTGTGCATATCGAGCAGGTTCACGAAGAAATCGTTGGTGAGCGTCCCGGGCCTCGTGGTGAAGATGCCGTGACGGCTTGCTCCCACATTGGTTTCCAGCACGCGCATGCCGCCGATGAGCACGGTCATCTCCGGCGCGGTCAGCGTCAGCAGCTGTGCCCGATCGATCAGCAATTCTTCAGATGACACGGCATACCGTGCCTTCTGGTAGTTGCGGAAGCCATCGGCGATGGGTTCGAGGACGGCGAAGGAGGCCGCGTCGGTCTGTTCCTGCGAAGCATCCATGCGGCCCGGGGAGAAGGGGACGGTCACCTCGTGGCCCGCGATCGTTGCCGCCTGTTCGATTCCTGCACAGCCACCGAGGACGATCAGATCCGCAAGGGAGACCTTTTTACCATCTGCCTGAGCGCTGTTGAAGGCACTCCTGATCTCCTCGAGGGTCTTGAGGATCTTCGCAAGACGCGATGGCTGGTTCACCGGCCAGTCCTTCTGCGGGGCGAGGCGGAGACGGGCACCGTTGGCGCCGCCACGCATGTCGGAACCCCGGAACGTGGAGGCGGATGCCCATGCTGTCGAAACGAGTTCCGCGACCGACAGACCGGATGCCAGGATCCTGCCTTTGAGTGTGGCGATGTCCCTGGCATCGATCAGCGCATGATCGACGACGGGGATGGGATCCTGCCAGATGAGGTCCTCCGCCGGCACCTCGGGTCCGAGGTAACGGGCCCGTGGTCCCATATCGCGATGGGTGAGCTTGAACCAGGCCCGGGCAAAGGCGTCGGCGAACTGGTCCGGGTTCTCCATGAAGCGCCGCGAGATCTTCTCGTAGGCGGGGTCAAATCGCAGAGAGAGGTCCGTGGTCAGCATGGAAGGGGCAAGGCGTTTCGATGGGTCGTGGGCATCCGGCACCGTACCTGCGCCGGCAGCGCCTTTCGGTTTCCACTGGTGAGCACCGGCCGGGCTCTTTGTCAGCTCCCATTCATAGCCGAACAGGTTCCAGAAGAAATTGGTGCTCCACTTCGTGGGGGTGGTGGTCCACGTCACTTCAATGCCGCTCGTGATCGTGTCGCCGCCTTTCCCCGTGCCGAAGCTGCTGTGCCACCCGAGGCCCTGCTCTTCGATACCGGCTGCTTCAGGCTCGGCACCCACGTGTTTCGCGTCGGCCGCTCCATGGGTCTTGCCGAAGGTGTGACCACCGGCGATGAGCGCCACGGTCTCTTCGTCGTTCATTGCCATGCGGGCGAAGGTCTCGCGGATGTCGCGCGCAGCGGCGACGGGATCGGGAATGCCGTTCGGTCCTTCGGGGTTGACGTAGATGAGTCCCATCTGTACGGCAGCAAGGGGATCTTCGAGCGCGCGATCCCCGGAGTACCGTTTGTCGTCGAGCCATCGCACCTCGGCCCCCCAGTAAATGTCCTTTTCGGGTTCCCAGATGTCCTCCCGTCCGCCTCCGAAGCCAAAGGTCTTGAAGCCCATGGATTCGAGGGCAACATTGCCGGCAAGGATCATCAGATCTGCCCAGGAGATCTTCCTCCCGTACTTCTGCTTGATAGGCCACAGCAGACGGCGGGCCTTGTCGAGGTTCACATTGTCGGGCCAGCTGTTCAGCGGCGCGAAACGCTGGCTGCCATTGCCACCGCCGCCGCGGCCATCACCGGTACGGTAGGTGCCGGCGCTGTGCCATGCCATGCGGACGAACAGCGGTCCGTAGTGACCGAAATCCGCGGGCCACCAGGGTTGTGAATCCGTCATCAGGGCGCGGAGGTCGTTTTTGACGGCCGCCAGGTCGAGGCTCCCGAATTCCGAGCGGTAGTCGAAGTCCGGCTCCATGGGATCGGATAACGGCGATCGCTGGTGCAGGATATCCAGGTTCAACTGGTTCGGCCACCAGTGCTGGTTCTTTGAGCCGCCCCCGGTCGTGTGTGATCCACCCGTTACCGGACATTTCCCTTCGTTACTCATGGTCAGTACTCCCGAATGGTGTGCGATACCGACAAGATACAGTTGGCAATAGGGACTAGTAACTAATAATAGTTATCAATAGCAAGACAAAAAAAATCACCGCGCGCGCGCGGCCTTCCGGCAGGCAGGGCAGATCACATTCACAAAGACGCTGTGGCCCAATACCGTGTTGTGGCGCCGCACCTGCTCGGGGATCGGGAGGGCATCGAAGTCCGGTTCGTGAATGTTGGTCACTTCCTTACAACGCACGCAGACGAGATGGTGATGGGGCTCCGTCATCGGGTCGAACCGGACGGTGTCATGGAGCGGGGTCAAGCGGGCAATGATGCCGTGGCGTGCGAACGCCTCCAGCGTCGTGTACACGGTGGCATGGGAGATCGTCGGGTGCGAACGCTTGATGCTCCGAAAGATCTTGTCCGGACTCGGATGGGAATGGTCGCGCACGAGGGCCCGGAAGATGAGCAAGCGCTGCGGCGTGACCTTCATCCGGGCAGCTTTGCACTGCTCGACAAATGCTTGGATCCTGGATTCCAGTTTTGTACCTGTCACGGACCGCCTTTCACGTGTTTCCCGCACCATGGTAGCGAACTTGACCGCCAAGTGCAACTGGCCCCGGGGAACGCGGCAGTCCAACTCCTGCGTCGGTGTCGGATGGTGTGCGGAGTGGCGCTCCGGGAAGGAAGATGGCCGCCGGTTCGGGAAGTGAGTCCGGGAAGAGATCAAGTCGGGCGACTTGCATTTCACTCCGCCAATGCCGTTGTTGCGAACGTATTCAACTGTCCTTTGACGTATACTATCGCCCCGGCGCGTCGGGGGCCATGAACAGGAGCCAGGTATGCTACGTTGGGCCGGACTTGAGCGATCCGTGATCGCGCTTGTTGTCAGCGCATGTGCCGGGATGCTGGGGTATGCCGGGTTGCGCGGGGTGGGCATGTCCGCTGTTGTTGCTGTGACAGCAGTGCTGGTCATCGGCCTGCCTGCCGCGTGCTGGCTTGCGCTCCGGCTGCCGGCGGAACTCGATGGTATGCGTCGAACGAAGATCCCCCTTGCACTCATCTGGTCCCTCGTTGCACTCTATGCCCTCGTTCAGACCGGATGCCTCACAACGTTCATGGTGGATCCGGACTCGAGCCAGAATTCCATGGATCCTGGCGACCCGTGGCTGGTCCACCACTGTTGCCTCACCGCATACACAGAAGGTGCACGCTTCGCATCCGAAGGGCGACCGAATGTGTACAGCGAAGAACTCTACGCCAACAGGCGGGTGGATTCCTTCAGCGTCGACCTCTACCACTATCCTCCGACCTTTCTGCTTCTCCCTATGGCGGTGCACGTGGTCGCCGACGAAGGCTTTCGCGCCGAACGTGCGGTCTGGTTCTCGGCAAGCGGGCTCACACTCATGTTGGCGATGGGGCTGATCGCTTTCCGTGTCGAAAGGAAGGGGAGGCTCCGCTTGATCGGTATGGCGCCGCTCATCTGGTGCTCGATGCCGGTCCTCGTCGGCCTGCAAATGTCCAACGTGCAGATCCTTGTCTTCGCTACGGCGGCCCTGTCTCTCGTCCTCTTCTCGGGCCGAACTCCCGCCGGAGCCGTGGCTCTCGCGGCCACCATGGTCGCGAAGATCTTCCCGGGAATGATCTTCATCTATCTGATCTCGCGCAGGAAGTGGCGTGAAGTGGTGTGGACGCTCGGCGCCGGGATCGCGATGACCATCCTCGCCTGGATCGTCGTGGGTCCGGCATCGTTCGAATCCTTCTTCAGCTATCAGCTCCCGCGCCTTTCGAGCGGAGAAGCGTTCGCCCGTCCCTTTGCCCGCGAATTCGCCGTCGCGCGGAACATGGCGCCCTTCGGGATCCCGTTGAAACTGGCGGCACTGGGCGTCCCGGGAATGACGTTGGGTGTTGGCCGGATCGTTTCAATGATCTATCTCGCGTGCATCATCGGACTGGCAGTCTGGGCGGGACGGCGTCAACCCCGATCGGGCACGGAGGCTGCATCTGTCTGGCTTGCGCTTGTGAGCCTCGGGACACTGGCGAGCCCGTTCGCACCCGGACAGTATGTTCTGGTGTCGCTCGTGTGGCTGGTGTGCTTGGACCATGAGCGCTTCCGACCGCTGTTTGCTGTCATCGTCTGGCTTCTCGTGAGTGCGCCATTCCTGGTCTCGCGCGAAGCTCCGGTTCTCATCCAGGTGCTTACGAGTCTGCCCTCTCAGGTGCTTGCACTCGGTGTGCCCGCCTGGGTGCTGTGGAAATCGGGCAGTGCGCGCGAGGGAGAGGTGATGCAGGCGGAAGTGTCACCCCTGGCCCTCAGGCGAGCCGGGTAACAAGGGGAAGCACCTGCGTCGGGCTTCCGCAAAGCAGCCGGTGAAGAGTTGCGGAGCATCGCCCATGCCGGGGCGGATGCAGTGCAGGAGTTAGCTCCTCATTCATCCCAAGGTGCGATTCATGCAAGCCAGGAAATCGCTACTCTACAGCATCGCGAGCGACCGGCTTCTCCTGCACGGGGAGAGAGGGCGGCTTTTCTATCACAGGGCAGGAAGTCAGACCCCATGACCAACTCCAAAGAACAGAAGAGATCACCCCGGCCTCCTCCAGAAGCCGACGTGGACTCAAAGGACTTACCGGGATACCCCTTGTACCCGGCCACGGATGACATGTTCCAGAGTTCCCGGAAAGCCTCCGACATCGATCCGGACGATATCACAAATCTCAAGGCACCCAACGAGGAACCCGGAACGAAGAACGAGAAATCGTTTGACGATGCCCCCTTTGGAGGAGATCTGGACGTGCCGGGGTCCGAACTCGACGATGAGCGGGAAAAGGATGGCAATGAGGATGAAGAGAACAATTCCTACAGTCTGGGATCCGACGAGCAGATAGATCATGATGAAGACACCCGCTAGACCAACACTCATACGCTCTTCGAGCTTCGCCGAAGCGCTGAGCACTCCGAGCCGCAAGACCAAATGGTCAGATCCACATTCCCTTGAAGGCTCGCAATCTCTTCGATTTGCGAACGCCTGGAAGAGTCAGCTCAGAATGCTCAGGGTGAAGGGCATCTGGAACGATGTCACGACTCAACTCAAGAGATTGTACGCGAGTCTGACTGACGAAGATCTTCTCCTGAAACAAGGAGAGGAAGAGAACCTCATGGGGAGGCTTCAGCAGAAGCTGGGCATGACCTCCCACGAGATCCGGCGACTGATCGCGTCCCTCTGAGTCTCCGATCATTGAGCCCGTCCTCCATGGTGCGCTCGGCCGGGTCATCCATGCGCGAGCCGCAGCACACGATCGCACGGTCGATCGGCGCATGGGGAGTTCGGGCAGGGTGACCGGCATCTCCTCTCCCTCGAGGCTGGCCGAGATGCCGGCATACTCCGTGCAATCGGCGTACGCGATCCGGATCGGATACTTCTTTCCTGACTCGAGTGTCACGCGGTAGGCCTTCATCCCGCTCTTCTGGCGCGCCCTTCCGGGTGAATTCTTCTCCCACTACTGCACCATAACCTTGTCCACCTGCGTGAATGCAGGTGTGTCCTTCAGGTCGATACTGTAGAGAAACTCGCCACCAGGCCGCTCTCCTTTCCCTCCAGTGTGAACACGAGGCCGATCGGCCCCATGGACAACGAAACGCCTGATCGATGGGCGCCACGCCGTTGGTGAATTGGGATCTGTACACCCTGGTCGAACACCTTCTGCAATTCCTGAAGGGAGGTGAGTGCATCGGATACCTTGACTCTTATCTCGATGTCGAGTATTCTAGGAGTATCCGATCGACCCCCATTCCGAAGGCACCATGGTACGTCCCGAACGATCTCTGCCCTTTCTCACTTGCCTGATTGCCACCACCCTCATGCTCCTGTGCGCCCGTGTCGAGCTCTCCGGTCAGACGTATAGTTCAGCATCACTCCAGGGCTATGTCACTTCAGGCGATGGCACCGGGATCCCGGGTGCACATATTGAACTGGTCCATGTGCCAACAGGATCGGTGTACAGGGGTGCGACGCGCAGCAACGGTTACTATGTTGTTTCCGGACTCCGTCCCGGCGGACCGTACGCGCTTTCCATTTCTCACATCGGATTCGCGCCGCAGAAGCGGACCGGGTTGTTCCTCAGATCCTATGAAAGCGTGCGTGCGGACGTGCGTCTTGTGGAGGTGAGCCTGCAGGCTGCGGAGGTGGTGGTGACCGGCAGGGAGCAGGGTGATGCGCTGCAAAAGATGTCTTCAGGGGCATCGCTCCGTGTCGACAAGGAACACATGGATATGCTCCCGCATGCATTGGGCACGTTGGAGGATGCGCAGCGGCTTTCGCCCTACATGGTCGGGCACAGTGCACTGGGCCTGAACCGTTTGTACAATGATGTCTCCATGGACGGGATCGGTATCGGCGATCAGTTCGGACTCCAGCACGCTGAAACCCTCCCCGGGGGGATGCAGGCGAGTCCGGTCTCCATGGAGTCTCTGCAGGAGGTCCGGGTCGACCTTTCTCCCTTCGATGTTCAGCGGAGCGGGTTCACCGGCGCCTCGATCGCTGCAACAACACGCGGGGGAACCAACATCTTTTCGGGGAGTGTGTATGGGAGCGGGGCCGGGGGATGGCTGGTCGGCAGGAACCCGGATGACAGGAGGTCTGATCTTCGGGGATTCCTGGATCAGCGGGCCGGGTTCAGCATTGGTGGGCCGATCATGGCATCGAAGGCTTTCTATTTCCTATCGGCGGAGCTTTCGCAGGTGCGATTGCCGACCGAGCGGGACTTCGGTGCCCGGACGACGGGGGGACACAATACAGCATCTCGCCCGTTGTGATCGATCAATTCCTCGCGGCTCTGGATACCATGCACGGCTACGATCCCGGGCGTATGGATATCGTCTCCCTGCAGCGCCGTTCGGCGAATGTCTTCGCCCGGTTCGATCTCAACATGACGAGGCGGCAACGGTTCAGTGTGCGTTACAATCTTCAGGCGAACTGGTCAGATCGGCCCCCGTACGAGACGTCCGTGTTCGCGGAGGGAACCCTTGCCCGGAACATGCATGTCGTTCACTCCGTTGTCGGTTCTCTGAACAGCATCGTCGGTTCGTCGCTCACGAATGAATTGCTCATAGGGTTCACGCGGAGCAGATACAGCGCGAGCCCGGTGGGCTCACCGTTCCCGTTCGTGGATGTGATCGAAACGGATCAGCAGCGGTGGTGGAACCATCTGACAGCGGGAAGTGAGATCGGAGGGAGTGGCAACTCCACCCTGGAGCACCATCTGGAACTCCGCAATACGGCGAGTGTGACAACGGGCACCCATCTTCTGACCGGGGGCATCCAGGGTGACGTGCACTGGTTCAAAACTCGCATGCTTCCGGATCAGTGGGGAAAATACACGTTCGCGTCCCGTGCCGCCTTCATGATGGGGCAACCGTCGGTCTATGAATACCGGTATGCGCGCACGCCGGGCACGGACCTCCATGCCCGCTGGCATGCCCTTCAGTTTGCAGCCTTTCTGCAGGATGAGCTCTCCCTCTCGCCAACATTCTCGGTCTCGATAGGAATTCGCGCGGACCTTCCGGTGTTCCCTGACACGCCGCAGGAGAATCCCCCTGGTCCAAGCTGCGTTCCGCCCCGCAGGATTCGACGTCGCCACCGATCGCGTTCCCCTCACGCGTCTCATGATATCCCCACGCATCGGGTTCAAATGGGATGCCAAGGCGGACCACTCGATCCAGTTCCGGGGCGGAGCGGGCGTCTTCACGGGGCGCATCCCGTACGCGTGGATCGACAACCTGTACAGCCACACCGGCATGGACTACGTCCATATCAAGGAATCGCAGTTTGCTCCGAAGTTCGTTGCGGATCCGACAGCACAGCCGATACCGGGACCGGGGAACCAGCTGAAGGAGACGATGGAGATCGTTGCGATCAGCCCTGATTTTCTCCTCCCGCAGGAAGTGCGATGGACGCTGGCACTTGATATGTCGTTCCCCTCGGACATCGTCGCATCACTGGAGGCGGTCATCTCGCGGACCCTGAACGGTGTGGTCTTCCGGAATGTGAATCTGAAGTACCTGCGCACGATGAAGTATACGGGTCCGGAGATCGTGACCGTCGAGACCGGCGATGAACGGGAGATCGTCGGGAAGCTGGACGACCGCTTCACGAATGCCATCCTGATGACGAATGCGACCATCGGGACCACATCCTTCTATACCCTGCAGGTCCAGCGGCGACCGGGCGGCAGTGGGGTCTTCATGAACCTGGCCTACAGCGGCGGGATCACGCAGGACATGAACAGCGGAATGTGGGACAATGCGTACGACCAATGGCGGTACAACCCTGCGGTTCGGCCGAATGAGCCGGCGTTGGGGTATTCCGCCCTTGACAGGACCCACCGGTTGATCGCGGCGGTCGCGTATCAAAAGGAATGGTCACCCGGTGTGACGACGGCATTCGGCATGGTCTACACAGGAACGTCGGGGAGTCCGTATTCGTATGTGTATGACGGCGACCAGAACGGAGACGGTGAATCGCTGAATGATCTGTTCTATGTGCCGGCGCAATACTCGGAGGTCCGGCTGTATGACGACAACGGCTCCCTCTCGTTCTACAGAGGAGAGGTCGGCCCGTACAACGAACTCTTCAAGTTCATCGCTGAGGATCCGTACCTCAAGACACGCCGCGGTCGGATGGCCGAACGGAACGCCGGCCGTACTCCGTGGGTGCATCTCCTGGACATGCGGATCGCCCACACGCTGCCGCTTCCGGCGGGGGGCAACCAGTTGGAATGCAGCGCCGAAGTGCTGAATCTCCTCAATCTGTTGAACCCGTCATGGGGTCAGGTGAAGATCGTCCCGAACAATGTCGTGACCGTGTTGAAGTCCGAAGCGCCCGGAGCAGGTGCGTTCCGGTGGGCACCGCGGACGTCGCCACTGGTCCCGGAACCACTGCTGTCGCGCTGGCGCATCCGTTTCGGCCTGCGGTATTCGTTCTGACGTGTCACTGAATACTCCCGACGTGTGGAACATTGCGCGATCACGCGGGATAGAGTGGGTTGCTGAAAGCCGGCGGGGGTCCGATCGGGTCAGAATTCGTGGCCGGTGGATCGAACTTCCCGGCATCGCAGGACGGTGTGCCGGGACCATCGGCGCTGATCGTGTCATTGAATGACAATCTTTTTATTGGGATATTGCAGCTATTCCTGATCTGCACTCTCACTCACCAAGCACCACCATCACTCACCAAGCGCCACCATGAAATACATTCTTAGCCTCCCCCCGAATCTGGTGGACACCTTTCACCGGCTCGAATGCAAGGACACGCGCCATTGGTTCGTGACGTCGGACCCGAACGGGACACGCATCGGATCGGGCGGAGGCACATCGCACGCGTTGAGTGAATGCTGGAGGCGCGATGTTGCCGGGGGAGGGGCAGACGCGCCGGCGAACGTTGGCGGGAGCGGCGCCCTTGCGGATTGGCTGGCGAAGGAAAAGAAGATCATCATCCATGCCGGGGGGCTGAGCCGCAGGCTCCCCTCGTACGCCCCCTCGGGGAAGATCCTCACCCCGCTGCCCGTGTTCCGCTGGAGCCGCGGACAGAGCCTCCAGCAGAAACTGCTGGACCTGCAGTTGCCGCTCTTCGAGAAGATCATGGGCTCCGCTCCTGACCGGTCCAATACGCTGATCACGAGCGGTGACGTGCTGATCTGGAACGAGGGCCCCATTCCCGACATACCGTCGGCAGACGTCGTGTGCTTCGGCATCTGGACAGAGCCGGCGAAGGCGACGCATCACGGCGTGTTCTTCCTCGAACGGAGTCAATCCGGCAATCTGGCATTCATGCTGCAGAAGCCCTCGACGGAGAAGATCATCGAACTCTCCAACCGGTACGACGAGTTGATCGACATCGGGGTCTGGCTTCTGAGCGATAGGGCAGTGCAGGTGTTGATGAAGAAATGCGGCTGGCGGGATGAGGCCGGGACGTATGCGAAGGGTGTTGCCGGATATTACGACCTGTACAGCGACTTCGGGTTGGGGTTGGGTTCGTTGCCGGCGAAGGAGGATGCGGAGCTCAACGCGCTGACCACGGCGGTGGTCGCGCTGGACAAGGGCGAGTTCTATCACTTCGGGACGACCAACGAGGTCATCGAATCGAGCGTGGCCCTGCAGAACCGCGTGCTGAATCAGCGTGCGATCTGGCACCGCAAGATCAAGCCGCACCCGGCCATCTTCGTCCTGAATGCGAAAACGGACGTGCCGTTCACGGCGGACCATCAGTACCTGTGGATCGAGAATTCGCACATCAGCAAGGACTGGAAACTCGGGAAGAATCAGATGATCACCGGGGTGCCAGAGAATGCGTGGGCGCTCGAGGTGCCGGACTCGATCTGTCTGGACATCATTCCCATCGGCCCGGATGCATACTGCGTCAGGCCATTCGGATACACCGATACGTTCAAGGGCGATGTCGGGCGACCGGAGACCGCGTGGATGGGCCGGCCGTGCGGACACTGGTTCGCCGCGCGGGGGCTCGCCCGCTCCGGGTTTGCGCCGGACGGCACCGACATCCAGTTCGCGCGGATCTTTCCCGTCGTTGGACGGGACGCGCTGACCGGCTCGTTCGTCCAGTGGATGATCGGTGGGGGAAGCAACGAGGATGCAGAGAGCAAGGCGACGTACCTGGGTGCTGCCAAACTGTCGGCCACGGAGATCGGGAATGCCGCCGACCTCCTGCGACTCCAGGAACAGCGCTCGCTGTACTGCAGTATCACGATCCCTCTCATCGCGCAGAATCACGAGTATTCGATCTTCTATCAGCTGGACCTCGACAAGCTTGCCGACGACTATCATGCGTTCGGGATCACGCTGCCTCCGGACCTCGGCAGCGACGCCCCGCTCATGAAGCGCATTCACAGTTACATGTTCAAGGCACGCGTGGCGGACCTGCGGAAGGAGGACGGCAGGGCGTACGAACAGAAAGCGTTCGCGCTCCTGAAGGACTCCATCATCTCGACGTGCGTGCAGAACAGTGCTTCTCCACGGCTGACGCTCATCCGCGACCAGATCATCTGGGGGCGGAGCCCGGTGCGCATCGATCTTGCCGGCGGGTGGACGGATACGCCGCCCTACTGCCTCATCAACGGCGGACGGGTTGTCAACATTGCGCTGAACCTCAACGGACAGCCACCGATACAATGCTTCATCAAGCCATCGGCCGCGCCGAAGATCATCCTCCGCTCCATTGACCTCGGGGTGGAGGAGATCATTTCGACGTACGACCAGCTCAGGCATTTTCATAAAGTGGGATCCCCCTTCTCGATCGCAAAGGCGGCGCTCTCCCTCGCGGGGTTCACTCCGGAATTCTCCGGGACCCCGTACGCCAGCCTGGAGGCGCAGTTGGAGCACTTCGGCGGTGGGCTCGAGATCACGACGCTTGCTGCGGTGCCGAAAGGTTCCGGGCTGGGCACGAGCAGCATCCTGGCCGCGACGGTACTCGGCACGCTCGCCGAGACCTGCGATCTGAACTGGGACAATGCGAAGGTTTCGCAGATGACCCTGGTGCTGGAGCAGCTCCTCACGACGGGTGGCGGGTGGCAGGACCAGCTGGGCGGCATCATGCAGGGGATCAAGATCATTGAAACCAAGCCGGGACTCGAGCAGTTGCCCGTGATCCGCTGGCTGCCCAACCAGCTTTTCACCGATGTGGAATACAAGTCGTCCATGCTCCTCTATTATACAGGGATCACCCGTGTGGCGAAGAACATCCTGGCGGAGATCGTACGTGGCATGTTCCTGAATTCCGGCCGGAAGATCGGGCTGCTGGAGGAGATCGGCGATCATGCGGCGGACACGTTCGACGTGATACAGCGGGGCGACTATCGCCACCTGGGGCGGCAGATCGAGAAGAGCTGGCAGCTGAATAACAAACTGGACGCGGGGACGAACACGCCGGAGATCCAGCGGATGCTCGAAAGGGTGGCGCCCTATGTGATCGGAAAGAAGCTCGCCGGCGCTGGCGGCGGGGGATTCATGCTCATGCTTGCCAGGGACAGCGACGCGACGAAGAGGATCCGCGAGATCCTGAACGCCGAGCCGCTGAACGCCAACGCCCGGTTCGTCGACTTTCAACTGTCCGAAACCGGCCTGCAGATCTCGCGGAGTTGAATCACGGGTCTTCCCATCACTTGAAGAGATGAAAGCACTGCATGAGAATCTTGCTCCTCCTGCTCGCCGCCGCTGTCGTATCCGGCTGCCCCTCGAACAAGAATTCCGATAGCTATTCCCGCAAGGCATCCGGACATCCGGTGCGGGAGACGGTGGTATGGCAGCCCGTTGCTCCTGGCATCTGGACGTCGGACATCGGAACACCCGAAACCGTGGATCTCCTCGGCATGGCGGGCAGTACGCCACGCATGGATGCGCTGGCGCGCAAGGGAGCGGTCGCGTTCCCGTTGCAGGGGGCCGATATCTCCTCCGTGGTCCACGATGGCAAGACCTATCTGCGGTTTCCGCTTGACGACAGCGAACAGATCTACGGACTCGGGTTGCACTTCCAGAGCGTGCACCAACGCGGGAAGATCTTCCGGCTCCATGTCGATCACTATGGTGAACAGGACAATGGGCGGACACACGCGCCGGTGCCGTTCTACATTTCGAGCAAGGGGTATGGCGTCCTGATCAACGCCGCACGGTATATCGATATCTGGGTCGGTACGGCGGTGCGAAAAGAGAGCCCTCATCCACCGAAAGCCCGGGACCGGACGACCGATCCGGAGTGGTCCGCTCAACCGCCATCGGATGTCGTCGAGATCCTCATCCCTGCGGACGGCGTGAGCGTCTATGTCTTTGGCGGGCCCACGCCGCTGGACGTGGTCCAGCGCTACAATCTTCTGTGTGGAGGGGGCGTGCTGCCGCCCAAATGGGGCTTGGGCTTCTGGCAGCGTGTGCCAACGGCATTTGCCGAAGCCGACGTGCGGAAGGAGGTCGAGGCATTCACCGCGCACGACTTCCCGCTGGACGTGATCGGCCTGGAGCCGGGCTGGCAGAGCCGGGCGTATCCATGTTAGTACGAGTGGGACCCCATCCGCTTTCCGCATCCCGGGCCATTCGCGCAGGAGATGATGGACCGGGGATCCGTCTCAATCTGTGGGTGAACCCGTACGTGTCCCCCGAGGCATCCATCGCCGGCCCGATCGCGCCGTACACAGGATCACATACGGTATGGTGCGGCACCGTTCCGGACTACACCCTGGAAGGTTCGCGCACGATCCTCACGGATCATTTCACGAAGCATCATCTCGCCTACGGCGTCAGCGGATACAAGATCGACGAATGCGATGGCTTCGACTCCTGGCTCTGGCCGGACGTCGCGACATTCCCCTCGGGGCTGAGTGGAGAGCAGATGCGGCAGACCTATCCGCTTCAATTGCAGCGCATGGTCCACGATCTCTACCGCCGTGAGGGGAAGCGGACCTACGGTCTGGTGCGTGGCTCGAATGCAGGTGCCAGCAGATTGCCGTTCGTCCTCTACTCCGATTACTACAGCCATGCGGGCTTCCTCACTGCGCTGGTGAACAGCAGTCTGGCAGGTGTGCTCTGGACCCCCGAAGTGCGGAGTTCGAAGACCGGAGAAGAGTGGTTGCGCAGGATGCAGTTGAGTTGCCTGTCGCCCGTTGCGATGGTCAACGCATGGGCCGATGGTACGAAACCCTGGTCGTTCCCGGAGGTCTTTCCCGCTGTTCGTGAAGCCGCACTGCTCCGGAGCCGTCTGTTGCCGTACCTGTACACGGCGTTCGCGAGGTACCAGCGTGATGGCACGCCGCCGTTCCGCGCAATGGTGCTGGAGCCCGGCTTCGCACCGGGGCCGGAGGCGACGGGCGAGTATGTGAACGCTGCGCGGCGGGAGATCATGAACCAGTATATGATGGGGGAGTGCATTCTGGTCGCACCCATGTTCGCGGGTGAGAAGCAGCGTACCGTGGTGCTGCCTCAGGGGAAATGGTATGACTTCTACACCGGCCTGTACGTCGGAGAGGCGCAGACGATCACCATCATGCCGGGGTTGGAGAAGATCCCGATGTTTGTGAAGGATGGCGGCATGATCCCCATGATCGCCGCACAGCGCCAGATCTCGCGGCTGGGGGCAGGCATCCCGCTCGAGATCCGGCACTACGGGACGGCGGAAGGGACAACGTCCGTGTACGATGATGACGGATCGACGTTCGCATACGAGACCGGAGCGTGTACATGGAAGGAGATCCGTGCAGCGCGTCAGGCCGACGGGACCTTGGCCGGGATGACGGGTGACACGACCGGGGGAACCCCGTGGTCGTACGGAGCGATCTCGTGGACGTGGATGTCGAAGGCGGGCGCGGGCAGATGAGCGTTATGAGACGGGATGGCCGGGGATCTTCCGGCCATCCGGTCTCCATGATCCAACCGAGAGTGAGAAGTGATCGTTCGATCCCGCGATGGGCGGGAGCGGACGCGCACGGTGCGCAGACAATCACAGCGGTCGGCAGGGGCGTTGAAACCCGTCGATCCAGAGGATACTACACAATGAGAAGCTGTATCAGTTGGCTTGTCGCAAGCATGCTGTTCCTCTCTGCATCCGCCGGTGCCGGGGTCACGCTGAGGGAGAAGCTGGGACAGATGGTGATGATCACTGTGACCGGAGACTCGCTGGAGGAGACCGGACCTTCGATGGATACCCTGAAGAGCGATCTCGCGCATCGACTCGTCGGCGGTGTGGTCATGTTCGTGTGGAGTGAGAATCTGGCTACCCCGGCCCGCATCGCCCGCTTCACCGGTCAATTGCAGGCTCTCGCCCATGTCCCGCTCCTGCTTGCCATCGATCAGGAGGGGGGAAAGGTGGCACGTCTCAGCGCATCGAACGGGTTTGCTGCATCTTCCACGGCGTACGATCTGGGAACGGTCCTGAACCAGGAAGGCCCCACGCGGGGCAATGCGTCCATGATGGCGGACTGGTTCGTCCAGACCGGTTTGACGATGAATCTTGCACCGGTCGTCGATGTGAATGTCAATCCTGCGAGCCCTGCGATCGGAGCCCTCAAGCGGAGCTTCTCCGCAGATGCCGCGACCGTGGCCCGGCATGCGTCGTGGTTCATCGACGAGTTCCATGCAAAGCGCGTGTTGACGGCGCTCAAGCACTTTCCCGGACATGGGAGCGCAAAGGCAGACTCGCATCTTGGCTTCACGGACATCACGACGACGTGGACCGATGCAGAACTCGATCCCTACAGGGCGCTGCTGGCGGAAGGGAAACCTGATGCGATCATGACGGGTCATCTGTTCAACCGCTCGATCGACTCCGTCTATCCTGCGACGCTCTCCTACGCGACGATCACGGGGATCCTCCGGAACCAGCTCGGGTTCGATGGGGTGGTGATGAGTGATGCGATGGGGATGAAAGCCATCACGTCGCACTACGGACTCGATGAAGCGATGGTCCTTGCTGTGAATGCCGGGGTGGACCTTCTCCTGTACACGACGAATCGCGATAGCGCGGGGAATTCCCTCGCCCGCAGGATCGTGGATGTGCTCGAGCGGCATGTGCAGGAGGGGACCATCGCTGCGTCGCGGATCGATGCGTCGTATGCGCGCATCATGGCGTTGAAAGGATCTTTTGTGACCGGTGTCGTTAGGGCGGGGTCTCTGGACCTCCCTTCGGCAATGCGTCTCTCGAATTACCCGAATCCTTTCAATCCGGTGACAAGTGTGCAGTACACGCTGCGCAGTGATGGGCCGGCGAAGATGCAGGTCTTCGACCTTCTTGGACGTGTTGTGGCAACACCGGTCGACGGATATCACCGTGCAGGTGTGCACACGGTGCGCTTCGACGGCACCAGCCTTGGGAGCGGGATGTACATCTGCCGGCTGGAGTCCGCCGGAGCCACAGCGACCCACCGACTGGCTCTGGTGAAGTGATGATGCTGCGGCCGGCCGGCGGTGTGGTGTGGCTTCCGGCGACCTGACACAGTACCTGGTGTCCTGCGATCTCTTCTGCCCTTCCCGCAACCGACACAATCAACGATGGATGATAGGAAATGCACGTATGCCTGAGAAGATGAATCACGTTGAACGGTTTCGCGCCGTAATGAACTTTCAGCCTGTCGACCGGTTGCCGCGCTGGGAATGGGCGATGTGGTGGGACAGGACGATCGAGCGCTGGCATGGCGAAGGACTGCCTGCCACGCACACAGGCGTGTTCGAGATCCATGACTATTTCGGCCTCGACCCCTACAAGCAGTACTGGTTCAGCACCACGGATGCGACGATCGAGGCGGAACAGCACCATGTCGAGGGGCTCGTTTCGACCATGGACGACTATCTTGCGCATCGTCCGTACCTGTTTCCCGACCATGGCGATGCGATCCTGGGGATGAAGCCATGGCTGGCCCGGCAGGCCACCGGCGACGCCGTCATCTGGATCACACTCGAGGGCTTCTTCTGGTTTCCGCGTACATTGATGGGCTTCACCAAACTGATGCTGGCCTTCTACGATCAGCCGGAACTGTTGCACCGGATGAACCAGGATCTGCTCGACTTCAACCTGGCCATCCTGGATCGGATCGAGAGGATCGGCCGTCCGACATTTATGACGATCGCCGAGGACATGTCGTACAACAACGGCCCCATGATCGGCAGGGGGGTGATGGACGAATTCATGTCGCCCTACTACAAAAAGCTTCTGGCCCGTGCGAAGGAGATGGAGATGCTGACCATCGTGGATACGGACGGCGACGTGACGCTCCTTGTCCCATGGCTGCTGGACAACGGGATCGAGGGCGTGCTGCCGCTGGAACGGCAGGCTGGCGTCGATGGGATGTCCTTGCGCTCTCAATTTCCGAACCTGCGAATGGTCGGCCATTACGACAAGATGGTCATGCCCCACGGTGAAGATGCCATGCGGGCGGAGTTCGAGCGGCTCGTGCCCCTGATGAAGTCAGGCGGGTTCATCCCGAGTGTCGATCACCAGACACCTCCCGGCGTCTCGTTGGAGGAGTACCGGGTCTATCTCCGGCTGCTGCATGAATACATACGGTAGCGAGAGGTGATCGTACTTCCCCATAGGAAGAAGTGCAGTCGAATGTTCTGTGGATGTCGAAGGAGCGATGCGGCAGGTGAGCGAGTGGTTCTGACAACGGACTCACGGAACTCTGATGATCATTGAATGGAGCGATGCGGGTCCGGAATCGCAGATCCGTGGGCGATCCGAGCAACGGGGAGAATCTCCTTGACAACCCCTTTGCATTGGAGTACTCTATGGATCTTCTGACCGTGGCGTACGGTCCGGCACCTCGCGAAGCCTGGAGAGAAAGCCGCAAGAGAAGGGCTCCTGCGAACCGCAAGGCATGAGCTGATATGTGAGGTGTTGCCCTCACACACTGGAGCAAACACATGTTGAAGACTGCGATGATAGGAACCATGATCCTCGTATCCCTGACCGGCTGCTCGCATGACATTCACGTTGCAGTGACGGGCGATGATTCAAACGACGGTTCGGTTTCCCGTCCCTTGAAGACAATATCCATGGCTGCCCGGAGAGCACAACCCGGTGATGTGATCACCGTTCATGAGGGTGTGTATCGCGAGCGGATCGATCCACCACGAGGGGGAACTTCGGATGTGGACCGGATCGTGTTTCGTGCTGCTCCAGGAGAGGAAGTCATTCTCAAGGGGTCGGAGGTCATGACAGGCTGGGAAAGAGTGCAGAATGATACCTGGAAAGCAACCATACCCAATCGCTTCTTCGGGGATTTCAATCCGTATGCGGATCTGATCAAGGGAGATTGGTTCGATCCTCTGGGACGCGAACACCACACAGGCGCCGTATATCTGAACGATCACTGGCTGACCGAGGCCGCGACACTGGATCATGTGTTGCAGCCTGTCGGGAACGCGGCCATGGCCTATGATCCTCGTTTCACCGATCATTTGCTGGACATCACCTGGTTTCGTCCGGTGCACGATCATGCCCAACGGATCCCGGCTGCGAGTTTCAGCGATCAGCATGGGGTCGGCACGGGGCCATGCGTGGAGGGAGGAGAGTGCATTGGAAGGATCAATCAGGATGACTGGGTGCAGTACAAGAAGGTGGATTTCGGTGAAGGAACCAGCGAGGTGGAGTTCCGGGCAAGTTCTGGCAATGTCCTCGGAGGTACCATCGAGATCCGCGTCCACGATCCGGAGGGAGAACTTCTGGGAACATGTGCGATACCCACGACGCATGGCTGGCAATCCTGGAGATCGTTCACCGCAGAGATCAAGAACGTGCGTGGCATTCAGCAGGTGTGCCTGTTGTTCAAGGCACACGTGGAGGACAACGATCCCGATCTCCGTTTATGGTTTGCCACGGTTGATGACAGCGTGACGAGCATTTGGGCGCAATTCAAGGATGGAGACCCGAATAGCGATCGGGTCGAGATCAATGTCCGTCAAAGCGTCTTCTACCCGGAAAGACCCGGGATCAACTATATCACGGTGAGCGGTTTCACCATGATGCATGCCGCAACGAATTGGGCGCCGCCCACGGCCGAACAGGTCGGTTTGATCGGCACGCACTGGAGCAAGGGCTGGATCATAGAGAATAATGAGATCAGCTATTCGGTGTGCACCGGTATCACTCTTGGCAAACATGGCGATGGGCATGACAATACTTCGGCAAATTCCGCTGAAGGGTATGTCAAGACGATCGAGCGTGCACTGGCAAAGGGTTGGTCCAAAGAGAATATCGGTCATCATATCGTACGCAATAACCACATCTCCCATTGCGAACAGGCCGGCATCGTCGGCAGCATGGGAGCCGTGTTCTCACAGGTCAAAGACAACACGATCCATGACATTCACGTGCGTCGGCTGTTCACCGGTGCGGAAATGGCCGGGATCAAGTTTCATGGTGCGGTGGACACGGAGATCAGCGGGAACCACATCTATAGATCCTGTCTGGGCATCTGGCTTGACTGGATGACACAGGGCACGCGGGTGTCGCGCAATGTCCTGCACGACAACGGTCCATCCCATGACATATTCGTTGAGGTCAATCACGGACCATTTCTCATTGACAACAATATTCTGCTCTCGAACCCAAGCATGTTGGTCAATTCGCAGGGTGGAGCGTATGTGCATAACCTGATCGCGGGTCAGGTCAATGTCCTGTACGGTGAGAAGCGAAAGACACCCTATCTCAAAGCGCATTCAACAGAAGTTGCGGGGCTGGCTCCCAACCCCAGTGGTGATGAGCGCTACTTCAATAATATCTTCGTCACGTATGGTCTGCTCGAGTATGACCGGGCCGCGCTGCCGGTGTTCATGAATGGCAATGTGTTCCTCAATGGTGCCACGCCTTCGACGCATGAGGCCCAGGCGATCGTCAATGCTGGCGCCGATCCCGGGATCCAACTCATCGAGAAGGATGGCGGCATCTCTCTGCGCATGGTCATCGATGGATCCTGGATGAAAGGTGAACGGCAATTGGTGACGACGCAACTCCTGGGGAGAGCATTCACGCCGCAATTCTCCTACGAAATGCCGGATGGCTCTCCGTATGTCATAGGCAAGGATTTCCTGGGTGAAGACCGGGATGCTGCTGATCCAAAGCCCGGCCCATTTGAATTCAAGAGGGAGGGTGAGCAGGTATTCAAAGTACGATAATAATGATTCAGGGGTGTTACTGATCCCTGATGATTGCCGAATGCGGCATTGGGGAGTCGGGCTCGAAGAGTTGAAGTCGGCCAAAGGTGCGAAGTTGACTACTTGAAGATCCCGCGTGTCGCCATATCTCCATCCAGTCCCATCCCGGGGGAACGATGGAACTTTCTTCAGCACTGAGACAGGTTACCATGAAAAGAGTCGCGCGATGGATCGTGGCCACGCTCTGCGTCCTCTCGTTGCGGGCGCCTGCCCAGGAGGAGGTACGCCTCTCCTCCCCCGGCGGCCAGTGCGAGTTCACGTTTCGTATGATGCAGGGTGTCCCTCAGTACGCTGTCTCTTTCAAAGGCAAGGCGCTGATCGGGTACTCATCTCTGCGCCTGTGGTTCTCGGACGGCGGGCTGTTCGGGAACCGTCTCGTCATGGGCACGCCGGCGTTTGAAGAAGTCGATACGGCCTATACTCTGATCGTTGGCAAAGCCAGCCGCGTTCCTGATCGATATCGGGAGGTGCGGATCCCCCTTGAGGAAGGCGGCGGGGCACACCGGCAGATCATCGTCGTGGCCCGGGCATTCGACGACGGCATTGCGTTCCGCTACGACTATCCGAGGCAGGACGGGTGGTTGTCCTATGCACTGACGGAGGAGCGCTCTGATTTCAACATCACCGGAAATCCTACGCTGCGGACTCTGTTCTTGCGCAAGCATACCACGTGACATGGGGTTCTGCACGGTAAGCTCCCCGGGCCAGGACCACCCCCCTTTCCCTCTGATTCCCGACGCTTCCAGGATGGATTAGCTACTCTTTCATCTCTTTGGTCGATTCCATTCGATGTGCAGCTTCAGCATACTTCTGTACAGGCCAAAGAGGCCTCGCCCATTCCCGGGAGCCGGTATTTGACAAAGCGGGAAGTGCACCCATTCGGAAGAGGATGGCCTAACATTACTTCGCGGTGGGCCACCTCGTCTACCGTCACAGTCTCGAAGGAGACGACCATGAAACAGATTCGCATTACACTGTCTTTTCTTTTCCTTGCGCTTTTGACCTTCCAGCTGGGTATCGCACAAGAGTCAAAAGGACGCTGGGCAATTGGATTTCACGGCGGTCTCAATACGTGGTACAACGACTACAACCATCGCGTTTTCGGAGCGGGTGGGGAGTTTATGCTGCGATACGGCATTAGCCGTGGATTCTCAGCCGGGCTGCTGGTAGGCTACGAAGAACTTACGGCCACGCAAGACCCCCCGCTGATCTCTCCCTACGGCTATTTGAAAGTCCATGCGATACCAGCTTCATTCGTCGGATGGGTCCATTTCGCTCCCGGCCGATCCGTCAATCCCTATCTCTACGCTGGCATCGGCGCGATGTACTATAAACGATCAAGCGGAGCAATAGATATCCCCGATAGCAAACTCATTCCGACGATCCATATTCCACTTGGCATCGGTCTCGAGGTGTTTCCTTCCTCAAACATCTCCCTTGTCGTTGACGCTGGCTATCGCATAACGGATGCGTACACGGATGCACTAAAACTCAGCAAGACCGATGGATATGCCACGGTCAAAGCGGGCGTGAACATTTACATAGGCAGAAGCGACTTAGGTGATGCGGATAAGGATGGGCTCACGAATGGTGACGAAAAAGCATTCGGAACGAATCCTGACAACGCCGATTCTGACGGTGATGGGCTCAATGATGGCTATGAAGTCCACAAACTCAAGACCGGTCCTCTCAAAGTTGATTCAGACGGCGATGGCCTGAACGATGGTGACGAAGCCCTCAAACACCATACGGATCCGGCCAAGGCCGATACCGAAGGTGACGGTTTGAGCGACGGTGACGAAGTCCTCAAATACCACACCGACCCATTGAAAAGTGACACCGATGGGGACGGCTTGAGCGACGGCGATGAGGTCGTGAAATTCAAGAGTGATCCTGTGAAGGTTGATACCGACGGGGACAAGCTGTCAGATTTTGACGAGGTCCAGACATACAGAACAGATCCGGCAAAGGTGGATGCCGACACTGACGGTCTCTCGGACTTCGTTGAAGTGACAAAGCATAAGACCAACCCGTTGAAGTCGGACACGGATGGCGGTGGCATGTCAGACGGCGAGGAAGTGACACGAGGGACGAATCCTCTCGATCCGAAAGACGATGTGGTGAAAGAGACGATCGTACTTGAGAAGGGTAAGACAGCCATTTTGAAGGGAGTCAATTTCGAGTCCAACAAGGCAACATTGACGATGGATTCGGAAAACACTCTCGAAATGGCATACAATGCTCTCGTTGCCCAGCCGGACGTCAAGGTTCTCATTGTCGGTCACACTGACGCCGTTGGATCTGACGCGTACAATAAGCAACTGTCGTTCCGCAGGGCGGAAACCGTCAAGAACTGGATGGTTGTCAAAGGCATATCGGCGCGCCGGATGAGTGTGGCAGGGAAGGGCGAGATTGAGCCGATCGATTCCAATGAGACGGATAGCGGACGCGCAAACAACCGGCGGATCGAATTCCGCGTACTGCAATAGCACCACGGTGAGGCATGTGTGATACAACAGAAGGCTCAGGAGCGATCCTGAGCCTTTTCTTTGGATCCCCTCACGTGCTGGATCTTCCGTACAATGCCGCAATTGCCCACCCCCCCCCGGTTCCCAAGCGGAAAAGCGGCGAGTTGGTATCTCCGCGCCATGAGTTGTCCGATCTGCCTGCAACTTCTTCACATCTGCAACGAATACAAAGTCTCAGTCCCGATCGTTATCACGTGTTCTCGCCCCGTGTGGGGCATATGCACGAGGCAGGAGGCAGGTGCTGACCGTCATCGCAGCACCCTGTGCTGCCGGATTGGATCGGGTCTCTGGATACGCGTCACGTTCGATGAGGTGTCGATCCACGGTTGCTCAATCAATGGAAGAGATACATCCCATGCAAGGAGATCCCTCATGAATGGCATCGTCATCCTCGGCTGTTTGCTGGCCGTCCACTCCGTGGCATATGGCAAAGACATCGTCCGGTTCGATCTTGGAGACCTGCTTCGGAAGGACGGTCTTACGGTGTTCAACCGGCATGTTGAGCCAGTGCCGGATCCTTCGAAGAACGGGCTGGTGTTGAGCGAAGAGTACGGCGAAGGGTTGGTGTGGATCAACGGGGTGTCATTTTCAACGGGGACCATTGAGGTGGATCTGAAGGGGCAGAACATCTTCCAGCGGAGCTTTCCCGGTATCGCGTTCCGGGGGGCCGATGATTCGACGTTTGACGCCATCTACTTCCGGCCGTTCCATTTCCTGAGTACGGATTCCGTGCGGAGGACGCGGTGTGTTCAGTACATAAGTCTTCCACAGTACACCTGGCAACGATTGCGGGAAGAACACAACGGCATGTATGAGCATGCGGTGGATCCTGCGCCTGATCCGGACGACTGGTTTCACGTCCGGATCGTCGTGCGCAAGGATGAAGCCCTGGTGTACGTGAACAATGCGGAGAGGCCGAGCCTGCGCGTGCATCTTCTGAGCGACAGGAAGCGGGGGATGATCGGGCTGTATACCGCTGACCGCTCGGGCGGATCATTCGGGAATCTGTCCATAGAGACAGAGTAGCCGGTGCGCCCATGAACCGACGCCTGCTCCGTGGGGTCCTGGAAGGCCTTTCGGATTCATTGACAATCTCCTTGGGTTTTGGTAACGTCATGCGTGCCCTGCCTGGGAAGGAGCCTCTTCTGTCCGGAAGGGATCGGGATGCATTTGTCCCGTGGCACAGCGACTTCCTGCGCGGATGGAACCGCGACGAAGCACTCAATCCGATCGGTCATTGGCTCATGGATAAGGATAGGCCGGCTCTCTTTTTTACGCTGATTTGTGCATTGCAGATCCTGGTCTATCTGTTCAAGGTCGATCTGGATGCCTGGTCCGTTCAAGAATACCTGCATGAGCCTTATGAGACCTTCACTGAATTGCCGTTTGCAGAGCATGGAACCCAAAGGGACTGGACCATCTTCTGGTTGTCGCCGGAAATGGATGCTCCGGATACAGCAAACGACAGATGTGAATGGAGTGCCCTTTGGCGTTCTCTCCGCCTCGCGGAGAATATCCGTGTCACTGTCCTGCTGAATCAGCAGGAGCTGGTGCTTTCGCCTGCGCGACAAATTGTTTCCCGCCTGCGGATCCAGAACATATCGCACAAGTCCTCGGCTGATGAAGATCTGAATCGTCGTTTGCTTTCCTGAACGAATGACTTGATCTCATCAGGTACCGTCACCAACCAGAGGACAATTCCATGTCTGCACCTATCGAGGAGCATCAGGCGGTCAGCACGTCAGCAAAACCGTCCAGGAATACCCGCAACGTCGCTAAATTTCTACTCAGAGGATTGGGTGGGATCACCCTTTTGGTAGTGGTCTTTGCTGGGTGGATCTATTTTTCTCTTTTCTCTGGTCCCGGGCAGATGGAGATGTCCGATGGTCATCCATTCAGATCGACGGAAGCAAGAGAGCGATATCTGGCATTCGAAGACAAGATGGCCAGAAGGTGGCCCGCCATTTCCGAGGAACGGTTGGTGCAGACTTCGTTTGGCAGGACGTTCATGAGGATCAGCGGCCCCGTCGACGCTCCACCGTTAGTGTTGTTGCCGGGAGGCGGCTCAAACTCGTACATCTGGAGCGCAAACATCGCGGCCCTGTCCAGGGAATTCAGGACCTATGCGCTCGACAATATTTGGGATTTCGGGAGGAGCGTTCCCACTCGCAGGATCGAGAGTGGCCGCGACTTTACCGGTTGGCTCGACGAGTTGTTCGACACTCTTCGTCTTGGCAACGACATTCGGATCATTGGATATTCCTACGGGGGTTGGGTCGCTTCTCAGTACGTGCTCGACCATCCTGGGCGACTGAAGGGCGCTGTGCTCATGGCTCCTGCGTTCACCGTCTTGCCACTCCCGAGTGCATATATGTGGGGCATGGTGTCCACCCTTCTCCCGGTACGGTACTTCAAGGAAAGGATGATGTATTGGGTTTGGAAGGATCTGGCCGAGAGGGGTGAGGAGGGGAAGGCACTCGTGGACGAAAGAGTAGAGTATATTACGATCGCCTACAGGAGTTTCAAATTCAAGACGCCTGTCAATCCGACGGTCCTCAGCGACGCTGAACTCCAGGGGATCAGGGTTCCCGTGCTGTACATGATCGGTGAGCATGAAACCTGCTATGATGCAGACAGCGCCGTCAGTCGTCTCGCGAAGATCGCTCCGAGGATCGAGATCTGCTTCATTCCAGGTACCGGACACGAATTGATGTTCACCCACACGGATGTCGTCAATCAGAGAATCCTTGAGTTCCTGAAGCCTTGAATCATATTCGATCGATCTGGCGCTCCGGCGAATACGCCACCGCGTGGCTCATGGTGGGCACAACTTTGGTGCAACACTCCGGCGCAGATGCTGCAGGAAATGATCGGCTCCAAGGTCAGGCGGTTGCCGTGCCCGCCTCCGGGACCAGATGTTGCTCAGAAGGCCCGGGGGCGGATCTCATTGTGACGGTCATCGTGCAGCAGTCGATGTCCTCTTGTCTTCATTGATGTCTCAGCTCTTCTCCCTTGAAGGGCGCTTTGAAGTACTTCGCCACCGCTGCATTGAACAGACCAGGGTTTTCCCTTGTCACGTAGTGGGTTTCGCCGGGGAAGATGCACAGGTTCGCTCTAGCGACATTCTGGTAGATGAGCATCGTGTGCTCAAGTGGGATAATATCCCTGTCCGTGGAGAGGACGAGGACAGGACACGTGATCCTGTGCAGTTCTCCAGGTGAAATATGCGGCTGGAATTCCATGAGTCGGTTGCGCTGTTGGACCACCCTCCAGTCTTTACTGGCGTCCTTCCGTGCAAGCATCTCCTCCGCCTGCTTTCTATTCCGTACCACCTCGTCGTAGAAGAATGGATAGAGCGCTGTCGTGTCCGGAGTGAGGTTTGCTGCAAACGCAGCGACCTTTCGTATCCGCTCCGGATAGAACTCAATGCGACGGGGGTCTGGCAGAACCCTGATGATCCTGGAAATCGCTCAGCCAAGCCAGAAATGAGGAGTTTCTATTGACCCGTCAGGCTCCTTGACATTCTTCCATCTTTGAACTAGTATTCCCTCACCTGTTCTCTCTCACACTGCTTGCCGATATCCGCGATCGGAGATCGGCTGCAAGCGCTTTTTGAGATCGATTGCCCCCCCCTTAGTATTGTAGCATTCCCTCTCACACTTCAGCCGCTTTCTCAGGATACTCCGACCCGTGAATAGTGCAGGCGATGCTCTATGATTGCGCCCGTTTTTCGTGGGGTACTCCATGAAACCCATCACAGTCGTATTCCTTCTCTTCTGTCTCCTTCTCTCGTGCGTTCGTTGCACAGCGCCGGTCGAAGGATTGAGCTCACTTCCATCGACCAAGACTCAAGTTCAAATCCCCTGGCCGGGTCTAGCGGATTCCCCATGGCCGACATTTCTTCATGATCCCCAGCACAGAGGGAGAAGTCAATATCGGGGTCCTCAATTTGGAATTGTCGAGTGGACCTTCGAAACGAACCATTACATCTACTCTTCCCCCGTGATCGGGCCGGATGGATCAGTCGATTTTCAGTGTCATGATCAGTACCTGTACGCAATTACCAGTACTGGTGGATTGTGATGAGGCCTCTTTTATTCCCATGGACGGAAGGGGTTGATCTGTTTCATGGCGTATCAGGCTTCGATCATGTGGGCAGCCTTCACAAATCAGGAGAGAACTAATGAACAGGTTGATCTTCTTGACGCGCCTATGCGCTTGCCTCTTGTTGATCGTGGGAATCAGCAGGAGTGAATGGACCAGGGTCCGGCGACCGACAGGTGAGGTCCTTTCCTTGGCGTCCGCTGGCAACACTCTCTGTGGTGTGGGATTCAGAGGGAGATTGCTGTCTACGATAAATGCCGGCGAAAGTTGGACAGATCCAAGAGGCTCCCACCAATATGATTTCTACCGGAGCACATTCTACTCATTAGCATTCTTCCCGGAGGTGTCGCTCATTGGGGCGAGCAATGGCCAGATCCTGATCCAAACACCCGGCCAGCTAAATGATTGGATACGTGCGATCGTTGGAACTGATGATATTCACTCCTTTGCAGAATCAAGAGGGAATGCTGGTGTCAGATTTATTGCTGGAGGATTTGGAGGGGGCATTCGGGTAAGTGACGACTCTGGAAAAACCTGGGCGGCGTCGAATGGGGGGCTTGCGAATCTGAACGTTACATCACTTGTGAGCGGCTTGCCGCTCCCGGATTCGAGCGGGCAAATGGTTTTTGCGGGGACGTATGGGAATGGAGTCTTTGCATCCACCGACAATGGGCAGAGTTGGTTTTCACGGGGCCAGACCATTTCGTCGTTTCAAACTACAGCAATGACGGCTGCACACAGTGGAATCTATGTGGCCGGGAGTGGCGGAAAAGTGTTCCGTTCGTCAGATTGGGGTGCCAGCTGGCAAGAGCTGGGGACAGGCTTACCTTACACTGAACTCCTGTGTGTTGGGACAGTGGAAGATGGCATAGAGGAATGGGTCTATTGTGGAACCGTCGACGCTGGGGTGTGGCGCTGTCCTGCATCCGGAGGTACGTGGGCACCAATGAACTCTGGATTGG
The DNA here is from genome assembly GCA_016707525.1 of Ignavibacteriota bacterium. Taxonomy (NCBI): domain Bacteria; kingdom Pseudomonadati; phylum Ignavibacteriota; species Ignavibacteriota bacterium. The sequence goes on from JADJHP010000012.1 coordinate 148,830, forward strand.
GGAACCTGCGGATCAATGACATCGAATTGAATGGCGAAGGTCTCTACGCCGGCACGTATGAAGGTGTCTATCGGTCATATGATCGTGGAGTATCGTGGGCTTTCATCGGAGAAGACTGGATCCGCCAACCATCCGTGATTCATGCATTGCCTGCGCCCGGGCCTGTTGGAAAGGACGTACTTCTCGCAGGAGCCTCTTTATACCAGAATGCCTGGAACTACTTCAGTACAGCATTGTCGACTGCGGACGGCGGTGAAAACTGGGATACTACGGCGGCGCTGTTTACTGCAAAGGTGGTGTCAATTGCGCATCACGATGGCCTGCTCATGCTCCTCTCCTATGGGACCATTGACATGGGTCCTGAAGGTGGTTTGCATGTATCAAGTGATATGGGAACGACATGGGAGCATAGACCGCTCGACATCATGTTGCCGACGTTGTTCAGCTCGATGTCGGTCGTATCAAGAAAGGATGGTTTGGGACTTGACTCGTATGTTGGCACGAATGGAGGGCCGGCCCCTGGGGTGTTCTTCTCCAGTGACACCGGGCATTCGTGGAGAAGGATCCGCGGTCGTGGCGCCAATTCTATCGACGTCATCGACTCCTTCCTTGTGATCCGGACAGGCGATTCGACACTCAGAACATCTGATCGCGGCACGACCTGGGCCGACATTACGCCAAATGTTGGATCGAACGTAATACTTTCCCTTGTCAATGATGGAGAGAGACTCTTCGGTTGCACGTCCCATGATCCGGCAACACCGGGCTCCGGCGGAGTGTGGATGACCTCGGATGCGGGAAGTACCTGGCTTCCGGCAGGTCTTGAAGGGAGCACGGTGACCTCATTGGTTCCTGTCGACAACCACATTCTTGCCGTTGCCGATGGAAAGATCTTCGCAACAAGGCGAGAGGGTTTTGAATGGGTCGAAGTCACTGATAATCTCTTTGGGACGACGGTTGGAATGATCACGGCAACTCCTCAGTATTGCTACGCCATGGGAATCAACGGAAGGAGCATTTGGAGGCGGCCGATGACAGAGATTCTGCAGCTGTTCACTGTCGTGCCCGCGGCACCTGCTCTCGTTGCGCCAATGAACGGAGCGACGGACCAGCCTGTGTCCTTGAGCCTTCAATGGACAACGCCAGCCCTGACTTCTTCGTTCAGGTTCCAATGCTCACAAGATTCGACTTTCTCCGGAACTTTTGTGAGTGATACCTCGCTTGTTGATAGTGCTCTGGTCGTTGGGACACTGGAAAACTCGCGGACGTACTATTGGAGAGTTCGGGCAGCCAATCAGACAGGAATTGGGCCATGGTCAGCCATTCGGTGGTTCACAACGATCAAGACCATCGTCGCTTTGCCCGAGATGATAGCTTTGAGCACACCACACCACAGAGCCTCCATCGGGAAAGACTCGGTTCGGGTTGTCTGGAGGGCCGGGATGCCTGAGATTCAACGATACTGGATCGAGTACGCCTCCGATTCTCTTTTCACATCCCGGTCGGTTGATTCCACTGTGACGGACACTACTCGTGTGATACGAAACCTTCTGACGGGCCATGAATATTGGTGGAGGGTGAAAGCTTACAACGATGCAGGGTGGGGGCTATTTAGCGACCCGCGATCATTCTCAGTCACGATCACGGGACTGGATCGCGGTGATCTTATCCCGCATGAGTTCGTACTGTTCCAGAACCATCCCAACCCATTCAATCCAACAACCAGCATTCGGTTTGGTCTGCCGAAGGCTGCCTTCGTGCGTCTTGATGTCTATAGCATACTTGGGGAGAAGTTGAGATCGATACTTGATGAGGAACGCTCGGCGGGCTATCACGAAGTACAATTTGATGCCTCAGGATTTGCCAGCGGCGTCTACTTCTACCGTCTTGAAGCAGGTGTGTTCGTCGAGACCAAGCATCTCCTGTTGCTCCGATGAGCGCCAAGGTACACTCGTCCGAAAGGAGAGATCCGGTCAGGGCTCACATTGTCTACACACCACCACACTTCTGTCCTACTCTACAAGGCCAAGGTAAGGTGCTGTCATTCTTGTTCTGTGAAAGTCAGGACTGCGGTAGAACCCTATCAGCCGCCTAGCGGGGGGCGGTCGTCAGCAGAAATGCGAAACGACAAGCCACCCGATAATGTAGCCATTGTGGGCGCTATGCAAACGAGTGGGCTGCAACGCAAGTGAACCCACGTGTAGCTTCGTAAAGAGTACTGAGAGGGACGAGCCTCTAGCGAATGGGCGAAGTCAGCAGTGATGATCTGATAGATAGGGAGATAAGGATCATCGTCGTGACGTGGATGCCGTCAACAACGAAGGACAGAGCTGGGTGATCGTTCCGTATGGGACTCCCAACACCCACTTGAAGCTCAGAGATCTCCGCGTTGACTGTGCCGCTGAACGAAGGAGGAAAGTTCATCGGAGGACTGTTCACGGAACCGTATGGGGAAAAGTTCACGTACGGTTTGACGAGGGGTCACCAGAAACGGGGGGCAACTCGCTACCGCCCTGGTGACCTACTCTACAGGGGCAACTTGACGGACAGCTGCTGAGGGGGGGGAGTTCTGCACAACAGTAGAGCCCGTCCAGCGAAGCGGGACGGGCTCTGATTATCCATGATCCATGGAGAATGGATAACTGATAATTCAAAAGCCCGCCGAAGGCGGGCTTTTGTGGCGGGGCGGACGGGGGTCTGGCAGAACACTGATGATCTTCGAATGTGCTGTTCTGGGGGCAGAATCGAATGTCTCGAGTCGACCAGAGTAACTTGTGAGAATGCTTCTCTGAGATTTCTCCTGTGAGATAGCTCCGAAATAATAACTTGATTTTCAGCGAATGGGATTCTATCTTCAATTTGTTGTTTCGCCCTTTGACAAGAAGCCTTTTCATCGCTCAGATGTGAAGGCTTCTTTCGTTTCGGCACGGGGAGGGGGTGCTTGTCGGGGCCGCGAACGATGGATGCAGAGGGGGGGGCCGAAGAGAATAGTCCTTCGGGTATCAGCATTCATGGGGGAATGAGAATGAACGTCTTTGCGTGCGCCTCCCGCTTGGTCTTCCGAATTCCGCTTATCTTCATCCTCGTCGTAGCCTCAGGATCTGCTCTCTCGCAAGTTGTTATCCGTGAGCGAATTCCGATTTGACCCTCGGGTGTTCAGTCGAGCATTGCATCAACAGGTGACCCGGCGAGCGAGGCGTACATTGTCGCGCCCTCTAGCGGGACATTGCAGATCACAGGTCTCTACGCAGATCACGCAGAGGCGATGATTCCTCCGAATGCATGCCTAGTTACCACGTCTCCTTTGGTGCAACGGTCAGATTCGATTTGGTCATACTGCAGTTCCAGATATTTTGGACGATGGTCATTTGGTTTTGGGGAATACTTCAACGAATGCGCGGGGAGACCTGTCCTGGTAAATAGCTTTGCAACTGTGGAGGGATTTGATCGCACGATATTCTTTCCCGTCCAAGGCGGCGACACCGTTCGTTTTGCCTATTGGTCCGGGAATTTCGTCGATAGGTGTGAAGTATCTCAAGGGGCGACAATTTGGAATGTTCATCTGTTCAGACGGTCGGGTTGCTATCCAGCAGATTCCGTAGTTTTACGGATCCAGTTCGCATATGCTGATTCCGGGTTCGCAAAGTTGGATGTCCAGGCGCTACGAGACACACTAGTCTTCGGTGATACCACAGAGTTCATGACGCCGATCGCAATTGTCGCCAAATCAACGGGTGGCAGAGAAGTCAAGATCCCTGATACAGTCAGTATCTCTATCGCTATTAACGGGCTCACCAATGGGGATGGGAACAAGGCAGTGCTAAGGGGGCCGCTAGGCGATACATCGACCGTTCTTACTGGAATTCAGTATCATGATGCTAGAGCAGGCAAAGTCAGAGTTGTCAGTACATCCCGACCGTCGCCAGCTTTCGCGAGTTTTCTGGTTGAGGCGTCGGCTCCGGGGCAGAGCGCGACTGGCGGAGGAGACACTATAGTCCTTAAGAGGAAGTTGATTTACTCGAGATTCCTGCAGGGTGACCCGGCTTGGAAGGACTCGATCTATGATAGCACGCCGGATTCTATTGGGAAGTGGGGTTGAGCTCTTTCGTGCATGGCGATGATTCTGAAGGCCTGGGGAGTTGAAGCCAATCCGCTCACGCTGAATCGCCACATGATCTCAATGGCTGCAGATGGTTATACTCAAAATGGTGGCGTCAAATGGGAAGCCCTAAATGGGTATCCAGGTAACGGCAGTGTTCGGTACAACACGCAAGTTGGAAAGGCGAGAAAAGATGGGGGAGCACCTATCGCACTCAATTCCGTAGATCCCTATCTCAATGATCAATACTCAGTCATTGGTGAGGTTCGCAACTGGTCAAGCCGCGAACAGAAGTACCATACACATTTCGTGGTTATTTCTGAGAAGACCACAGAAGGGCAGTATCTGATAGTCGATCCGGGTCCCTCTATGAAGCCACGCTTAAGTGACTATGAGGGGATTCTCTATAGAGTCATATTGTACAAGCGGAAGAAATGAAGTAATTCGGTGTATGGTTTGGAGGACATCGGCAACACTGATGGTGCAGGCTCGATCGAGTGGCGGAGTTGCTACGTTACGACGGAAGATCCTGACACGCTTCGGAGCGGTAGGTATGCTCTCCTTGTTTTTGCCGCTAGGGACACTACTTCACGAGTTACCCTCCATGTCTACAGGGGTGGTCAGCTTACTATCCTCTACGCAAACAGCGTTGGAAATGATGTCCGGCCGCTTGAATATCAGTTCACGTTTACCAACGACTCAACGGTTGGCATTACGCTCAACGCAGTGAGTGCCGAAAGAGTGGTTTCCGTGGGTCTTTCTCAAGTGGGGTGGGGTAGCTTGTCAGCGAAGGTACGCCCATCTGTCAGCTTCAGCTCCAGCGATTCGATCCGGAGCTCACTATTGACTGTTCGGTGGAGGGCTGGAGGAGGCTTTAATCTCGGAGCGTTGACATCGTCTGCCTTTGGTTTCGCCAAGTACGGTGACACGCTCACCCAGGGTGGTTACACCTACCAGAAGTTTCGCACCGTTCAACGAAGTAGCCTAAATTGGCAGTCAGGCCAGGAATACACACTGTTCGAAATTGCCGTGAATAGTCCAATGGCATCGGACGATTTGAAACTCACCAATTCTCTCTCCGACGCCAGATGGTTCATGAACATCAACTACTCTGATAAAACTGATTCGGTGTTCTACCAACCAGTCGCCAAGGGCTTTGCTTTTCAGAACAGATCGGCTGGAAGTGCGGGGACAGCGTACTCCGGTGAGCGACATGTGGCCCTCCATGGCACCAAATTCCATGAAGTCTTCGAAAGTGCAGGCGAGATCATCTACCGAAGAAAAGACCTCAATGCGGCATCGTGGGACACCACGACCAGAATCAGTGCTGGGAACGGAAGCAATAATGACGCAAGTATCGTCGTGGCACACGACGGCTCGGTCCACGTTGTCTGGCAACGGCAGCTCAATGCGAACGCCTTTGCCCTTTGGTATAACAAGAGCACAGACGGAGGGTTCACATGGGGAACTCCCTTCCGCCCTGCCAGCGCGGAAAGCGTCGTGATAATCCAGCAGAATCAATGGAACATTTATCCACTCCACGGGAACTAGGGACGTCCCAGCTTGTGGCGGTAGTGTGCACTAATAATGGTCCTCGCTATCTGAAATCAACAAATCTTGGAACGAGCTGGACAAGTCTGGCTACGATCCCCAATGTGACGAGTCCCTCATATGTCTGGCATCCGAGCCTCGCGCCCGGTAGCAACTTCCTGTTGCTGAGCTACGATACACGATACTATGGACTGTTTTCGAAGAAGTACGACGGCACTAATTGGCTCGCGGAATTGAACGTAGCCAGTGGTGTTGGAACATTCTATGATAGAAATTCATCCGTGGCTGTCGACGGGGTCGATGTACCGCACATCGCCTGGGCAGCCCAACGCTCGGGGCGGAGCGAATACCGCATCATCTACAAGTCGGGCACTTCAGGCGCAACAGCCTGGAGTGCCTACTATACGGAGTTTCCTTTCTCAACGGGTATTTCAGATTATTATCCTACGATTAGTCCACAGCGACGAGGCGGGACGACCTGGCGGATCGATGTGCTTTATGCCAATACGGCAAATCAGGTGCTGCTCAACCAGCAGACCTACTCATCTTG
>JADJHP010000013.1 GCA_016707525.1 Ignavibacteriota bacterium
CGCTCGGAGGAAAGGAACTTTCCGGTATGCCTGCGAGCTCGTACGCAACGGGCGCATCGGCAAGGTGCATACCGTCCGCGTCGGGCTTCCGGATGGCTTCAGCATCAGCGACAACGGCGGCTATCATGTCACCACGCCTCCGCCGGGCTTCGACTATGAGATGGCGGCTCAGTCCGGCGCCGAAGACGCCGTACATCCCCAACCAGTTGCTCTGGAACTTCCGGTGGATCAGCGATTACGGCGGGGGACAGCTCACCGACTGGGCCGGCCATCATTGTGACATCGCGCAGTGGGGCATGGGCACGGAGTTGAGCTCGCCCGTGGAGATCGAAGGGGTCGCGGAATACACGGACGCCGCGGATGGGCTGTTCGATACGTCCACGAAGTATTCGTTCACCTGCAAGTATGCCGAAGGCTTCACGATGATCGTCGCGGACCGCACGAAGCAGCCGAAGGGGCGCCCGCAGGCGTGCCACGGTTCGGAGGGGCTGAGGATGGATCTGGAGTCGAGCGCGGCGGCGTCCTCGAAATCCTCGATTCCCGGCGTCACTACACCGGTGGACCGGGCCAAACGAGATCCACCCTGTACAAGGGCGACGACCATCGAAGTTTGAAAAAAGCGGCGGTGTCAAGTTTTGTGTTGGCGCGGCGTAGAAGTTCCCTGATTGCGTGCGCAACGCCGAAGACCATCACCCCGGCGGAAGTGGCACCGGTCGACAGATCGGCCATCCTAGTATCATCGCCATGAAGCTCGGGAGGAAGGTGCAGTGGAACCCCGCCACCGAACGGCCGTGAACGACCCCAAGCAGACCGGCTCTCGGCGCACCATGCGTACTTCTGGCATCTGTGATCACTTGATCTGACAAGCGAAAGAAACATCTGACCTCCACCATCATCAAACATCTGTGCATCACCGCGGTGCTGCTGTTCACCGCCGCGGACATCCTGCAGGCGCTGAGATCCCCTGCCGCCGGATCTGCAGCGCATGGAAGCGGCCGCGCCTGTCCGCGCGACCGTCCAACCCGCAAAGCCCCGCAAGCCGCTGGTCCCACCTCTCGCAGGGTATCAGCACAGCCCATCGAACTGCCACCGCCACGCTGGAAGATCCTGGCGAAGAAGACCGGGGCCTTCTGGAGGAGACGTTCAGCGTAGACACCACTATCTTCTCCGCCCGCGCCACTGGGAAGCAGTTCCACGGCATCCTCTTCAATAATACCACATGGCTGTGTTGTCCGACCCGGCAGTCGAAAGAGCATCGTGGACTTCGGCGCGGAATGGCGGCGGTATCATGGGTATCCACGCCGCCGTGGACAACTTCTGGCCCCGGCCGGGAGGAAGGAGATGTTCGGCGGCTGGTTCGATGGCCATCCACCTGACCGGCGACGGCACAGCCCGCTGAATCCTCGAAGACCCGGCCACCCGCTCGCGCGAAACCGTTCGGCGGAAGAACTTCAGCGATCCATGACGAACTCTACCGCATCGCACCGGTGAAGCTGCGCGACAACTGCTGTGTGCTGATGCGCATCGACTCAACGATCCGCACACCGCACGGCGCCGGCATGCGGCCGTCGGACCGCGACCTGCCGATCAGCTGGATCCGCAACTTCCGCGAAGGCGTGTTTTTCTGTCTCGCTCCGGACACAACGACGAGGTTCATGGAACCCGGCGGTGCTGCAGGCCACTACCTCGAGGCACCAGCGCCTCGGCGATCTGCCGGCCGATGCGACCCCGCGGCCGTTCGATCCCGATGATCATGCTGCGACACCGATTCGCTGCATCGCCCTCGCGGGATCGCCCGTATGAGGCGGGCACGAGCCGCTATCCATGATCGTGCCCGACAGGGTCTGCGCCGTGCAGGGAATGCACCGGCGGTGCGCGGACGCAGGTCGAAACAGGGCAATGCTGACGGCGCTCTGCGGCCGGGGCCACGGCGGAAGGGAAGCGGTTCCCTCTGTACGCGGCTGGCGGAATTCGGCACCGATGCCTCAGTTCCGCTGCTTGCGGCGATGCTCAAGAAGCCTGAGACATTCGATGTGGCGCGGTATGGCTCGAAGGCATTCCCCGGGAAGGTGTCGGAACGGGTCCCGCTCGATGCCGATGGATGCGGCAACCGGCGACCAGCTCATCGCGCCTTCGTGAACACCATCGGCAACCGACGCATCGGCCCACGACCCTGACGTTGAAGCGCTTCTCGCCTCTCGACGCCACGCTGGCATCCGCCGCGGCATCGTCGCTGGGAAGGATCGGCACCGTGCAGTCGCTGGATGCCCTCACAGCTTCCCGCACAGCCACGGCCGGTGTGGGTGCGGGAGAGTGTATCGAAGGGGATGCAACCCGCGGCAGATCTCCCGCCGCAGCAGGTGAAAGGGTCGCCGCGCAGGCGGCGTATCGCACCCTCCTCGGCGCGGAATGCCGGCACCGCTCCGTGCCGCGTGCCGTGCGGGGCGTGGTGCACGGGGAGTTCTTGGGATGACCGATGCGGTGATGGGTATCCTCGCGGGGAAGGACGAGGTTGCGCGTACGTCGGTGCTTGAAGCAGTGCAGCAGATGCCGTCCGGCGAGACCGTCCGCCGCATCGCAGGAATGCTTCCGCAGCTCTCCGATGGCGAGAAGGTGAGACTGATCTCGGCACTCGCGAAGCATCCCGAGCCGGCCATGCGTGATATCGTCACGGGTGCGCTCAAAGACAGATCCACCGCTGTGCGTGTTGCGGCATTGAGGACATTGCGCGTGATCGGTACCGCAGCGGCCGTCCGCCCCATGGCCGCTGTTGCCGTCGCCTCCAAGGCGGAGGAACAGCGCGAAGCCCGCGAAAGCCTTGCGATGCTCGGCGCTCCGGGCACCGATGATTCGCTTGTCGTGCTGTTGCGCGGCACGCAGAACGATCTGAAGGCCGAAGCGGTGAAGGCGATGCGGGAACGGCGCGTGCCGGCATCGGCCGGGCCGCTCGTTGTTGCATTGCAGGACCGCACCCCGAGGGTCCGCCAGGAAGCAGCCCTTGCGCTCCGCCTGATCGCCCAGGACGGCGACATCCCCGAAATGCTGGGCGCCCTGCAGTCCGAGAAGACGGACGCCGTACGGAAGGAGCTCGAGAACAGTATCGTGGCAACAGCGCTCAGGGTCAACGATCCCGCGCAGCGCGATCCGCTCGTCATCGGTGCTCCGGGACAGCGAACGACCGTGAACAGGTCGTCGCTCATCCGGATCCTCGGGCGTATCGGTACCCCCAGGTCTCGCGACGATCGTGCCCGCGCTGAAGGACCGTGACAAAGAGGTCATGATGGCGACCGTCCGCCACTCTCCGAGTGGCCGACGCCGGCAGCATACACCGATCTGCACGCGCTCGCAACGACATCCACCGACCGCACCGTGCGCACCTTGCGGTGCGTGGTGTCGTGCGTACGACAGGGCTGGATACTTCGCTCACCCGTGATGCGAAGCTCGGGCGGTACCGTGAGGCGTTCGGACTGACGAAGGATGCCGAAGAGAAGAAGCAGTTGCTGGCCCTGATGGGTGCTGCGCCTTCGCTCGCGGCATTTGACATGACGGCGGAGTGCCTGAAAGAGCCCGCGTTGAAAGCCGATGCGGAGATCACGCTCGTCACCATCGCCGAGCCGATCGCGAAGGACCACCATGCGGCGATCGCACCCCTGCTGGAACGTCTCGTGTCCTCCACGAATCCGACGGTGGTGGAGAGAAGCAAGAACCTGCTGGCCCGCATCGCACAGTTGACCGGCAAGAAGTAACAGAACACGGATGATCAAAGTGTAGCACACGCTGAAAGGAAGAGCATGAACCTCAACAAGATCCTGAATACCGTACTTCCGGTGTCCCTGGCGCTCGGCCTCGCTGCCTGCGCCACGACACGAGATGCCGTCGGCGAGCCGTGGCGGGCGATGCCCCTCATGGGCGATTGGAGGGGATATCGTGTCCCGCCGCCGGCACCGTCCTTCCGCTCGCCGTGCAGCTCGTTTCCTACGGCGAAAACACCCATCAAGCCACCTTGTCACTGAGAGTCTTTCGAGCAGCGCGATCCGGAACGGTTCGTCCTTCCGTTACGGAAAGACGGTGATGCGCTGTCCACGTCTTCGGATCCCGGCTTCCGCGCCTCGATCAGGGATGGCGTGATCAACGGCTCGTCGCCCCGCGGCAACATCGCCAGCTTCACCCTGCGCAGGGTGCAGCGCACATCGCCGACCCTGGGCGCGCAGCCGCCTGCGGGTGCGGTTGTGCTGTTCGACGGCAAGGACCTCTCGCAGTGGAAGGTTGCCGGTAAAGAGGAACGCCCCGCGGCCTGGAAGCTCGCGGACGGCGCTATGGAAGTCGCGCCGAACGGCGGGACGATCGTGACGAAGAAAGCGTTCGGCGATTGCGACCTGCACCTCGAGTTCCGCACGCCGTTCATGCCGACCAAGCGCGGACAGGAGCGCGGGAACAGCGGCGTGTACATGCAGGGACGGTACGAGATCCAGTGCTGGACAGCTACGGCCCTCGCGGGCGAGGGACAACGAATGCGGCGGCATCTACAAGGTGGCACAGCCGCGCGTGAACATGTGTGCGCCTCCGGGACAGTGGCAGACCTACGATATCAGCTTCCGCGCGCCGCGCTTTGACGCGGCCGGGAACAAGACCGCATCGGCCATGGTCACCGTCCGACACAACGGCGTCATCATCCACCAGAACCTCGCCATCCCCGGCCCTACCGGCGGCGCGCTCGATGAACGCCCTTGTCCCAGAACCGGGTGGATTGTGCCGGCACAAGGACCACGGCGATCCGGTGCAATACCGGAACATCTGGCTTGTCGAGCCCGCGAACGCAAACGGACGTTGAATCAAGGAGCAAGCATGAGTGATCTGCGTGTCATCGTCATAGGATGCGGGAACATGGGCTCATCCCATGCCCGCGCCTATGCCGCAGTAGAGGGATTCGCCCTCGTAGGACTCGTTGACCGCGACGAAGCACGGGCGCAGCGGCTTGCGGCGGAGACCGGCAACCCGGCGGTGTATACGGACATGGACGTGGCGATGGGGCAGGCGCTCCCGGATGTCGTGTGCATCTGCACCTATCCGGATACCCACCATGCGCTCGTGATGAAGTGCCTGAAGCCGGGAAGCACGTCTTCGTGGAGAAGCCTGGCGCAGACGGTTGCGCAGGCGGAAGAGATCGCCCGCATGGCATAAACTGCCAGGCGCAAGGTGGTCGTTGGCTATATCCTGCGGCATCATCCCGCCTGGCAACGCTTCATCGCAGAAGCACGCACGCTCGGCAAGCCGCTGGTCATGCGGATGAACCTGAACCAGCAGAGCAGCGGGGCCGAGTGGGAGGTGCACAAACGGCTGATGAAGTCCATGTCGCCGATCGTCGATTGTGGTGTTCACTATGTGGACATCATGTGTCAGATGACACAGGCCGAGCCCATGCGGGTTACGGCCATCGGCGCGCGCCTGACCGAAGAGATCGCAAAGGACATGTACAATTACGGTCAATTGCAGGTCGTCTTTGCCGACGGCTCGGTGGGATGGTATGAAGCAGGGTGGGGTCCTATGATGAGCGAGACCGCGTATTTCGTGAAGGATGTGATCGGGCCGCACGGTTCCATAAGCATCGCCGACAAGCGGGATACAGATTCCTCGGACATCGACTCGCACACGAAACAAGCCGTCTCCTGAAGCACGACGCGGTCACACACCAGAACCTGACCATTGACACGAGCGATGAGCCGGGTCACCAGGGTCTCTGCGATGCAGAGCAGCGGTATGTGCTGCGTGCGATCCGGGAGGACCTGGATCTGACAGACCACCTGAACGATGCGGTGAACAGTTTGCGCATAGTGCTTGCCGGTGACGAATCCGTCCGCACCGGCGCAGTTGTCTATCTGAAGACAAAGGAGCAACAATGAAACAAACGAACTTTGCGAGCCTCAGCGCCATGATGTTCCTGGAGTTCTTCGTCTGGGGTGCATGGTACGTCACCGTCGGCAACTACATGGCCGCCGTCGGCATGAAGCGATGCGGATCTTACTGGGCGTACACCGTCACCCCATCGGCGCGATCGTCTCGCCGTTCTTCCTCGGTATGGTCGCCGACCGCTTCTTCTCCACGGAGAAGGTGCTTGGCGTCCTGCACATCATCGGCGGCATCGCCATGCTTGCTGCACCGGTCGCCGCCGAACGCAGGAGAGGCCGGGCATCTTCATCATCCTTCTGCTCGTGCACATGCTGCGCTTACGTGCCCACCGTCGGACTCGCAAACGCTCGCGTTCCATCATATCTCCGATCAGGAGAAGCAGTTCCCGGTTGTCCGCGTGTTCAGGACCATCGGCTGGATCGTGGCGGGGGTGCTTAGGCATGGTGCTCGGCGCCGACAAGACCGACGTGCCGTTGCGGGTTGCGGGCATCGCCGGACTCGTGATGGGCGTGTATGCGTTCTTCCTCCCCCCACCCCGCCCTCACCCAGAAGGCAGTCTCCTTCCCTAGAGATCGCCAGTATCGATGCCCTTGGCAAGCTCTGGAGTCCGTCGTTCCTCCGTGTTCATCGTCGGCTCGTTCCTCATCTGCATTCCGCTCTCGGCGTACTATGCGTACGCACCGGTGTACGTGTCCACCAGCGGTGTGAGAACCCTGCGTTCCGGATGTCGTTCGGACAGATGTCCGAAGCGTTGTTCATCCTGGCCCTGCCGCTCTTCTTCCGGTGGATGGGCATCAAGTGGGTGCTCGTGATCGGCATGCTTGCCTGGGTCCTCCGCTACGTTCTGTTCGCTCTCGCCGCGCCGGCCAGCGTTGTCTGGATGATCATGGGCGGCATCCTCCTGCACGGCATCTGCTACGACTTCTTCTTCGTGACCGGCCAGATCTACGTGGACAAGGTCTCGACGCCCGCCATCCGCGGGCAGGCACAGGGGTTCCTGGTGCTCATGACGTACGGCATCGGGATGCTCATCGCGGCGGCATGGCGCAGTGGCAGAACTTCCGGGCCATCCCGCGGTGATCGCCGGGTGATCTGGTGGTCTTCACGATGTTCTTCAGAACGCGGAGCCGGCCGCTGCCGGCGCAACGAAGGATAGGTGCATCATGGGATCTTCACGCCGTTCATTCCTCAAGCAGGCGGCCGCGGCAGACTGCTACGATCGTCCCCGGCATGTGCTGGGCGGACAGGGCTTCACCGCTCCCAGCGATCAGCTCACCAAAGGCATCATCGGCATCGGCGGCATGGGCCGTTGGCATCTCGGTGAAACGGGCGACCGTCTGATCGCCGTCTGCGATGTGGACGAGAACCACCTCCAGCACGGGGTGCGCGTCGGCGGTACCGGCGTGAAAGGGTACCACGATTTCCGGGAGTTCCTGGAGAACAAGGACATCGACGTCGTGCACATCGCTACCCCGCCGCACTGGCACGGGCTCATGGCCATCGCCGCGGCACGTGCAGGGAAAGATATCTGGTGCGAGAAGCCCATGACACGCACCATCGCGGAGGGCGAGAAACTCATCGAGCCGTGCGCACGCACGGACGCGTGCTGCGGGTGAACACCTGGTTCCGCTATTCCAAGGAGATCTTCTACGGCTGCGGCATGATGGTGCGCGACATGAAGAAGATCGTGGACAGCGGCATTCTCGGGAACCCGCTCCGCGCCACGATCAGCGGCGCCACCGGCTTCGAATGGAAGTTCTACTGGGTGGCAAGACCGACCTCACTCCCGAATGGATCCCGGAAGCACTGGATTATGATGTGGCAAGCGGCCCGGCGCCGTACAAACCGTATCACCCCCACCGCGTGCCGACCTTCCGCGGGTACTGGGATTACGATGGCGGCGGACTCGGGGACATGGGTCAGCACTACATCGATCCCGTGCAGTACATTCTCGGGAAGGACAATGAGAGTCCGGTGGACATCATCCCCGATTCCGATCAGCAGCATCCCGATGCCGCCGGTTCGTTCCGGAAGATCACCATCCGGTACGCCGACGGTACGGAGATCATTCTGGACGGCGTGAACAACACCGGCGACGGCGCGTTCCTGGAAAGGCCCGAAGGGGCGTTGTACAAGGACATGCGGTGCAGCGTGCCCGGCGTGAAGGATGCCGTTGCCTCCATGCCCGACCACGAGCCGCCGATCACGGACTTCAGGGAGTCCGTGCGCACGCGGAAGGACTTCCCGCTGAACGAGCGCAACGCTCATCGCTCGGCCTCGCTCGTGAACCTGGCGAAGATCGCCTGGCAGCTCGGGCGCCGCATCCAGTTCGATCCGGTCACCCAGCGCTGTCCTGGCGATGATGCGGCCAACCGCCTCATCGACCAGCCCATGCGCGCACCATGGACACTGCAATGATGGAGAACGCCCCGATGAAGCAGATCAGAATGGTCCTTGTCCTCGCGGGCCTCGCAGCAGGCATTGCCGGCTGCGGCTCCACGCAAACGTCGCTGCCGGCGGCAGCGAAGCAGCAGTTCACCGTCGCCGAGTTGACCGGCCGACTTCCCGCGCGGGATACGCTTGAAGCGCGGTGGATCTCCGGCGAGCTCATCACGGCCGGCCCGGAAGCCGTTCAGGAGTTGTGCGCGAAGGTCGCCGACCGCGACAGCGCCACCTCCCTGCGTGCCGTGTATGCGGTCAGCGGATTGACGTCGTACGTGAACGGCCGCGGCAGCGAAGCCGAGCGGCTGCTGTTCACCGCGGCCGTGACGCGTGCCCTGCAGAAGTCTGCCGGACCGGAGCACGCCGTGTTCCTGATGGAACAGTTGAAGTCCGCCGGCCGTGCGGAATCGCTCGAGCCGCTGTCGCGGTACCTTGGTGACGAACGGTTGTGCGAACCCGCAACGCAGGCCATGCTTGCCATTGGCGGCACTGCGGGGACGTATTTCCTGAACGCGTTGCCGGCCTCTGCCGGGAAGCCACGCCTCACGCTCATCCATGCTCTTGGCGAGATGCGCACGGCAGCGGCGACGCCGCTTCTGCTTGAGGAATCGCGGAATGAGTGGCGTTCGCGTTCCGTAGCGGCATTGGATGCGCTGGCCGGCATCGGCGATCCGCGCGCGGAAGACACCCTGCGTGCCGTGCTCACACAGCCTGTGGGGAACAGAGCTGCAGGCCTCCTCAGGCTCCTCACGTACGCAGAACGCCGGCTTGCCCTGAGTGACGGTGCCGCAGCGAACAAGATCGCAACGGATGTCCTTGCGGCGACCGCATCCCCTGATGAAGAAGCCTACCGTGTTGCAGCCCTCGAACTCCTTGTGCGTGTGAACGGCGAAAAGGCTCTCGACAAATTGGTCACAGCATTTGCCGATACATCGGCGGCGGTGCAGGGCGGTGTGTTGCGCATCGCGAACCGGGTCCCGGGTCAGCGGTCACCGCACGGTGGGTGGGTCAGCTTGCACGGCCCCCGCACCTGTGCGGATGCGCATTCTCAACATGCTCGGGGATCGTGGCGATCCGACCGCGAGTGCCGCGGCCATCGCATCGATCAACGACGCCGACCCGATGGTGCGCAACGCCGCCATCAACGCGTCGGTGAAACTCGATCCACAGAAGACTGTGCCGGCCCTCCTGGACCGCCTGAAGAAGACCGATGAACCTGCCGATGTTGCGGCGGTACGGGAAGCCCTGGCACGCATCCCCGCTGCACAGGTCGCAGCCCCGGCGGCGGCCGCGCTTGCCGGTGTCGGTCCGCGCGGTGCGGTGGCACTGCTGGATCTCCTCGGGTCCATGAAGGCCCCGGTGCCGTCGGCGCCGGTGCTTGCCCTTACGAGCGATACCCGCGCACCGGTCCGTGGTGCAGCGATCAGGCCCTCGGCTCGATCCTCGCACCGGCGGAAGCAGGTGCACTCGTTGAGATCGTTGCCAAAGGAAAGTCCGATGTGGATCGTTCCCTCGCCGCAAAGAGCCTGGCGATGGTGGAAGAGCGGAACCACGACCGTGAGGCGCGTGCTGTTCCGGTGATCGACCGGCTCGCCACGGCCGCTTCGGCCGAACGGCCGGACCTGCTCAAAGCACTCGCGCGCATCGGGGGAACCCGTGCATTGCGTGTCGTAGCCGAACAGGGGAAGAGCAAAGACCCCGATACGAAGGATGCGGCATTGCGTGCGCTCACGGATTGGTCATCATTGGAAGCATTCGACAGCCTCATCGTGCTCGCGCGCAGCAAGGAGAAACTCCCCGTGCGCGTGCTTGCGCTGCGTGCCTGCGTCCGTCTTGTGGAGGCATCCCCGTGCAGCGCGGTAACGGCAGTGCGGTATCACGAACGGACCCTTGCGGCCGCCGAACGCATCGAAGAGAAGCGGCTCGTGCTGGGTGCGCTTGCGAACCTGAACTCGCCTGATGCTCTCCGGCTCTTGGTGCCGTACATCGAGGATGATTCCCTCGGACTCGAAGCAGCCGCTGCATCCTGGAAGATCGCGAAGACGCAGAACGACCCCCGTTCCGCAGATGCGGTACGGCGGCTCATCGAGCCGCGCATCAAGTCGCATTTCCGTGCCCAGGCGTCGCGCATGTTCGATGCGCGCGAAGGGCTGAACGATGCGCCGGAAGGATTCCGGCCATTGTTCAACGGCAGGGACCTCACCGGTTGGAAGGGGCTCGTGGAGAACCCCGGTGTGCGCGCGAAGATGACGCCGGAAGAACTCGCTGCTGCCCAGGCGAAGGCGGATTCGAGCATGCGTGCGCACTGGTCGGTGGTGGATGGCGTCCTGGTCTTCGACGGCAAGGGCGAGAGCCTCTGCACCCTGAAGGACTACATGGACTTCGAGATGCTTGTGGACTGGAAGATCGAGAAGCTCGGAGACAGCGGGGTCTATCTCCGCGGGAGTCCGCAGGTGCAGATCTGGGATCCGGCGCAGTGGCCGGAAGGTTCGGGCGGCCTCTATAATAATCAGCGCGGTGCGTCGCATCCGCTCGTCATCGCCGACAAACCGATCGGGGAGTGGAACACCTTCCGGATCACGATGATCGGCGACCGTGTGACCGTGCGGCTGAACAACGTGCTCGTGGTGGACAATGTGCCGCTGGAGAACTACTGGGACCGCTCGATCCCGATCTTTCCGTCCGGACAGATCGAGCTGCAATCGCATAACAGTCCGCTGTACTTCCGGAATGTGTTCATCCGGGAGATCCCGCGGAAGCAGACCGTCTCCGGCGAGGCCATCCCGCTGTTGAACGGAAAAGACCTCACCGGGTGGGAAGTGATCGAGGGGAAGGCGGAATCCTGGGGCGTGCGGGATGGTATTCTCTACACCACCGGGGAACACGGCGGCTGGCTCTCCACGTTGAAGGAATACGACAACTTCCAGCTCGACCTCGACTTCAAGGTCGTGGCCGCCGGGCAACAGCGGCGTGTTCCTCCGTTCCCCGCACAAGGGTGATCCGGCCTATGTGGGGATGGAGATCCAGGTGCTGGATGACTATGCACCGGTGTATGCTACGCTGAAGCCATGGCAGTACACCGGCAGCATCTACGCCGTGCAGGCGCCGTCCTCGCGTGCCACGAAACGCGCCGGCGAATGGCAGCATATGCAGATCACCGCACAGGCGACGCATGTTAAGGTCGTCCTGAACGGCACCACCACCATTGATACCGATCTGCTGCAGCATATGGATAAAGAAAAGGAACATCCCGGGCTCAAGCGGCGCAAGGGCTTCATCGGCCTGCAGAACCACAGCACCCGGGTGGAGTACAGGAATATCACGATCCGAGAACTGGAGTAGAGACGCGACGATGACGGATATGCAACGACGGAGTTTTCTCCGCTATGCGGCAGCGACCGGTGCGGGACTGCTGCTTGCCTCACGACGAGGCCCTGGGCGGTGAAGAACCGTCCCCATCCGATGACCTGCAGATCGCGCTGATCGGTGCGGGTGCGCAGGGACAGGTGCTGATGAACGCCTGTCTCAAGATCCCGAATGTCCGCTTCCGGGCGGTCGTGGACGTCTGGGAGGCGTACAACCTCCGGCGTGCACACCGCATGCTCCAGAAGTTCGGGCACAAGGCGAACGCGTACATCGACTACCGCGAGATGCTTGCGAAGGAGAAGGGTTTGGATGCGGTGCTCATTGCCACGCCCGACTTCTGGCATGCCGAGCATACGGTGGCGTGTCTCAACGCCGGTCTGCATGTGTACTGCGAGAAGGAGATGTCCAATACTCTCGACGGTGCACGCAGGATGGTGATGGCCGCGCGGCAGACGAAAAAGCTCCTCCAGATCGGTCATCAGCGGCGAAGCAATCCGCGCTATCTGCATTGCTACAAGAAGCTGATCAAGGACGCGAAGCTCCTCGGGCGCATCACTGCGATCAACGGACAGTGGAACCGCTCCGTGCAGCCGGACAACCGCTGGCCGAAGGACGCAGTGGTCGGTCAGGCCGTGCTGCAGCCGTTCGGGTTCAAGTCCATGCACCAGTTCCGCAACTGGCGGTGGTACAAAGGCCTGGGCGGCGGGCCCATCGTCGACCTCGGGTCGCACCAGATCGACATCTTCTCGTGGTTCCTTGGCACCAATCCGCACAGCATCGTAGCCAGCGGTGGGACGGATTACTACGACAAGGCCACGCACGAGTGGTACGATACCGTGCTTGCCACGCTGGAGTATAACACGCCGGCCGGCAAGGTGCGCGCGTTCTACCAGACGCTGTCCACGAACAGCAATCAGGGGTACTTCGAGACGTTCATGGGCGATCAGGGAACGCTTGCCATCTCCGAGTCGGGTGGGCGGGGCGGCGTGTACCGCGAACCCGCGGCGCCGGAATGGGAGAAATGGGTATCGATGGGCTATCTGAAGGCCCCCGCGGCCGAACCGAAGAAGGCAGCGAGCGAGGCGGTGCTGGATGTGCGCGAGACCCCTCGCCGCCGGCGCATGAGATCCCGGTGAAGTTCGACGATCCGCACCAGCCGCATCTGGAGAACTTCTTCAATGCCGTGCGGGGAAAGAACCGTTGAACTGTCCGGCGGAGATCGGCTACGAGACCGCTGTGACCGTGCTGCGTATCAATGATGCCATCGAGCGGGGCGCGAAAGTGACCCTCGAACCGTCGGCATTCAGGATCTGACAGGATGCGCACCATGACCCTACGATCAGTGATCCTGTTGTGCATGGCGGCGACGGCTCCGGCCCTCGCGCAGAAACCGGACTTCATCGGTGATGCGCCCGACGGCACGCGCTCCGCTCCCGTGCATCTCATCCGCATCTATGATGAGAACGGCGTGTTGATCACGCCGGGCGATACGCCGGCGATGCCGTATTCCCCGCGCACCACGTGCGGCAAGTGCCATGACTATGCGAAGATCCGTCACGGCTGGCACTTCAATGCGGCGGATTCGGGTGCGGCGACCGGACGTCCGGGCGAACCGTGGATCCTGGTGGATCGCGGGGCGGGCGTGCAGGTGCCGCTCTCCTATCGTCCGTGGAAAGGGACGTTCCAGCCCGGGCAATTCGGACTCACCACGCTCGGCTTCCTGAAATCCTTCGGGCGTCATGTGCCGGGGGGCGGGGTAGGCGAGATGGAAGAGAAGCGGGACCAGCGCGACTACGTCCGCTGGGAGATCTCCGGCTCGCTCGATGTGAACTGTCAGAGTTGCCACAATGCCGATCCGGCGCAGCATCCGGCCGAGTACGGCGTGCAGGTAGCGCGGCAGAACTTCCGGTGGGCACCGGTCGCATCGGGCGGCTTCGCGATGGTGCAGGGGTCGGCAGGTGAGATGCCGGATAACTTCGACATGTTCACCAGCGTACCGCCCGAGGCGTCGGACAAGGTACCGCCGGGTGTGCGCTACAACGCCGGGAAGTTCGATGCGTCGGGCAAGGTGTTGTTCCAGGCCGTGCGTTCCATTCCGCCGTCGCAGTGCTACTTCTGTCACTCGTCCAGGGTCATCGATACCAGTGTGAAAGAGCGCTGGCAGAAGGACGGGGATGTGCACATCAGTGCGGGGATGATCTGCGTGGATTGCCACCGGAACGGGCTCGACCACCAGATGGTGCGCGGGTATGAAGGCGAGGCCGTGCAGGGGTCGCATGCAACGCTCACCTGTCGCGGGTGCCATCTCGGTGACGCGGAGACCGGCGGACGCCGGCGCGCGCCGCATCCGGAGCACAAAGGCATACCCCCGGTGCATTTCGAGAAGCTCTCGTGCACCACCTGTCATTCAGGTCCGATGCCTGAGGATGCGACCACATTGGTGAAGACCCTCGCGCGCATGCGCTGGGGATCCCGAAAGCATCACGTGACGACGATGCCCTGCCGCACATCACCACGCCCGTGTACGTGAAGGACGCCGATGGCGTGTATGAGCCATCGAACCTCGTGTGGCCATCGTACTGGGCATTCGCAACAGACACCGCCGTGGTTCCCGTGCTGCCCGATCGCGTGAAGCCGCTCATCGCTGCATTGCATGAAGGCGACAGCACGTACGTTCCCGGCCGCTGGCCCCGGTTCACAAGCGACGAAGTGGCGAAGGTACTGCGCGGTCTGTCGGCGATGGACAGCAGGGCCGGTGATCCGGTGTACATCAGCGGTGGGCGGGTGTTCCGGATGTCGTCGGAAGGAAGACTCCTCAGCCGCGATGGTGACGCTGCGCAGCCGTACCTCTGGCCCATCGCGCATGATGTGCGTCCGAAGGATCAGTCGCTGGGTGCGCGCGGATGCGACGACTGTCATGCGCCCGGCGGGCCGTTCTTTGCGGGCACCGTTCTCTCCATGTCGCCCTTCTTTGCAGGCGACGACACCACGGCGAGCATGACCGCGTTCCAGGACCAGGGGCCGGTGTATCCGTGGCTGCTCCACCTCCTTCTATTTCCGTCCGGTGCTCAAGGCGTTCATCATCCTCGCATTCCTCATCATCGCGGCGGTCGTGCTGCTGCATATCATGCGCGGGATCGGGTACGTTGTACGCGCGTTCGGCAAGGGAGGTGCGCGATGACATTCGCGATCATCAGCATCCTCGTTGCCGTCACGGTCAAGGGTTTGATCGCGCGCGATGCCCGGCGCCGTTTCGGCTCGTGGGTACGGCGCGCGGCAGGTCATCATCACCGCGGTACGTTCGGCATTCACTACCGGTGATGCGGTGGGGAAGGGGTGGTGGCCGCGGACCATCGCCGGAGCGCGGCAGGCAGCGTATCTTTCGTCGGCGGTCCTTGCATGCATTCTTGCCATCACCGGGTTCATCCCGGCGGTGCTCACGGCGTCGTCGCCCTCCGGGACGCTTCTGTTGATCCACATGATCGCCGCCCCGTTGTTCGCGTTGACTCTTGCGGCAGCATCGCTCCTCTGGTCGCACGATCAGCAGGTGCGTGAAGAAGATCTCCCGCATCTTGCGCAGGTGGTGCGGACCGGCAACCTGTACGGGGCCGTAACGCTGTCGGCGGTAGCGCGCGCGTTGTACTGGCTCATCCTCGTGCTTGCACTACCGTTGTTGCTGTCGATCATTCTCTCGCTCTTCCCCCTGTTCGGTACGGAGGGGGAGCACTGTCTGATCGGGCTGCACGGATACAGCGCTCTCGCGCTGATGGTGCTGGCGCTTCTTCACGGATATATTCGTATCTTACTGACGCTCTCAGGAACACATCAAGGTTGATGGAGGAACAAACAGTGAAGACTACAGGAGTACTCATCATTGCACTGGTGCTGGCAGCGGCACTGATGATCGTTGCATGCGGGAAGACCCCGGAGAAGCAGGAGACCCCTGCAGCCGGACAGACCGCGGCACCGGCACCCGCCGGGGACCAGCAGCAGGCGACGCCGTCGCAGCCGGCAGGCACGACCGAACAGGCCGCACCGCAGACCGCGGCCCCGGCAGGGAACGAGCAGCTCGTGCCCATTGACATCAAGCTGCCCAAGCCCATGTTCGTCGGGACACCGACGAACATCGCCGTCCCCAACCTCGAGAAGCCTCTCGGGAAGCCGCGTCCGGCGTTCATCGCCCCCGCAGGGACGAAGAATGTGGCGGCCGGCAAGCCGGTCACCAGTTCCGACGAACTGCCCACCATCGGTGAGCTGACGATGGTCACCGATGGCGACAAGGACGCTGCCGAGGGAAGCTACGTGGAACTCAGGCCGAAGCTGCAGTACGTCACCATCGATCTCAAGACGCAGCACACCATCTATGCCGTGGTCATGTGGCACTTCCACAAGCAGGCGGTGGTGTATCATGATGTCATCGTGCAGGTCGCGGACGATCCGGATTTCGTGACGAACGTGCGGACGATCTTCAACAACGACATCGACAACACGGCGGGCCGCGGCGTGGGCAAGGACATGAGCT
Source organism: Ignavibacteriota bacterium (assembly GCA_016707525.1). NCBI lineage: Bacteria > Pseudomonadati > Ignavibacteriota > Ignavibacteriota bacterium. The sequence goes on from JADJHP010000013.1 coordinate 16,238, forward strand.
ACATCGAGACCTCCGAAGGAAAGCTGATCGATGCGAAGGGTGTACAGGGGCGGTACGTGCGACTGTACAGCCGCGGCAACACCGCGAACGAGCTGAATCATTATATCGAAGTTGAGGTATTCGGCAAAACGGTCAAATGAACCGTGGTGCGCTGATCCTTCTGGCCGTGCTCCTGGCAGGCGCGCTCCTGCGCCTGCCGGACCTGGCCGTCCGTCCCATGCACACCGATGAGGCCGTGCATGCGGTCAAGTTCGGTACCCTCCTCGAGTCCGGCGACTACCGGTACGACCCCTACGAGTATCACGGTCCCACGCTGAACTATCTCACGCTCATTCCTGCGTGGGTGAGTGGCGTGCGCACGTACGCTGCGCTGCAGGAGTGGCACATGCGCGTCGTCCTGCCGTGTGTGGTATCCTCCTGATCGCGGTGTTCCTCCTGTTCGATCCTCACCGTACGCGCTGGCCCGTGTGGGCCGCCGTGCTGGCCGCGGTCTCTCCTGCGATGGTGTTCTACAGCCGCTACTACATCCAGGAGATGCTTCTCATCTTCTTCACGCTGTGCTTTGTCGCGGGTATCTACCGTTACACACAAGCGCGCACGAGGGGATGGGCTGCATTCACGGGCATCGCTGCCGGACTCATGTTCGCGACGAAAGAAACGAGCGTCATCACGTTCGGGGTGGTCGGGGCGGCATGCATCGCCGTGTGGTTCATGCAGAGGCGACGGGGCGTGAGGTCGTCATTACCCCCACTCGCGCACTCGCTCATTGCCGTCGGGGCAGTGCTCATCGTGATCATAGCGCTCTTCTCCTCGTTCGGCAGGAACCCCCGGGGTGTGCTGGATGCCTTCGACACATTCGCGGTGTATGTGGAACGTGCAGGGACGACCGGTCGCCATCTTCATCCCTGGTATTACTATCTGCAGATACTGGGGTGGTCGCACGCGCCCGATGGGCGTTTGTGGACCGAAGCCGGGATCCTGTTGTTCGCCGGCGCAGGGTTCGTGCGGGTGTGGAAGGAACGATTCACGGTTGGCGATCCCACGGCCGTGTTCCGCGCAGCCACGGCGATCGCCACGGTCCTGACGCTTGTCATCATTTCGGTGATGCCGTATAAGACCCCGTGGGTCATGCTCACTCCATTGCTCGGGCTGATCATCATGGCTGGGAGCGGCATCGAATCGTTCGTTGCGGGGGCTGACCGGATGCGCGCGGTGCGGTTCGTACTCGTGGCGGGGATCGTGGTCCATCTCGGATGGGAAGCCTGGAGTGCATCGTTCGCGCAGGCGGACCGGCCCGGCAATCCCTATGTCTACGCACATCCGACAGGTGATGTTGTCGAGATCGGCAAAGCCGTGAGTGCGCTGGCGGCGGCATCTGCATCGCCGGTCAACGTGGTGGTATATTACCAGGACGGCGACTACTGGCCGATGCCGTGGTACCTCCGGACGATATCGCATACAGGTTGGTGGTCTTCGGTTCCCGACTCGCTGCCCCGGGCGGATATCGTGCTGGTATCGCCTGAGCTCGAAATGGCGCTCACGGCCGCACTGTATGAACGCGCGGCTCCGGGTGAGCGGCCGTTGTACGTGACGCTCTTCGGCAGGCCGGCCTACGTCCGTCCGGGGCGTGAGATCCGTGTGTACACCACGCTGGCATTGCGCGAGCTGGGACAACGCTCCGGAGGGAAATGATGACCGCGCCTGCCATGCACCGGCACTCCCATCATGCCATGGCCACCCTCTTTGAGGTGTTCATCGCTGGTGAGGATCCCGGCTTCGCTGCCGGCGCCGCACAGGCCGCCTTCGATGAGATCGACAGGCTGGAGCAGGAACTCAGCCGGTACCGTCCGAACAGCGACATCGCACGCATCAACAATCTTCCACCAGGCGGAGAGACGCGCGTCAGCGCCGACACCTTTGCCTGTCTGCAACTCGCACAACAGTATTGGAGAGCCACGAACGGGGCAATCGACATCACCTTGGGTGCGCTCATGGATGCATGGGTGGCGCCGGACAGGTCGTTGAAGGATCCTGATCCCCGCGAGGTCGAAGAAGCTGTCCGCCGGTCCGGCATGCACCTCCTCGCACTGGATGAAGAGACCTATCTTGTGGGGGTGGGCGACCATGTGCCGCGGATCGATCCGGGGGCGATCGGAAAAGGCTACGCCGTGGATGCGTGCATCGAGCTCCTGCATGAATGGGGTGTCGATGCTGCGCTCGTCCATGGCGGGACGAGCACCGCGAAGGGATATGGCCACGCATGGCCGGTGACGGCGAGCAGCTTTGCGGATCCGTCGCGCGTTCTCAGGGAGTTCACGCTCGATGCGATGGCGTTGAGCGGATCGGGCATGAAGAAGGCCGTCACATCATCGACACGCGGACCCACCAGCCGGTGGGCGGCCGGCATGCGGCCTGGTGTGTGTGCCATCGGCAACGGAGAGCGATGCGCTCTCCACGGCGTTCATGGTGATGTCCACGTCGGAGATCGCTGCATTCTGTGGCTCGCGCAGTGACATCAGGCCATTGTCATTGAGGCCGATGGTGCGTCGGGCGAACGGGTGGTCAGTTACGGTGGGAAAGCGGCTGACGCGCCGGATGGCAAGAAGGTCGGTGAGGACCTGCATGGCATGGGTGCGCACGTTCAGGCGGCTGTCCCTGTCGCAGCTCCATGACACAGGAACTCCGTCACGCGGTGCCCTGTATGAGAGCCATGACGAGCACTTCCACGTCGAAGAGGAAATGTTCGGTCGTGCAGCGGGAGAAGAGGGAGAGGGCGACATCGCCCTTGTACACTTTGAAGCCGCACTGTGTGTCGGTGAGGTTCTCCGGGAGAGAGAGTGCGCGGCGGAGCAACCACCGGACCATGCGGGAGAGCGTCTGCCGCCAGGGGTCCTGTGCCTTCTCGATCCTGCTTTCCGGCAGCCAGCGCGAGCCATGCGCGAGTTCACACTGTCCGCTCCTTATGAGCGCGAGTCCCCGGAGCGCATCGGCGTACGGCACCGTCAGTCCAGCGTCCGCGAACATCACGAACATCCCCTCGGACTTCATGATCCCTGCGCACCGCGGCGCCCTTGCCGGCGTGGTGCTGGAGCGTGATCACCGTGAGGGGTATGCGGAACTGCAGCATCCCCGCAGGGGCGGCATCGCCCGTGCCGTCCGTGCTGCCGTCGTCCACCACGATGATCTCGCCGGCGATGTTGTTGTCGGCGAGGAATATGCCGGCCGCGTCTACATCGGCAGCGATCTTGCGTGCTTCGTCGTAGGCCGGTATGATGATCGATAGCTCCATTGTAGGGATAAGATACGGGAAAGAGTTGTGAATATCCCCTTTTCATCACCGTTCCAGCCATCGATCGAGACCGGGTCGTCCTTGACTTTGGAATGAAACGGTGGGATATTGTGTTTGCTTCTGTAGTCTCCGGCCGGGGATCGGCCTGCCCGCGGTTTCCTGCGTGAATCATTGCTCCGGAACAAAACCACAGGTCCTGATGGAACGACTATGTGCGGTTGAGATTGTGGCCGACATTCCGGCACAGTACCGTGGCACACCGATCGCGGACATGCTGGAGTACCACAACCTGGACCGGCCATACCAGACCTACACGAATTCGCAGCTGTTGATCGGAATGTGCATGGACAACCGGAAGCACCTGCATATCCCGGACAACTTCGCGTACATCATCCGTTCGGGCGGCGCGAACCTCCGCTACAGCGAGTTCAAGGTGTCGTATGCGATCGGGGTCGGCGGTGTGCGGTGCATCGCGCTGGTGGGGCACGACCAATGTGGTATGGTGAACCTGGTTGCGCGACGGCAACTTTCGTCGACGGACTCGTTGAACATGCGGGATGGACGCTCCAGGCCGCCGAGGAGCATTTCAACACGTTCGCTCCGATGTTCGAACTGACCAACGAAGTGGATTTCATCCTCAGCGAAGTGCAGCGGCTGCGGTCGCGGTATCCCGCGATCCTTGTGGCACCGATGATCTACAGGATGGAAGACAACCGGCTCTACATGATCCGCGAAAGCTGACGGTCAGGCCACCGGCATTCACCAACGCAGACAGGAGTAACTGTGGAAGAGACGAAGGATACCGGGGAAACAGGTGCGAAGAAACGTCAGCAGGGACGGGCGCTCGCCGTGAGCATAGGCGTCGGTGTTGCCATCGGCGCGGGCGTCGGCGCTGCAACGGGCGATATGGGGCTGTGGCTTGGCATAGGCGTTGCGATCGGTGCAGGGCTCGGAAGCGCTCTCCATGCCAGAGATGCGGGATCATCACAGAACAAACATGATTCATGACAGAGGTGGTACCATGACACGATCGAAACGCGGTGTGCTGGCAATGCTGATAGGAGGAAGTCTCATGGTCGCTGGTCTTCAGCAATCGGATGCGCAGGGAAAGGTCGAGACGGGATTCCTCAACCGCACGGTGGATGTGAAGGGGGCGACATACAAGTATCAGGTCTATGTGCCGGCGGAGTATGCGTCGCAGCAGCAATGGCCGGTGATCCTGTTCCTGCACGGTGCCGGCGAGCGCGGTAAGGATGGCCTGCTGCAAACGCAGGTCGGGTTGCCCGCCGTGATACGCGGCGATGTGAAGAAGTATCCGGCCATCGTGGTGATGCCGCAGGTGCCGCCGGATTCGATGTGGTCGGGTGATCCGGCTGAAGCGGCGATGCTGGCGCTCGAAACGACCCTGAAGGCGTATGCCACGGATGCGGACCGGGTGTATCTCACCGGGTTGTCGATGGGCGGGAATGGCTCATTCTATCTCGGGTACCGCTTCGCGGAGAAGTTCGCAGCCGTGGTCCCCATTTGCGGTTGGATCACGCCGTGGAGTGAGCACTGGCATCCGGTGGATGTGGTGGCGCCCGGCGATGAGGCAACGGCATTTGAGCGGACGGCACAGAAACTGGCGAAGACGCCGGTGTGGATCTTCCACGGCGAGATGGACAACGTCGTGCCCGTGGGGCAGTCGCGCAAGGCTGCCGAAGCCCTGATGAAGGTCAACCCGCAGGCGAAGTACACCGAGGTCGCAGGAACGGGGCACAATTCCTGGGACAACACCTACAACTCAGCATCATTCATTGCGTGGCTGTTCGCACAGAAAAAGCACTGACAGTTTGGAGGAACGATCGATGTTCTCAACATTGAAGATACCACTCATTGCACTCGCGGTCCTGCTGTTCTGCGCATTCATCATGGCGGGATGTTTCCCCGGCGGACAGTCCTTTTCGGAGAATGAACCGGCAGGGTTCTTCTCAGGCATCTGGCATGGATGGATCGCGCCCATTTCGCTGATCGTCGGCTTCTTCGACAGCTCCATCCACATTTATGAGGTCCGGAATACCGGGTGGTGGTACGAGCTGGGTTTCTACATCGCTGTCATATCCGGGTTCGGCGGCATTGCGTTGACGAGGCGGAAGAAGAAGAAAGACAACTGAGGCGTCTGATGGAAGCAGAAAAGGACGGCACATGCCGTCCTTTCGCTTCAGAACATCACGGTGGCTACAGGGCGATCACGCATCGGTGCCTGCCCCCTTCAATGCTGCTTCGTATGCTGCAATAAGCTCGGCCGGCGCCGGAACCGGCCGCCGTGTTGCCAGATCCACGAAGATCCCCTCCTGCGTCCCCGTGCAGCAGACCTTCTCGCCGGCACGGATCTCCAAAGCCGATCTGCCACTTCGACCTCCCCATCGTTTCGATCCACGCCTCACCCGTTGGTTGGTCCTGGATCGTGATGGGCCATCGGTAGTGAATATCCGTGTGTGCAAGGATCGGCGTGACCCCGGCGGCGAGCATCACCCTCAACGGGTGATACTTCTCGAGGAATGCCGTGCGCAGATCTTCGAACCAGCGCACGTAGACGATGTTGCTCACGATCCCCATGGCGTCGATATCGTATGCAGGCACGGTGAAGGCCAGGCTGATCTGCAGACTGTGAGGTTGTCGGGTGGGGGAATTCATAGATATTTCCGATGGTCAATTCAGGGATACCATCATCAAGATACAAAGAATAGAGAAGAGAAGCGCCGTGCGATTGCACTTGGTTGGGGCGTGAGGTATCTTCAGTGATCCGCGGACGCCCGCCGTTGCGGGACCTGCACGTTCACACGGACATCACTACTTCTCTTTTTTCTACCGGGGGTGATCATGAACGGTCTGTTCCGCTCCATCCCGGCACTCTGTTGTGCCGGATTCATCACGCTGCTCCAGAACCCGATG
>JADJHP010000014.1 GCA_016707525.1 Ignavibacteriota bacterium
GCATCGTCGACAGGTATGGTTGGAGAGTTTTCATTTGCGTGTTGCAGTATACTAAAGGCACCCGAATATGTCAAGCGGAAAAGTCGGAACTTGCGACTCGTTGCGTGCTCCCGTATATTGCGCGTACATTCCCACTGAGGAAACACTTATGTCTTCTTCCGCCGTGCCGATCCGCGTGCTCCGCCACTCCATTTTCCCGGTCGTGGTCACCTTGTGCACCCTCTTCGCCGCATGCCATACCCCGTTCACGGACCAGGAGATCCGCGATCTGGTCCAACGCGGTGAGTTCACCCGTGCGGACGCCGCCATCGCGGTCCGGTTGGCTCTGGACACGTCCCTGACGCCCGTTGCACGACAGGCCCTCGCGTTCGAACGCGAGCGCCTGGCCCGCATCCGTCTGGATTTCCGCGGCAAGGAGAAGGATGTCCGCGACTTCATCCTGAAGTGGATCCCGGATGCCCGGGACAGCGATTTCGAACGCTGGGAAGCGAGCGGCGCGCTGGAGATGATGGTGATCGACGGAAAGAAGTGGTACTTCAACTCGGCGGTGCGCAATCTTTTCCGGATCGACAGTGCGGCACGGCGCATCTGGCAGCAACGCCATCCCCATCCAACGGCATCAACGGGCCTTGCATCCGACAGCGGACTGGATGCGCATTGTTCGGCGATCGTGTCTGCCGGGCTTGCCTCAGGGAGGGTGCACGTCCTTCCGCGTCGATTCGAGATCGAGTATACGATCCGGGTGCGGCCCGGTGCCGTGCCTGCCGGCGAGATGGTCCGTTGCTGGCTCCCCTTCCCGCGTGAGATCCCCGGCCGTCAGGAACGCATCACCCTCCTTGCGACCGATCCACCACGCTCCATTCTGGCCGATACCTCACAGCTCCAGCGCACGGTCTACCTGGAACGTCCGGCCGCGGCGGATACCCCGACCGTCTTCCGCGTGCGCTACGCCTACACCTCGTTCGGTGTGTACCAGCCTGTCGATCCCGGGCGTGTCGTCCCCGCGGCATCCACCCCGGGCCTCGAGCCGTATCTGCGGGAGGAGCCGCCGCATATCCGCTTCACGCCGGAGTTGCGGGCGCTCAATGCGCAGATCGTCGGGACGGAAACGAACCCGGTGCTCATCGCGCGGCGCCTGTTCGATTGGACCTATGAGCACATTCCGTGGGCGAGTGCACGGGAGTATTCGACGATACCCTCATTGAGCGCGTACGCGTTCGAGAACCGGCACGGTGACTGCGGCATCCAGACCACATTCTTCATCACCCTGCTCCGGATGAATGGCATCCCTGCGCGCTGGCAGTCGGGATGGGAATTCCGGCCTCCGGAGGACAGTATGCATGATTGGGGGATGGTGTACTTCGCGCCCTACGGGTGGGTCCCCATGGATGTCACCTACGGGCCGCGGCGTTCCGCAGAGGAAGCCTTCCGCTACTTCTATCTGGGCGGGATGGATGCCTACCGGCTGATCTTCAACGACGCGACAGCAACGCCGTTCTCCCCTGCGAAGATCCACCCGCGTTCCGAGACATTGGATTCGCAGCGTGGGGAAGTGGAATGGAGTGGGGGGAATGTGTACTTCGACAAGTGGGACTGGGACATGAAGATGGAAATTAAGAATTAAGAATTCTTAGTTCTTAATTCTTCATTGGATCCTTCCTCAGCCGTAGGGACTCGGAGAAGTCGCCGGTGCCACCGTGGGAGTGCCGTACCGGTGCTCGTTCGCGGTCGTGACGTAGACTCCCGCCTGCCCGGGCAATGGGCAGCGCGTCTCGCAGATCCCGCAGCCGATGCAGAGCTCCTTGATCACGTAGGGATACTGCACCATCTTCTTCTCGCCCTCACGCGTCACGACCTCTTTCACGTCGAACTTGATGGCCTTGTCCGGCGTCGGGCAGTGTTCCTCACAGACGATGCAATCCGAATTGCGCGCGAACGGGATGCACAGGTTCTTGTCGAAATGCGCGAGCCCGATGGGTGTGTGCTGCTTCTCTTCCAGCGTGAGCGGGACGATCGCGTCGGTGGGGCAGACCTGGCCGCAGAGGTTGCAGTTGTACTCGCAGTAGCCTTCACGCATCACCGCCACAGGGAGCCAGAGCTCTTCGACCGACGAATGGATCGCGTCGGGTTGGAGGCAGCCGCCATTCGACCGGCAGATGCGGACGCATTCCAGGCAACGAATGCATTTGTCCGCGAATGCCGCTTCGGGAAGCGCACCGGGGGGGCGGACCTGACGGTTTCGTGACTCCCGGTTCGAGAACCCGATGTTCAGGAGGCCGATCGCAGCGATGCTCGCAAGGGATGTCTGCACCACCTGCCGGCGCGAGATGTCCACGGGTGTATGGTATGGCTTCCACCGCCACCGGTAGCTGATGGCTTTGATCTTGGGCGGGCAGACCGCACCGCAATTGAAGCAGTCGATGCACTCCACTTTGCTTGTCTGATGGACGTTCCCGCCGGGGATCGCGTTCATCTTGCATTCCACCTGGCATTTGTTGCAGACCGGGCAGGCTTCGCCCACCATCCGCTCGAACATCCGGAACTGTCCGAGGAAACCGAGCCAGGCACCTGCGGGGCAGATGTTCCTGCACCAGAACCTGCGCGACAGTTTTTCGGCCGCGAAGATACCGAGGATCAGCACGGAGATCCAGAAGACCTCCTGATGACGTGCCTGCGGCTCCGGCATGATGTACGCCTTGAACGGATCCAGCACGGCGTAGGCGATGTCTTCCATCCCGGGGATGCGGGCCACGCCCTGCAGTGCGGTGTCCACGAACAACGTGCCGAAGGGATAGAGGACAACGGTCAGGGCGCGGTTGAAGATCGACAGGGGATCGAGGTATCCCCAGACATGGATGTTCACAACGGCCAGGATCACGCAGCCGAGCAGGATCGCGAACTTGAGGAACCGGAGCTTCTCCCACTTCCCGCTCACGCGGTTGCTGGGCGATCCCACCACTTTGCTGGCAACATCGATGGAGGTGCCGAGCGGACAGATCCACCCGCAGAAGAAGCGTCCCAGGAAAGGCGTGAGCGCGAGGATGATGAATGCCGGCAGGAAGATGAGCGACAGCCGGTGGTCGGACAGGAACTCAAACAGGGGAATGAGCGGGCTCATCCTGAGAAGCACATCCGCGGGGAAGCCGGACGTGTACGGATACCGGGCCGCGAGGAAGAGCCCGAGGAACAGGAGGAGGAACAGGACCTGAACGACCCGCCGGATCTTCGCCGTCATGCCAACCGCACCTTTTTCATCTGAAGCGCATTCGTGTCGAACTTCGCAATGCCGCTCTTCACTGCCTGTGCCACGAGCGGGACGTCCTCGAGCTTCAAGCCGAAGAGGTCGATCGCAGTGCGGTCGGCGCTCACCGTGCAGGGACTCATGATAAGGGTGCGGGGCTGTTTGACGTGCGCCAGGTTGCCGCCCACGGGCCCGTTCGCCGTAAGGATCCGGTAGGCATCGATGATCGTCAGCGTCGGGAGGATCGTGCGGTCGATGTCGACGAGCTTCCGTGCAAAGTCGTTGTGCAGGTCGCCCCGGTTGCCGCCCATCACGCCCATCAGATTCTTGAGCCCGAGGGTGATGCGGCTGAGGCTATGGTGCTTCGCGATCGGGACGTTGATCACTTTATCCGCTTCGAGGTAGTCGCGGTAGATCTCCCATTCCTTCACGACATCGCCGTTGATGCTCTTCTTCACGAAGCGGGAATCGCGGATCTGGGAGACGTCGGCGCCGGCGCCCTTCGCGCTCGCTTCAATGCCGGAGTTGGTGTAGCAGCGGAGGGGATTGTTGCACGTGCGGTCGAACACTTTGACGGTCTTTGCGCCTGCGGCGTAACACGCGCTCACGATCGCGGCCACGAGGTCGGGGTTGGTGTTGGCAGCGTACTGCGGCGCGCGGTCCCACCCCATGTTGGGTTTCACGACGACCACATCGCCGCGGGAGATGAAGTGCTGCATGCCGCCGAATTCGTTCAGCGCGGCGGCCAGCAGTGCCGCCGGCTCCCCGTTCTCCACCCAGACCACCTGGGGTACGGCAGAGGCAGCGAAAAGGGAATCGAATGCGGTCGACGTGAGGGCGGCGCCGACGAGGCCCGCCCCTGTCCGTGCGAGGAATTGTCTGCGGTGCATACCTCTCTCCTCAGTGTGTTCCAACAAACCCGTTTCGTGATTGAGTATAGGGATTTTATTCGTTAAAATACACAATCCACTCACGGATCACCCTTCACACCTTCCGGGAGGACCTATGAACAAAGCAACTCATGCCGACCGCATCAGCCGTCGGGCATTCTGCCAGACAGCCGCCGTCGCCGGCACGGCACTCACCGTTCTCGGGACCCGCGGCATTGCCCAGGTCCAGGCTCCGCCCCAGAAGCCGTCCACGAACAGGGCGGATGCCATGAAGCATCCCCGAACCCCGCTGTCCATGCCCGGCGCGTACCCCGGGGCGGTGCAGCAGGTCAGTCATGCCGGCGTTCTCCGTGATGGTGTGCCCGATGCCGCCATCCTCGATGCGATGGTCTCGCGTGCCCTGCTCGGACTGACAGGCCTCACGGCCATCGATGATGCCTGGCGCACGTTCGTCGGGCCGAAGGATATCATCGGACTCAAAGTGAACCCGGTTGCGGGAAAGCTCCTCTCCACCAGCCCGGAGATCGTGGAGGTCATCATCCGTCAGCTCCAGCATGCAGGCATCCCGAAGGACCACATCGTGATATGGGACCGCAGGGAGTTCGAACTTGCGGATGCCGGCTTCACCGCGGAGCGGTTCCCCGGGATACGGCTCGTCGGGACCGAGCGGAAGGACACTGCCGGCTCGTTCACCAATGCAGACGGCGTGCTGCACAGCGAAGCGATGATCGACAGGGACTGGTTCTACTGGGCGGATTGTGAAGAGAAGTACGATGCAGAAACGCTTCCGTATATGGTGAATGAAGGGAAGCATTCCTACTTCACGCGCCTGGTCACGAAGGACCTCACCAAGATCATCAACATCCCGATCCTCAAGAATGCCGGCGCATCGGTCACGTTGTGCCTGAAGAATCTCGCCTACGGTGCGATCACGAACACCGGACGCCTGCACAAGCAGCTCTGGGCAGAGACCTGCGCGGAGGTGCCGGCGTTCCCGCCGTTGCGCGACAAGGTCGTGTTGAACATCGTGGACGGCATCAGGGGATGCTACAACGGTGGGCCGGGGGCCAACCCGCAATTCTTCACCGACTACAAGACGATCCTTGTGGGCACCGATCCCGTTGCCGTGGACCGGGTCGGTTATGACATCGTCATCAAGAAGAGGATCGACGAGAAGGTGCAGAAGGAAGACACGCCCCGTGGCCGGGCGTTCCTGCTGCTTGCCGAGCAGATGGGGCTCGGGACCGCGGACATGGCGAAGATCACGCTGGAGCACATGTCCCTCTCATGAAATGGCCGTTGCTTCTTGTGGTGATACCTGTGCTTGCGTATGCGCAAACGGTGCCGTCGTTGTTGCCGGGCGAGGGCGGCGGGCGCATCACCCGTACAGAAACCTATCAGGGCAGATCACTGTCCGGCTACATGAATGGCGGGGCGGAGCTCTTCCATGAGTATGGTTTCGTCGCGCTTTCGGTCCAGGATGTGGCCGTCGCGGGTGCCGGCGAGATCACCGTTGAAGTATTCCGGATGTCGTCCCCCCGTGCGGCTCTCGGCATCTACTCGGTGTCCCGCCACGGATGCATGGACGGCGATCCGGCGCTGTTCTACGTCTGTGAGGGGGCGTACCAGGTGCAGGGGACGGCACGGGAGAATTACATCAGGATCCAGAGCGGTACGGATACGCCTGCCGCACGGAAGGCGCGGCGCGTCCTCTTTGCTGCACTTGTGGGGCGCCTCGGACAGGAGAAGGTCGCGCTCTCGTCCTACTTCCGGAGCAGCAGCGATGTGATCCTCATGCATGGCCCTCTGGGAGTCCAGAATGGTATGCCCGATCTCGAGGAGGTTCTGGAAGGGAACGACGGATATACGGTCCAGGCCGTCTGGCCGGATACGTCGACGGCGGGATACGATCTGGTTGCGGAGATCACGTTCAGTTCCGATGATCTCATGAAGGCGTTCGCCGGACACTCCGGCGATGCGATGGAATGTAGCGGGGTCGCGGAATTCACCGCTCACAAGGGGTGGTGGATGCTCCGCTGTCCCGGGAACGTCGTCCGCTTCATGAAGGGGGCGCCGAACAGGGAACAGGCGGCCAGGATCCTGTTGGACGGCCCGCAAGGCCGATGAACGGAACCCGGATGCGCTGCGCATCGCGTGCGCAGCCGGTTTCCCTGGGGATATGACCGTGGTGGTCCATGCAGGAACGCTGTGACGAGAGAAGGAAGACTATGAAGCAATTCCTATCCGGTATCGAACTCTTTCGAGACCTGAGCGCCGAAGAACTCGGCCAGGTCGCGGCAACGTGCACGGCGCGTTCCCTCGACGCAGGGCAGGTGCTCTTCGAGGAGAATGCTGCACGCACAGGACTCTTCCTGATCCGCGAAGGGGAGGTGGAGTTGTTCAAGCGGACACCCTTCGGTGAGGAAAAACGGCTGGCGCATTTCCGTGCGGGCGATTTCCTTGGCGAAGGGGTCCTGATGAATGAGGACCCGCATTCGACCTCAGCCCGTGCGTTGATCCATGCCGAGGTCCTCGTCCTCGATGCCGTCCGGTTGGGAGCGCTCCTGAGGATGCAACCCACCATCGGCGTGAAGGTCCTCTCCCGCACGGCCCGCGTCATCGTCCGGCGCATGCGCTCGACGACGGCCCGGGTGATCGATGAGAATGCACAATACGTGTCCGGCCGCACGCGCCGCGAGCATGATCTCCTCGGCGAACGCGATGTGCCGCACGAATATTACTATGGCATCCAGACGCTCCGTGCGCTGGAGAATTTTCCCATCTCTGGGGTGACGCTGGACCTCTACCCTGCGTTGATCGAAGCGCTGGCGTGGGTCAAGATGGCCTCGGCTCGCGCCAATCAGGAATTGGGGTTGATATCGACGCCGATCGCGGATGCGATAGTCCGGGCTTGCGAAGAGATCATCGATGGCAAACTGCATAACCAGTTCGTGGTGGACATGATCCAGGGCGGGGCCGGGACCTCGACCAACATGAATGCGAACGAGGTCATTGCCAATCGTGCTCTCGAGTTGCTCGGCCACGAGAAGGGCGACTATGCTCACTGCCATCCGAACAATCATGTGAACTGCTCGCAGTCGACGAATGATGCCTATCCCACGTCACTCAAGCTCGCGATCATCAGGAGCAATGAGAAGCTGATCGTGGTCCTCCTGCAGCTCATCGCGTCGTTCCGGGCAAAGGCCGTGGAGTTCGGTGGGGTGATCAAGATGGGGCGCACCCAGTTGCAGGATGCCGTGCCGATGACGTTAGGGCAGGAATTCGAAGCCTATGCCGCCACGCTCGCGGAAGAGGTGGAGCGGCTCGAACAGAACGCGCGGTTGTTCCTGGAGATCAATCTCGGCGGCACGGCGATCGGCACCGGCATCAATGCGGAACCGGGGTACGGGGAGAAGGCCGTGGAATATTTGCGTGAAGCTACCGGACTTCCCTTCGTGTTGGCACCGAACCTGGTGGAGGCGACGCAGGACACCGGCGCATTCGTGATCTATTCGTCGGCGGTCAAGCGGCTTGCGGTGAAGCTGTCCAAGATCTGCAATGACCTCCGGCTGTTGTCCTCCGGACCGCGTGCGGGCATCAACGAGATCAACCTCCCGAAGATGCAGCCCGGCTCCTCGATCATGCCGGGCAAGGTGAACCCGGTGATACCGGAAGTGGTGAACCAGATCGCGTTCAAGGTGATCGGGAATGACCTCACCGTGACGATGGCGGCAGAAGCCGGCCAGCTCGAGTTGAATGTGATGGAGCCGGTGATCGCCGAGTGCATCTTCGAGTCGATCGAGATGTTGAAGAACGGGATGGCGACGCTGAAGCATCGCTGTGTCGACGGCATCACCGCGAACGTCCGCCGATGCCGCGCGATGGTGGAACGGAGCATCGGGCTGGTCACCGCCCTGAACCCCGTCCTGGGCTATGAGACATGTACCACGCTTGCCAGGATCGCACTCGAAGAGGACAGGAGCGTCTATGACCTGGTCCTCGAGCGCGGACTGCTCTCGCGAGAAGAACTTGACCGGCTTCTCGACCCCGAGACCATGCTTGCACCTCACCGTACGAAAGGGCATTGACCGATGATGCGAGCCATGCGGATCACTTCCTTCCTGGTGTGCCTGTCCATTCTCGCCGGGAACGGCCGCCTCCATGCCGGTGATGTCCCGCGTGCGCCGATCGTGCAGCACGGGTACCAGCGGGTGACGACGCATGAGGAGTTGTTGCGGTACCTCGGCCAGCTCGCGGGGCCGGGGAGTGTGATCCGGGTGGACACGATCGGCACGACCACACAGGGGCGCCCGATACCCATGGTGGTGATCTCGACCGGAGCGTCGACCTCCAAACTGCGCGTCATGGTGTTCTGCTCGCAGCATGGGAATGAGCCGTCGGGCAAAGAGGCCGCGCTGATGCTCCTGGAGCGGATCGCCCGGGGCGAGATGAACGGGATCCTGGCATCGATCGATCTCTGGCTCGTGCCATCGTCGAATCCCGATGGCAATGAGTTACAACAACGGTGGAACGGCATCGGGAAGGACCTCAACCGGGACCATCTGATCCTCATGCAGCCGGAGACGCGCGCCCTGCATGATGTGTACGATCGCATCCTCCCGGAAGCGACGCTGGACGTTCACGAATTTCAACCTGTTGGGAAGGCCTGGGAGGACGTTGGTTACTACCGCGTCATCGATGAACAGTGGGGCGCTCCCACGAACCCCAACGTGGATGTGTGGCTCCGGCGGTATGGCGTCGAGACCATGTTCCCGGCATTGAGGGCCGGCCTCGAGGCCGATGGATTCCGCTTCTACAATTATACGATCATCAGTACACCGGCCGACACCATGCGTCACAGCACCACGAACGTGAACGACGGCCGGCAGAGTCTGGCGAGCCAGGGCTCGTACTCGTTCATCCTGGAAGGCCGGAACGGCAGAACATTCCATGATGAGATCGAGCGGCGGACAAAGGGGCAGCTCTCCGCGCTGACGCATTACCTGACGTTCATCGGCCAGAATGCCGGCACGATCCGTGCGAAGGTCCAGGCTGCGCGTGCCACCATCCCGGTGAGCCGCGACTCGGTCGTCCTTCTGGCGGAATATCTCTTCACGGGCGAGGCGATGCCGATGCCCGTCCGGACGATCGCCGGCGGCAAGGACTCGGTCATCCGGGTATTGCACCGGAGTATCCCGACCCCGATGGTGCGCACGGCGCGGCCCGCGGCGTATGTGATCCCCGCGGCGCAGCGCGGACTGATCGAGTTGATGCAGCGTCACAGGGTGGCCATGCGGACCCTGACCACACCGACGAAGATGCTTGTGGAGGTGCAGACGGTAGTGCGATGGAACACGCGCATCTTCGAAGAGGATGACACACTCTTTCCGGACATCGTGCGGAGTGAAGCCGAGAAGGAGTTCGCTGCCGGCGATGTGATCGTTCCGCTCGACCAACTCAAGTCGGTGCTCATCATGCTCGCGCTCGAGCCGGCGTCCGTGTGGGGTGTTGTCCAGTACGAGCCCTTCGCTTCGCTGCGCGCAGTGGGCACCGAGTACCCCGTGTACCGGGTTCTTCAGTCTCCCTAGGTCCCCTCGCGGCCATCTGTGGCGCTAAAACGTGACCATGGTCACGCAGGATATCTCCTGCGTGTGCCGGGTCGCGTGCGCTGGCTCACACCTCCTTCCAATTTCACCGCCGGCCCTTGCGTGTCCCGTTTGCTTTCTCTACGTTGCATCGGGAAGTCACATCTGAAGATAGGGGGGACATGGCGCGTCGCCTTCCCGGGCGTTCACCATCGGTCCTCGCCGCACTCCGCATCTCTTATCCATACCTATTCATTCGTCGGTCATCGCTCAAAGGACCATCCCATGAAGCAAGGGAATACTGTCTCCGGCAGTACGCCAATCATTATGCTCGGCGTGCTCTTCACCGCTCTCACGCTGCTGTCAACTCCTGCGCTCGCGCAGAGAGGACTGCAGTTCAACGGCAGCAATCAGTATGTGACATTCGGGAGCGCGTCATCGCTCGGTGCAGGTTCGTTCACTCTGGAGTGCTGGTTCATGCGGACCGGGGCGGGTGTCGCGACCTCGACAGGCTCGGGCGGGATCTCTGCGGTCCCACTTGTCACGAAAGGCCGCGCTGAGGCCGACAACAGTCTGGTGGACATGAACTACTTCCTCGGCATTCAGGATGGGACCGGTGTCTTGACCGCCGACTTCGAAGAAGGGACGGCCACGGCAAGTCCGGGATTGAATCATCCCGTCTTCGGCGTCACTCCGGTGAGTTACAATGTCTGGCATCATGCGGCCGTGACATATGACACCACCAGCAGGCGCTGGCAACTCTTCCTGAATGGGGTCCTGGAAAAGGACACCGTTCTTCAGGCCGGCCGGAGGGTGCCGCAGTTCAACAGCACCCAGCACGCAGGGATCGGCACGGCGATGACCTCGGCGGGGACTGCGGCAGGATTCCTGAATGGATCGATCGACGAAGTCCGGATCTGGAATGTTCCGCGTACCCAGGCGGAGATCCAGGGAGCAATGCTCACCGAACTGAGTTCGGGGACAGGGTTGCTCGGACGGTGGGGCATGAATGAGGGATCCGGATCCACGATCGCGAACGCGGTCGGGGGTGGCATGTCAGGGACCCTGACGGGTTCACCGACATGGATCAACCCGGGCACCACGTTCGCACTACCGACAGCGACCGCTTTTAATATCTCCTCCGGGACCAGTGCCTATGTCACGTTCGGGACTGGCACCACGATGAACGCCGCGACCTTCACGATCGAGACATGGTTCCGGCGCGAAGCAGCGGGAACCACCGTCAGCACCGGAACGGGCGGGATCGCTGCGGCCATTCCGCTGGTGACCAAGGGGACATCCGAATCGGAAGCGCCCTCGGTCGACATCAACTACTTTCTTGGTATCAACACCTCGGGAAATGTCCTGTGTGCCGACTTTGAGGAAGGTGCGAGCGGTTCCTCCCCGAGTCTGAATCACCCTGTCTCCGGCACCACGGCCATACTGAACAATGTCTGGTACCACGCAGCGGCGACGTACGACGGCACGTCGTGGCGCCTTTATCTGAACGGGGATCTGGAAGCAGAGTTGTCGGTCGGCCAGCCGGCGGCATCAGCGACGACCGCCCGTTGGCCCTGGCAACATCTATCCGATCGAATGGCACGACCATCCAGGGATACTTTGCAGGGCGTCTGGATGAGGTCCGCATCTGGAACTCCGCACGGTCACAAACCCAGGTCCGCTCCACCATCAACGACCGCATTGCGGCGCCACAGGCAGGCTTGATCGGACGCTGGGGGCTGGATGAGGCCGCCGGCCGGACCGTGAATGCTTCCGCTGGCACAACGGCGAATGGTACCATTCCCGCGGCCACCTGGAACTTCGGATGGGTGGGAGGCGCTCCCTTCAATATCAGCACGAACACTCCTCCGTCCGCTTCGGGCGTCACGGTCACTGGTACACCTGCTCTGAAACAGGTGCTCACGGGGTCCTACTCGTATGTGGACGCCGAAGGAGATCTCGAAAGCGGGACTACCTATCGTTGGCTTCGGAACGGGACCCCGATTGCCGGCGCGACGTCGATCACCTATAGTCCTCTGATCGCGGATGCCGGGACTCTGCTGAGCTTTGAGGTGACACCGCGCGCAGCATCGGGTTCACCCACAGGGGTTCCCGTCGTGTCGGCCGCGGTTGGACCTGTGACAGGGACGCCCGATGCTCTTTCCTTTGGCGGCACCAATGCCTATGTCACCTTTGGTACCGGGACGGGACTGAACCTTCCGACCTTTACCATTGAAACATGGTTCAAGCGGACGGGCTCGGGTGTTTCCAATACCACCGGGACGGGTGGCCTCGATGCGATCCCGCTGATCGCCAAAGGTGCTGCAGAGGCGGAGGTCGCGACCATCGATATCAATTACTTCCTCGGGATCCGCGCGTCCGATGGTGTGCTGTGCGCAGATTTTGAGGAAGGAGCTGCCGGTACGGCCCCGAGCCAGAATCATCCGGTGGCCGGAGTGACCCCGATCCAGAACAATGAGTGGTATCATGCTGCTGCGACGTACGACGGGACCACCTGGAAGCTCTATCTGAACGGGGCTCTCGATGCAACGCTTGTCGTCGGGCAGCCGGTGGCATCCACGACGACCTCACCGACCGCGCTGGCGACATCACTCCGGTCGAATGGCACCACGGCCCAGGGATTCTTCCATGGAGTGATGGATGAAGTGCGCCTCTGGAATGGCGCGCGCACGCAGAGTGAGATCCAATCGACGCTCAATCTGCAGATCGTCACTCCGCAATCGGATCTGGTGGCCCGCTGGTCGCTGGATGAAGGGGCCGGCACAACGGTCTCCGGCTCCGCGGGCACCTCGTGGTCAGGAACGGTCACCGGGGCCAACTTCGCCTGGGAGGTGGGAGCTCCCTTCTCGTTGTCGCCGAACCAGCCACCGGGCGCAACCAATGTTGTGGTCTCTGGCACGCCTGTCGTCGGTCAGATGCTGAGCGGAGGTTATACCTATGCGGATCCCGATGGCGATCCCGAGGGGGTCTCGCTTTTCCGCTGGCTCCGCAACGGCGTGGCGATCGCAGGTGCAACGTCGCTCAGCTACACGTTGAGCCAGGACGACGCTGGCAAGGTGTTGGTGTTCGAGGTGACCCCGGTGGCTGCCGTCGGTGCAAGCATCGGAACTCCTGTGGAGAGTGCGCCGGCCGGACCGGTCGGATCATCGGGAGTCACGTCGATCACGTTGCAGAATGGACTGAATGGCTATGCAGGAATGATCGATACGCATATCCGCGAGGCCGCACCGTCGACCTCCCATGGCTCATTGGAATCGGTCGAATGGGATTCCACCGAGTCCAATGTCGCAAACACACGGAAGTATGCGCTCTTCCGCTTCGAGGATCTGGTTGGAGCGGGAAAGATCCCGGCGAACGCGACGATCGCCCAGGCAGCCCTGGTCTATGATGTCTGGGATACCGGAGACTCCGGTCTGGTGTACGAATCTGCGCTGGACTGGACCGAGGATGTCACGTATAATGCCTTCGGATCAACGCCCGGCGTGCAAGCTGCCGATCTCGGACTGTTCGTCGGCGTTGCCGGTGGAGGATCTCTCGGCACACGGTCTGTCGATGTGACCGCAAGCCTCGGCCGCTGGATCGCAACGCCTTCTGCAAATCATGGTTGGATCGTCATGTATCGCGGGCCTGATGGCAGCAAGGTACGGTCGAGCGAGTATCCGACGATCGCGCAGCGCCCCCGCCTCATCATCACGTATAGCGCGGGTGCCCCGTTGATGCCCGTCCTCGTGGGCCCGGCAGATGGCAGTACCGGGACAGGGACGTCGCCTCTCCTTCACGTCACGGTGAGTGATCCTGATCTTGATTCCCTCACGGTGAAATTCTACGGCCGCGCTGCCGGCGTGTCTGCCCAGCCTGATTTCACGATCGCAGGGCTTCCGGATACGCAGTACTATACGGCGGAGAGCAACGGTGGATCGAATGCGATCTTCAAGGCGCAGACCCAGTGGATCGCGGCCAATGCCGGAACCCGGAACATCGTGTACGTCCAGCACTTCGGCGATGTCACGAATACCGGCAGCAGTGAGCCGGAGTGGAAACGCGCCGATACGACGATGTCGTTCCTGGAATCGCCGGCACCGGGGCTGCCCTATGGGATCAGCATCGGCAATCACGACCAGATCGGCGGCACGGCCCTCTACAATCAGTACTTCGGGACCGCCCGATTCTCCGGCCGCCCGTACTATGGCGGTTCGTTCGGACCGACCAATGAGAGCCACTTCGTTCTGTTCTCCGCCGGGACCCTGCAGTTCATTGCGCTGAGTCTGAACTACTCGACGCCGATGAATCCGGCGATGCTACACTGGGCGGACAGTCTGCTGAAAGCCCATGGAGACAGGAGGGCGATCGTGGGTTCGCATTCGATCATCGGTACGGGGAACCCGGCCTCGTTCTCTTCCGAAGGACAGGTGTTGTATGATTCACTCAAAGACAATCCAAATCTGTTCCTGATGCTCTGCGGGCATGTGCCGGGTGAAGGCCGCCGGGCCGATACGTACAACGGCCATACGGTCCATACCCTTCTCGCCGATTTCCAGAGCTTCACCAATGGCGGGAACGGCTGGATGCGGTTGCTCGAATTCTCCCCGTCGAACAATCTGATCACGGTGAAGACGTACTCCCCCACGCTCGGCCAGTATGACACCGACGCAACGAGTCAGTTCACCCTGCCGTACGATATGCAATCCGCGGCACCGGGTACGTTCCAGTTGCTCGGTACCGTTGGGTCCGTCGCATCCGGTGGCTCCGCCCAGCTGGTCTGGCCTGCACTGGCTCCGGAAACGCTGCATGAATGGTACGTGACGGTGGGAGATTCGAGCACCACGACGATCGGGGCGACGTGGAGTTTTTCGACCGGCACAAGTATCTCCGCGGACCTGAAGGTCATGCTGCAGGGGCCGTTCGTCGCCGACTCGATGTCGACCACGCTGGCGTCGGCGGGATATCTCCCGTTGGTCCAGCCCTATAGTGCCGCACCCTGGTCTCACGGTGGTGGCGAGTCGGTTTCCTCCATTCCCACGGGTGTCGTGGACTGGGTGCTTCTGGAACTGCGCACGGGTACAACGGGTGCGACGAAAGTGGCGACGCGCGCGGCGTTCATCAAGAGCAATGGAGCGATCACGGACCTCGATGGCATATCTCCGGTCCAATTCTCCGGCTTGCCTGCAGGCTCTTACTTCGTGGTGGTGTACCATCGGAACCACCTTGCCGTGATGAGCGCGGCAACGGTGGCTCTTGCAGCATCGAGCGAGCCCTATGACTTCACCACCGGGCCTGACAAGTACTATGGCGGCGACGCGAAGGAAGTGGCGACAGGCGTGTATGGTATGTGGGCCGGGGATGTGACGGGCAACGGCATCGTGAAGTACAACCTTGGCGGGAACGATCGCCTGCCCATATTCCAGCGTGTCGGCGGTACCAATGTGAATGCGACGGTGAACGGGTATTACCCTGAAGATGTGAACTTGAACGGCCAGGTGAAATACAATCTCGGCGGGAACGACCGTCTGATCGTCTTCCAGGTGGTAGGCGGGACGAACGTCAATGCCACCCGGTCCACCAGAGTTCCGAACTAACGATATCCAGGAGAAAAGGACAATGAAAAGACTCTTAGTGATCGCTGTAGTGATGATCCTGATGTCAGGGATCGTGATGGCGGCCGTGACCGTCCGTGCCGGTATCTTCAGCGCGGGGACACAGACCATCAATGTGATGGCCAAGCCGGTGGGGGGTGGTGTGATATCCACCATT
Organism: Ignavibacteriota bacterium; assembly: GCA_016707525.1. NCBI lineage: Bacteria > Pseudomonadati > Ignavibacteriota > Ignavibacteriota bacterium. The sequence continues at coordinate 15,489 of JADJHP010000014.1, forward strand.
TCCTCGATATCGATCCCGATCGCCTGGGAGACGGCATCGGGGATCACGATCACGAATGTGGATTATGCGCCCGGTCTGCAGCAGACCGATGTGGGGACCTCGGGCATCTATTCCTATGCGGTGTACAGCCTCATGCCGGGCACGGCCATCACGTGGGCCGAGGGGAGCGAGAATGTGATCCTGACGCTGACGATCTCAGGCACAGGCCCGGCGCTCATGATGCTGAATGACGTGTCGGGTGTGGGCTGGTACTTCGAGACAGGCCTCGGGGATCTGACGGACTATGGGACCCCGTTCTATGTGAACTCCACCGAACTGGCCTTGCCGGTAACGCTCACCTCGTTCGCGGCGAAACTCATGCAGAACGGCACGGGTGTCGTGCTCCAGTGGGCAACGGCAAGCGAGGTGAACAATTACGGGTACACCGTCCAGCGCAAGGCCGAGGCGGACGAGACGTTCACGGATGTTGCGGGAGCGTTCGTTGAAGGCCATGGCACCACGGTCGAGCCGCAGACGTACAGCTACACCGACAACAGCGTGCTGGCGGCAGGGAAGTACCAGTACCGGCTCAAGCAGCAGGACCTGAACGGCGCGGTGCAGTACTCGCAGAGCGTCATCGTCAACGTATCGGTCACGGACGTGGCGGAAGCGGCCCCGCGGGAGTTCGCGCTGATGCAGAACTATCCGAACCCGTTCAACCCGACCACGATGGTGAAGTTCTCGGTGCCATCCACCGGCCGGGCGACGATGAAGGTGTACAACACCGTGGGACAGGAAGTGGTGACGCTGTTCGAAGGTGTTGCCGAGGCCGGCCGGTACTATGCGGTGCCGTTCAATGCTGCAAGTCTGGCCTCAGGGGTGTACTTCTACAGGCTGGTGACGGAGCAGAAGACCGACGTCCGCAGGATGATGCTGGTGAAATAGTGTCAGGTGTTACTAACTAAAAGTGAATCACGTCCTGCCGCCAGGGACTGCTCCATATCCTTCGACGCCTGAACATCAATACGAGCCATGATCCGACACGGGGCGGGAGAGTCCTCCCCGCCCCGTGTCGGTTGGGCGAGTCGTTGCCGTCGAGGGCGATCCGGCCGCGATCGGTCGTGATTTTCATTGTGAAGTTCCCTACCTTAGAGCCATCCTTCCATTGACAGGTGCCGGTATGCTGATGCGAATGCAAGCGGTATTCGTTCTTGTTGTCCTGATCACACAGGCGGCTTTCAGTTGTACGTCTGCCGTCATCTCCGGCCGCGCGACACGGGACGGCCGGCCCATCCTCTGGAAACAGCGCGATACGGGTGTGCTCGAGAACAAACTCGTCTACGGTACGGGCGGCAGGTACCGGTACATCGGCGTCCACGATCAGACCGATGTCCATAATGAAGAGTGCTTCATGGGGAGCAATGAAGCAGGGTTCAGCATCATCAATACCGCATCGTATAACCTTCGTTACAAGACGTATGAGGGGAAGATGGACGAGGAGGGGAAGGTGATGCGTGAAGCACTGGCCACCTGCAGGACGCTTGCGGACTTCGAGCGCCTGCTTACGCGGACGGCGGGGGCGCGCGGTGTGGAAGCGAATTTCGGTGTGATCGATGCGTCAGGCGGTGCAGCGTACTATGAGACGGATCCGTATGCGTTCGTGAAATACGATGTCAATGACCCCGCGGTGGCCCCGCAGGGGTATCTCCTCCGCACCAACTTCTCCATGTCCGGCCCGGTCGACAAGGGCCAGGGGTACATCCGGTATCAAGCAGCATCCGATCTGTTCGCCTGGGCACGATTGGGGGATGGCCTCTCGGTGGAGATGATCCTCCTGGATGGCACATGCGACCTGAAGCACGCACTTGTCGGGACGGATCTGACGCGTGAACCACTCCCCGTGGATGAAGAGGCGCGGTCGATCGTCTATTTCGCGGACTTCATCCCGCGTTTCACTTCGGTCGGCTCCATGATCATTCAGGGAGTCCGGCAGGGCGAAGATGCCGCGGCGACCACGATGTGGACCGTTCTGGGTTCTCCGCTCACCACGCCCGTCATGCCGCTCTGGGTGGCGCATGCGGACCGCATCCCCGCCATGATGTTCTCCCACTCCTCGATGGCGGCGGCCTTGAATGCCCGGTCGCTTGCGTTGAAGGAACGGCTCTTCCCGATGAAGACCGCCGAGGGGCGGAACTATCTCGATCTGGCACGTGTGGTGAACCGCGCCGGCACCGGGACCGTCCAGCGCTTGCGACCGGTGGACAGGGAGATCATGCGGCGGACCGCCGCAGTGCCGCTGACGTCCACGGGACTCCGGGCTGCGGGCGATGTGGAATCACTGTACCGGTCCATCGGGCAGCTGATCCAGGAGTACTACCTCTCCTATGGATTATAACGTGAACAGGCCCTCCACACTCCTTCTTCTGGCGATGCTTATGGCTCATTCCGTTCATGCAGGTGCGCCTGCGGCCGACACGGTTGCCGCGCGCATTGCGCGCGTGGTGCAACGTGACTCCATCACGGTCCTGGTGACCGACTCCGGGCTCGGAGGGCTTGCCGTTGCCGCCGATCTCGACGCGCGTGTGCGGAAGACAGGCGCGTACGCGAAGGTCCGCATCATTTTCGCGAACGCACTCCCCGAATCGAACCGCGGCTACAACAGGATGAAGACCACGCAGCAAAAGGTGCGGGTCTTCAATGATGCCCTCGTGGGTATGGCGCGGGAGTATGCGCCCGATGTGATCCTTGTGGCATGCAATACCCTTTCCGTTCTCATTCCGCAGACGGCATTCGTCGCGGACTCGCCCATCCCCGTTCTGGGGATCGTGGGGACCGGCGTGGAAATGCTGCACGACCGGCTGGTTGCCGAGCCCGGATCCACAGCGATCATCTTCGGGACAGAGACCACGATCGGTGCCGGGACGCACCGGCGCATGTTGATCGAACGCGGCATCGATCCGGGACGGATCGTGACCCAGGCGTGTCCGAATCTTGCCGGAGCGATCGAGACCGACGCGTCGGGGAGCGCTGTCGCTACCGCGGTGCAGGGGTTCTCCGCCGAGGCTTCTTCCGCGATCGGCACCCGGGGTGGAAGGGTCCTGGCCGGCCTCTGCTGCACTCACTATGGCTATGCGGCCGACCGGTTCCGCGATGCGCTCGCGGCGAACGGCGCAGGGATGGTGGAGATCATCGATCCGAACACGCGGATGAATGATGTCCTTTTTCCGCCGGACCGCCGGCGCGTGACGCAAAGCCCGCTCTGCACCGTTGACGTCGTATCGCGTGCGGTCATCTCACCGGAAGAGAAGTCCTCGATCGGCGGATTGGTGGAGGCCGTGTCGCCAGCCACCGCTGCTGCATTGCGTACCTACCTCCTCAACAGAGATCTCTTTCCCTTCAACCCGGACGCCACGGAGTAGACACGATGCGCTGGAAATTCTGTCTTCCCTCCGCCGGTTCCGCCGGTTCCCAACGGCTTGCCCTCGAAGACCTCTATCTGGTCCCCGAGGACGGGAGCAGCAGCGGGCGCTCCTATTGGGTGACCGTGGAGGCACTGTGTTCGTTCACCGGCGGAACCCGGGAGGAGAAACTCGCACGCCTCGCAGGGAAGGAATTTGATATCTCGGATACGATGGACATGCTTGTGCACCGGGAGGATTTTGACAGGTCGGAGTTGCTGGCATGGGCACGCATTTTCATCCAGAACCGGCTGGGCGATCCGCACCCGGAATTGATCGAGGCCGAGGGTGATGAGGTGGCGCGGTGTACGCCCGTGATCCGGGAGAACGACCCGCGCATGCATGCGGGTCGTCCCGTCCGGCTCCTCTTCATTCACCATCAATCCGGACCGCCGGTGGCACTTCCTGAAGGATCACTGACCGGTGCCGCCGGATTCGATGTCAGTACAGTATGCCTCGGCGATATCCTCACGTCAGATCTTCCCGCCGATCTCATCACCCGGGCCGATCTGGTGTTCGTCATGGACAAGCGGACACGCCATGTGCTGCAGCGGCGTTGCAAGGCACTCGGGATGCAGCGCCGCATTGTCTGTCTCTTCCTGCCCGAGCATCATGATGTGCGGGATCCTGCTTTCCTGGCCATGTTCCATGAGCGTGTGCGGGTCTATCTGGACCGGTTCGGGTGGAACAGGACCGATCGTGAGTGATATCCCTTTCCTCGGAGAGATCGCCGGACTCCTGACCGCCGTGTGCTGGTCAGGAAGTTCGCTCGTCTTTTCGACGGCGACACGGCGGCTGGGTACCGTGCTCGTCAATATCGCACGCCTCGTCTTCGCGCTCATCTTTCTCGCGATCCTCATTCCCGCCTTCGGCATCCCGTTGCAGGTCTCATCCACGCAGATCCTGTATTTTGCGATCAGCGGGGTCATCGGGCTGGCGCTCGGGGATTCGTTCCTGTTCAGGGCCTACGTGCATATCGGCCCGCGTCTGAGCATGCTGGTGATGTCCATCGCTCCCGCGGTCTCGGCGGTCTGCGCCTGGTTCATCCTCGGAGAATACCTCTCGCTCCTCGGGATCGCCGGCATCATCATCACGGTCGTCGGCGTTGCTCTTGTGGTGTACGAGCCCGGTTCACAGGGCAGGTTGCCGGGAAGCGACCTGGCCGTGGGGATCCTGTCTGCTGGCGTCGCGGCCGTGAGTCAGGGCGTAGGGCTGACCTTCGCCAAGCTGGCCTTCATGGAGGGATCGGTCGATGGCTTTGTGGCCGCGGCGATCAGGATCGCATCGTCCCTTGTTGTCCTGCTCCCGATCGTGCTGCTGTTCCGCCGGTTGCCGGATCCGGTGAAAGCATTCACGAATGACGTGAAGGGATTCTGGCTGACCGCACTCGGGTCCGTCCTGGGACCGTTCATCGGGATCACGCTGAGCCTGCTGGCGGTGCAACACACAAAGGTCGGCATCGCCGCAACGCTGATCGCGACGGTCCCGATCATCATGTTGCCCATGGTGCACTTCATCTACCGTGAACATCTGACGGCGCGCTCGATCGTCGGCGCCTGTATCGCCGTGGCAGGTGTCGCGGTGCTCTTTCTCCATTGACCGGAAGGAGGGGTGTGTATGCGGTCCCCAGTTGCACTGATCTGTCGCGATACCGGAGAGGCCTATGATGCGGCGGAGCCGCGGTGGAGATCGGCCAGCGGTGGCCTGCTGGATATCGATTTCACGCCCACGCTCGATGTGCATGAAGTTGCCGAGCGCCCCCCTTCGCTCTGGCGTTACAAGGAAGCGTTCCCTCTGGATGAGGCAGTGTCCCCGGTAAGCCTTGGCGAGAGCGTGACGCCACTCGTCCGGATCTCCCTCGGGGGGATCCCCGTCCTTGTGAAGCAGGACCATCTTTTCCCCACCGGATCGTTCAAGGACCGCGGTGCGGCGCTGATGGTGAGCCGGTTGCATCATCTGGGGGTCGGCCATGTTGTGGAAGATTCGTCCGGCAATGCGGGGTGCGCCGTGGCCGCCTATTGTGCTCGTGCGGGGATCGGCTGCGACATCTTCGTTCCCCGGGCGACATCAGCCGCCAAGCTCACCCAACTTGAATACTACGGGGCCCGCATCCATAGGGTCGACGGCACACGCGAGGATGTTGCGCAGGCAGCGAAGGAAGCAGCGGCGTCGTCGTACTACGCCAGCCACGTGTGGGACCCCTTCTTCGTTCACGGCACGAAGACCTTCGCGTACGAAATTGCCGAGCAGCTCGGGTGGCGGTCGCCCGATGCCGTCGTCGTCCCGGTAGGGAACGGGACATTGCTGCTCGGGGCGTTTCTCGGATTCACGGAACTGAAGGCCATGGGGATCATTGACCGGTTGCCGCAGGTGATCGGGGTGCAGGCCTCGGCATGTGCGCCTCTGGAAAGCACCTGGAGAGCGGGAGGTGGGTCGCTGTCCGGCTGCGAAGGGCTGCCTTCCCTCGCCGATGGCATTGCCGTGATGAGGCCCGCCCGGTGGCACTCAATTATAGAGGCAGTGCGGTCGACGGGCGGGGGGATCTTGAGGGTGTCTGAATCCGCGATCCGATCTGCATTGCTTGAGCTGGGGAGGATGGGCTTTTTTGTGGAGCCGACGGCTGCTGTGGCCATGGCCGGAGTGCGGAAACTTCTTTTCCAGCGAGGGGACGTTGAGACCATTGTAAGTGTTTTAACAGGTACCGGACTTAAATCAGGTCATGCGTTGGACGAGGTGCTCCATTCCTGACGAATTCCGGCGTATCTGATCATTTGCCGGGACAAACGGAATGTGCGCTGGCTCACAACCTTTTCTCCGGAAGCCAGTATATTGGGGTCACAATGAGTACGATGTCCATTACATGAATGGCGCGCCATCCGTTATCTTGACTGGCAGGGGTGTTCTTTGTATCTTGACTTGCGGTTTCCGCAGTTTTCCGCTGTTTTACTGTCTGCGCCCAATCACAGGCCGACGACGGAACGTCCGTGCCCAGGGGGGGACTCAGCTCATTGACCGGGTCATGAGGAGCCACTCCTCTGGCTTTTCTTTTCCTAGGGTTTACGAAGGATCCTGATGCACGCGCGGTATCCGAAGTGCAGTGACGACAGTTGTTGTGTTTCATCCGAGAGTCTGCTATGAGAACGTATCACCACACCATCGCCCTGTTCATGAGTTGTATGCTGCTCGGAACCGGAGCGATGTACGGTCAGGCGACGAAGTTCGTGATCACCGGCTCCACGACCCAGGTTGCGGGCACGACGCAGAGCCTTACGATCCGGGCCGACAGCGCCGGGTCGCCGGCCGCCTCGTACACCGGAGCCAAGGTCCTCACGTTCTCCGGTGCCAACTCTTCTCCCAGTCCTGTCACTGCTCCGACCATTACGGATGCCACGGGGACACCGGTGGCTTTCGGCAACTCCACGACCATTACCTTCGTGGACGGACAAGCGACCGTTACCGGCAGCAATAACGGCGTTCTTACCCTGTATGATGTTGAATCAGCGGTCATTTCTGTCACCGATGGCTCGATACAGTCCACCGGCACCGACCGCCTGACGGTTGGCGTTACACATGGACTTCTCGAGAAATTCGCACTCGTCCTTGCCCCGTCACAGGTGAACAATGCGGGATTCACCGGGACCTCTACCCTGACCGCGCAGGACAGCTGGGGTAATACCGTCACGAGTTACAATGCAGCCGCGAACCATGTCCTGATCACGGCCAATTCTCTGACGGGATCGGTGGTCGGGCTTGGCAACTCTGACGACAATACCCTGGACAAGAATGGGGATTTTGTGTCCGGGGTGGCAGACCTGACGGCGATGGGTATGCGCTACGTTGGTACGATCGGCACAGGATCGTTCACGGCCACGTCCGCGAGTCCGTCCAAGTCCGGCAGTTCCGGGAGCGTGACCATCACTCCCGGCCTTGCCCAGAAGCTGGTGATGACCGGGGCCGGGACAACGGCCGCCGGCGTGGCCCTGGCGCCGACGATCACGGCGAAGGATACCTCAGGCAACACGGCGACGGGGTATGGTGGCGCAAAGAATCTGACGTATGCAGGGGCCTCCTCGATCGTCTCTCCGTTGACGAATCCGACGGCATCCACGAGTGCCGGCACGGACGTTGCATTCGGTTCAGCGACTTCGGTAACGTTCACGCTTGGCGTCGCGGCCGCATCTGGAGCGAATAATGGCACCTTGAAGCTGTACAAAGTTGAGAGCGACACGATCTCGGTCACCGATGGCTCGATCGCAACATCGGGGGCCGGCCGTCTCGTCGTGAATGTGACGTCCGGGACGCTCAACAAATTCGTGGTCGCGATCGCGTCTCCCCAGACGAGTGGCACGGCAGTCACGGGAACGAACACGGTGACGGCCCAGGACACGTGGGGGAATACGGTCACCTCATTCGATGCATCCGCGGTGCCCGTCACGATGTCGGCCTCGCTCGGGGGGACCATCACCGGACTCGGGACAGGCAACAATGCCATTTTGAACCGCGGAGTGGATTTCTCCGGCGGCGTCGCCAATCTCACTTCCCTCGGCATGATCTATACCGGGACCACCGGAACGGCAACATTCACGGCCCAGAGCACGTCTCCAGCCGCGACCGGAACCTCGGGCAATGTGACGATCAATGCCGGCGTGGCCACCCGCCTGGTGGTCACAGGAACGTCGACGCAGACGGCGGGCAGTTCGCAGAACATCACCATCACTGCGAAAGATGCGATCGGCAATACGGTCACCTCCTATAGCGGCGCCAAGTCGCTGTACTTCTCGGGAGCGAACCCGTCCGCCAATCCTGTGACGAATCCTACGGCCCGCAATTCCAGCGCAGCCGATGTCAATTTCGGTCAACTCACATCGATCATCTTTGCCAGCGGTGAAGCCACCGTCAGTCTCAAGCTCTACAAAGCAGAATCTGCGACGATCGCGGTCGCGGACACGGTCGGGCATATCCGGGCGAGCGGCAGCGACCGGCATGGCGTGATCGTGTCGTCCGGTCTTCTCGGGAAGTTCTCGTTTGTGGTCGCCGGCAGTCAGCAGAATGATGTGCCGTTCACCGGTGTGAACTCGCTGACCGCAGAAGATGACTGGGGGAATATCATTACCACGTTCAGCGCCGCGGCGAATAACGTGGCCATCACTGCGAGTGGCGTTGGTGGAACGGTGCTGGGGCTCGGAACGGGCCAGAACGGCGTGCTGAACCAGGCGGGCGACTTCAGCAGCGGTGTCGCGGACCTGACGCTCCTCGGCATGAAGTTTCTCGGCACATCCGGAAACAGAACATTCACAGCCACGTCGGCATCTCCGATGAAGTCCGGCACATCGGCCACCGTGGCCATCAGTCCTGGCGTCGCCAGGCGGTTTGCCCTGAGCGGGACGGGGAATGTGGCTGCGGGCGTTGCGCATGCCCTGACCATCACCGCGCAGGATACCTCGGGTAATACCGCGACCGGGTATACCGGTCTCAAGACGCTCTCGTTCTCCGGTGCGAACGCTTCTCCCGACGGCAACCAGCCGACCGTGAGCAATAACACGGGTAATGAACGCAATTTTTCGAATACGCCGAACACCGAGATCAATTTCTCGAATGGTGTCGCCGCCGTGAGCGGGAATACCAACGGGCTCCTGCGCCTCCGCAAAGTGGAGTCCGCATCCATTGCTGTGACCGATGGGACGATCAGTACGCCGGTCGGAGGATCGCTGGCCGTCACGGTCACCCCGGGAGGCCTCGGACGCTTCTCGGTGGTCATGACCTCGCCGCAGACGAATGGCATCGCGTTCACCGGAGTGAACACGATCACGGCCGTCGACAGTTTTGGGAATACGGCGACCAGCTTCAGTGCTGCATCCAATACGGTCACCGTGACCACGCCCGCATTGGGAGGGACGATCACGGGGCTCGGTTCCGGGTTGACGAACGTCCTGAATCAGGCCGGGGATTTCGTTGCCGGCGTCGCGAATGTGAGCACGAAACTGAAATACACAGGAGCAACGGGATCGAGCACCATCAAGGCCACGTCCGCGAGCGGCAAGGAAGGCACGTCGGCGTCTCCGGTGACGATCAACGTCGGCGCTGCGACCCGGTTGGTGATCTCCGGCAGCGGGAGCCAGGTCGCCGGTCTGCCACAATCGTTGACCATCACCGCGAGGGACAGTTCCGGGAACACCGTGATCAGCTATGGGGGTGCGAAGAACCTTGTGTTCAGCGGGTCGGGTTCCTCACCCAATCCCGCCACCTCGCCGACCGTGACGTCGAGTGGTGGTTCGGCCGTGCCGTTCGGTATCTCCACCTCGATCAACTTCAGCAGCGGCCTTGCACAGGTGAGCGGCTCGAACAACGGCGTCATGCGATTGTACCGGGCCGGCAAGGACACGATCGCTGTGAGTGATGGCTCGATCGGTTCCGGCGGAGCGGACCGGCTGATCGTGACCGTGAGCGCGGATGCCCTGGCAAAATTCACATTCGTCCTTACTTCCCCCCAGCAGAGCGGTGTCGCGTTCACCGGTACGAACTTGCTGACGGCGCAGGACTCCTACGGCAATACGAAGACCGATTTCAATGCGGCCACTGATAATGTGACCGTTAACCCTTCCGGGCTGGCCGGGTCCGTCACAGGTCTCGGTTCGGGTGCGAACGTCCTCAATCAGGCATCCGACTTCACCAGCGGCATCGCGAACCTGACCGGCAAGATGAAGTTCACCGGGGCCACCGGTTCTGGCCTCTTCACCGCCGCCTCGGCATCCAGTAAGGTTGGCACCTCCGGCAGTGTACAGATCGTGGCTGGCGGTGCAACCCGGCTTGTGATCAGGACCAACACCGGTGATTCGGTGACGACGCTGACCGCAGGAGGAACGACGAACCTGACGATCAGGGCCATGGACGCCTCGGGCAATGTGGTCACGACATATACCGGGACCAAATCCCTGACGTTCTCGGGCCCGGATTCGTCGCTGAGTCCGGCTTCCGCTCCGACGGTTACGAACAGTTCGGGTTCAGCGGTCGCGTTCAATACGAGCACATCGATCAATTTCACGAACGGTGTCGCCACCGTGAGCGGGAGTGCCAATGGGGTCCTCCGGCTTCTGCGCGCGCAAACAGCTCTGGTGTCGGCCACGGATGGAACGATAGGTTCGAGCGGGACAGACAAGCTCTCCGTGACGGTGTCCCCGTCGGCGCTCGGCAAATTCGGTCTTACCCTTGCCACGCCGCAGACCAGCGGCGTTGCATTCACCGGGGTCAATTCACTGTCAGCCCTGGATGACTGGGGCAATACGGTGACGACGTTCAGCGCGGCGACGACGCCGGTGACGCTGACCACAACACTTACCGGGACGATCTCGGGCCTCGGATCGGGGACGAACAATGTCCTGAACCGTGCGGGGGATTTCACCCTCGGTATCGCCAATCTGACCTCGCTCGGCATGAAGTTCACGGGGACCGTGGGTACCGGAACATTCACTGCGACCGGTGGCGGTAAGACCGGCGTGTCGGGTTCCGTGGCGGTCGTGGCCGGCGGAGCAACACGCCTTGTCCTGCGCACGTCTGCCGGCGATTCAGTGACCACCATGGTCGCCGGGACCACGCGCAATCTGACGATCACGGCAAAGGACGGATTCGGCAATACGGTGACCGCCTACACCGGATCGAAGACCTTGCTGTTTTCGGGTGCGGATTCTTCAACATCACCGGCGACGCCGGCGAGCGTGACGAACAGTGCCGGGGCTGTCGTTTCCTTCGGTGCGAACACCGCGATCACCTTCACGAACGGCGTGGCACAGGTCGCCGGGAGCAGCAACGGTGTGCTCCGGCTGTACCGTGCGCAGGGCGCGATCGTTGCGGTGAGCGACGGCTCCATTCACTCCACGGGGAACGATGCTCTCTCGATCACCGTCTCCGCGGCTGCCCTCGGGAAATTCAAATGGGCGCTTTCCTCGCCACAGGTGAGCGGGGCCGCATTCTCCGGGACGAACACCCTGACGGCCCAGGACGACTGGGGAAACACCGTTTTGGCCTTCGATGCCTCGGCGTCCAACGTCACGCTGAGTACATCCCTGGGAGGCACGATCTCGGGCCTTGGTTCGGGGACCAATGATATCTTGAACCGCAGCGCCGATTTCTCCACGGGTGTGGCGAATCTCACCGCGCTTGGCATGAAATACACCGGTCCCGTGGGGACGGGCGTCTTCACCGCGACCTCCAGCGGCAAGGCCGGTACCTCCGACAGCGTTGTGATCAGCGCCGGCACTGCGACGCGTCTGGTACTGACGGGGATTGCGACGCAGGTTGCCGGAACCGCGCAGAACCTCACCATTACCGCACGCGATGAGTCGAACAACATTGTGGTCGGATACGCCGGCTCGAAGAATCTGACCTTCTCCGGTGCGGCATCAGGGACGAATCCGGTGACGCCACCGACGGTCGCCAACAGTGCCGGACTTGCAGTTGCGTTCGGTTCTCCGACGGCGTTGACCTTCACCAATGGCATCGCGACCGTTGCCGGGAGTGCCAATGGCACGATGCGGCTCTACCGGGTCGAAAGTGCGATCATCTCGGTGACCGATGGGACGATCTCATCCCAACTCACCGACCGGCTTACCGTTGGCGTCACCCCGGGTGCACTGGGGCAGTTCGCCTGGACACTCGTGTCGCCGCAGGTGAACGGCCTGACATTCACGGGAACGAATACTCTGGTCGCACAGGATGATTGGGGAAACACGGTCCCGACGTTCAACGCGGCCACGAACAATGTGACGATCACGACGTCCCTGCCCGGATCTCCCCAGGCGATCACCGGTCTTGGGTCGCTCGACAACAATGTGCTCAACCAGGTCGGCAATTTCACGTCAGGGGTCTCGAATCTGACCGCGCTCGGCATGAAATACTCCGGTTCTTCGGGCACCGGTACGTTCACGGCCACGTCGGCGGTCGGTTCCAAAGCCGGGACCTCGGCGGTGATCACGATGAACAACCCCGTGCCAACGCTGACGGTGATCACGCCAGGCGAAGCGAGCCGGTCTCAGAAGCTGACGGTCGGGCTGACCGGGACGAACTTCATCCCGAACGTGACGACCGTGGATTTCGGTGAGAGTACGGTGGTCGATTCCACGGTGGTCGACTCTCCCACGCACATCACCGCGAAGGTGACCATTGGTGCCGGCGCGGCGCTGGGTTTGCGCGGTGTGACCGTGAGGAATCCGACCCCCGGCGGTGGAGCGGGAACACTTCCGAATGCGTTCCGGGTGAAGAACCTGCCGAGCATCGTCGGTCTCAATCCCGCGTCCGGAATTCGCGGTACGACATTTGACGTGATCATCACGGGAACGAATTTCGCCGACGGTGTCAGCACGGTGGGGATCCAGGGAGCGAACATCACGCTCAATGCACAGACCGTTCAGAGCCCCACGGTCATCAAGGCGAATATCAGTATCGGCCTGGCTGCGGCCGATGGCATCCGGTACTTCACCATCACCAACTCGGGGGCCGAAGGAGGGGTGTCCAATCAGGTCGGCTTCACGGTCGGCAACAATCCCGCTCCCACCATTGTGTCGGTCAAACCGGATACGATCAGCCGCCAGCAGACCGTGGAGCTGGTCCTCCGCGGGACCGAATTCTACAGTGGGATCACAACATTGAATGTGGGGAGCGGCATCACGGTGAACGGGTTGCCGGTGATCGACAGCTCCTCGCAGATCCGGGTGAATGTGACCGTGACCGACACTGCCGCGACCGGATCGCGCAATATCTCGGTCACGAATGCGACGCCGGGTGGTGGGACGGCGACGTTGACCAATGCGCTGCTCGTGGTCAACCCGCTTCCGACCTTCACCGGGCTGTCCGTACAGAACGGGTCACGGCTTCAGTCCCTGACCATGACCTTGCAGGGAACGAAATTCGTCCGCGATGTCACCACCGCATCATTCGGCAGTGGTATAACGGTGACGTCCAGAAGTGTTGACTCGCCGACCCTGATGACCGTGAATATCGCGATCGATTCCAGCGCCACTCTCGGTCCACGGAGCCTCTCGGTGAGCAATCCGGTTCCGGGGGGAGGGACCGCACAGCTTTCCAATGCGTTCACGGTCAATAATCCCCGACCGACGATCATTACGATCGCGCCAGAAAGCACCCTGGTCGGGTCCGGCGTACTCGGCCTTGCGGTCACCGGAACGAATTTCGTGCCCGGGTCCTCCGTGTATCTCGGGAAGACCTTGCTCACCTCCACACTGGTGAACAGGACACGGCTGGATGCAAGTATTCCGGTGTCCGAATTGGACACTGCCAACACGTTTGCCGTGACCGTGGTGAACAGTCTCCCGGGTGGGGACACGTCCAACAGCAAGATCTTCACGGTGCAGAATCCTGCCCCGGGTCTGGCCTCGCTGTCGCCCGCCAATGGAAGCCGTCTGCAGACCCTCAATGTGGTGCTCGATGGCACCAATTTCATCCCGGGCATCACGCAGGTCAATTTCGGAGCCACGGATATCACGGTGAACAGCGTCACGGTCACATCCGAGACGAAGCTGACCGCGAACATCACGATCAGTTCGTCCGCCACGATCGGACCGAGGGATGTGAATGTTTCCAATCCCGCGCCCGGCGGTGGTGCCTCGGAGAAGCGCACGTTCACGGTGGCGGATAACCCTGTCCCCACGATCCTCGCGGTCAACCCGTCGGTAGGCGCGCGCCTGAGCAGAGATACGATCGTGATCACGGGGTCCAACTTCATCACCGGGGTCACATCCGTGGATCTCGGTCCCGGGATCACGGTGATCGGATCGCCGGTCGTGAACAGCTCCTCCCAGCTCACGGTGGTGGTCAGTATCAGTGCCAGCGCGGCGACCGGATCGCGGTCTGTCAAGGTCACGAATGCCGCTCCGGGCGGAGGCACGGCAACGAGGGTGGCGGGTTTCACCGTGAACAACCCGCAGCCGGTCTTGAAGTCGCTCATCGAGGCCAGTCTCCAGCAGCTTCAGACAGCGACGATCGTGATGAGTGGCAGCGGTTTCATTGACGGCGTCAGCATCCCTCAATTCGGCGACGGCATCACGATCAACAGCCGCGCCGTGGTCAGCGATACGCAGATGACCGCGAACATCACGGTGACGGTTGCGGCAGAGACCGGTCCGCGGGATGTCTGGGTGACCAATTCACCGCCAGGTGGTGGAACCTCGATCCTGACGAACGGCTTCAGTGTTGGCAATAATCCGAAGCCGACGTTGACCTCGGTGACGCCGCAGACAGGCAAGCGCCTGGAGACCATCGACCTGCTCTTCCGTGGCACGAATTTCATGGGGAACGCCACGACGGTGGATCTCGGGCCGGACGTCACCGTGCAAACGCCTGTGGTCACCAGCGATACCACCTTGACGGCCCGTGTCACGATCGGCGCGGCGGCTGCCACGGGGACGCGGACGGTCTATCTGAGGAATGCTCCTCCCGGCGGCGGCACGGACAGCATCACGAGCGGCTTCACCGTCACGAATCCCGTTCCGACATTGGTGTCGGTGACCCCGTCCGCATCGACAGGGAACCAGACGATCAACGTCGTTCTGCGGGGAACGAACTTCATCAATGGGGTCACGACCGGGAATTTTGGCTCCGGTATTCTGGTGAACAGCATCACGGCGGATAGTGCGTCCCGTGCGACAGCGAACATCACCATCAATGCGACGGCCACGCTGGGTGCGCGCAACATCGTGGTCATCAACCCGGCTCCCGGGGGGGGGACGTCCAACCCGATCGCCTTCACGGTGAATCTTGCGGCACCGCCTTCGCCGACACTGACGGTGCCATACAACACGCAGACCAATCTGCCGACGACACTGATGCTCCGGTGGGATTCCTCTGCGGGGGCGACGCGGTACCGGCTCCAACTCTCCACCAGTTCGCTGTTCTCGAATATGGTGGTGGACGATACCACGCTGGCCACGAACTCAAGGAAGGTCGGGCCGCTGCTCAATAATACGACGTATTACTGGCGGGTGCAGGCGCGCAATATCGGCGGTGCAAGCCAGTATTCATCGACCTGGAGTTTCACGCCGGCGTACCCGTCCGTGTGGAGTTTCAATCGGACGTGGACATTTGCCACGATGTCGTCACCGTCCGAGTACAAATCCAGCGACTATCAAATGGTGGGCCTGCCCGGCACGGGCACCACGCCGGTGAGCACCTATCTGGGCGGCACGCAAGGGACCGACTGGCAGCTCTACTGGGATAACGGCAACGAGAAGGACTTCTTCGTCGAGAATCCCGGGTCGTCGCCATTCCTTTTCTCCACGGGGCGCGCGTACTGGCTCGTGAAGAAAGGCGGCTGGAACCTCAACACATCGGTGGAATCCGCACAACTCGATACCGACGGCAATGCACTCATTCCCGTTCATCCCGGGTACAACCTCATCACCAACCCGTTCGGACTGGATGTTCCGTGGAATGCCGTCCAACAGGTGAACGGCAATGCCGCCCGCGAACCGATCTGGGATTACTCCTTCCCCTCCGGGTTCCAAACGGCAACCGTCCTGAAGCCGTTCGTCGGGTACTACTTCATCAACCGTGACAGCATCACGGCCCTGAAGGTGCCGTATGCAGGAACATCGGGGGTTCTCAAGGCGGCGGTGGATACCGTAACGGGCTGGACCCTGACACTCGGTGTCACGGCACAGGAGTATGCTGATCACTCGACGCAGATCGGTGTGCGTACCGATGCGCTGGATGCCCTGGATCTCTTCGACTATCACCGGCCGCGCGGTCTTGTTGATTAGTTGTTGATCGCGGTTCTGCGTCCCGATCTCGACCCCGGCATGCCTGTGTTCGCGTCCGACATCCGGAGCGGCATCGGTGAGCTCGCACGGTGGACCGCCGAACTTACCGCCCCGAAGGGCAGGGAGGTCCTGCTGGACGTGATGGGTGTCGGTACCGTGCCGTCGGACTACGAGGTCTATCTTGTGGACCAGATCCATCAACGGTATGTCGATCTGCGTGTGAACGGCGTGTACAAGTTCGTGCCGGTCAGCGGGCGTTCCATGTTCACGGTGCTGGTCGGAGCGCACGATGCCGTGCAGGCGGAACTCGGGAGCGTGGTGCCGCGCACGTTTGCGCTCGAGCAGAATTTCCCCAACCCGTTCAACCCGAGCACGACGGTCCCGGTCTCGGTGCCGGTTGCAGGAGCGGTGACCGTGAAGGTCTACAACATTCTGGGTGAAGAGATCGTGACACTGCATGACGGCATGCTCGATCAGGGCCGGCACTGGCTGACGTGGGATGGCAGGAACGATGGTGGCCGGCAGGTGGCGACGGGCGTGTACTTGACCCGTATGACGACGCCGGCAGGTGGCAGCCATGTCGTAAAAATGATGTTGATGAAATAGGTACGGAGGATCCATGTCTGCCGTTGTAGGCCGTTTGAAAATGATGCGCGTCGTGCTTGCGGTTCTGCTCTTTGCCGAAAGCATGCCCCTGGCCGTGGCGTTCGGTGAAGGGTCGGGAACGAGCATCGACAATGTCCGGTTCGAGGCGACCGCGGACCTCGTCAAGATCTACTACGATCTGAATGCACCCGTCGATATGGTGCATGATGTCCGCATCGCTCTCCGCCGTGAGAGTGACATCACCTTCACATACCGTCCGCTGAACATCACGGGTGACGTCGGGACCATCGTGTTCCCGGGTCAGAAGCGCCGCGTGGTGTGGGAGATCCTGAAGGAATTCCCGGATGGATTGCAGGGCGACGATTACTATTTCGTGATCGAAGCGGAGTATGTGGAGCCCGAAGGATCGAGTTCGTGGCTCTGGATCGGTGGTGGGGCGGCAGTTGTCGGAGGCGTTGTACTCCTGCTTGTGGGAGGGAAGGACACGCCCCCCGTCATCCCTCCCGTCCCGAATGTGTTCCCTCAGCCGCCGGCACGGCCGTAGGCCCCGGCGTCCCTGACAGACAAGGAAGCGTAGAGATGAGATCGATGATCATAGTGGTATTCCTTACCCTGGCTGCGGTGTGTTCGGCCGCCGCTCAGGTCATCACAGGCCGGAGCGCAGCCGGATCCCTTACGGCCGAGCCGGGGGATTCAACCCTGGTCCATGCGGGAGGGGTCACCCATGTGGTCTCCTACGAGACCGAGTTCAGTGAGCCATCCGGCGACAACTTCCTTGAGGCACGGGAGACCGGACGGCTTCGTCTGATCCTGACCAATGCGGGGAAGGCTTCCCTGCGGAACGTTGTGGCGCGGATCGTGCCCCTTTCACCGCCAACGGGCGTGTCGTACAACGACTCCATTTCCGTGGGTGACATTCCCGGCAACGCAACGCGGTACGCGATCTTTTACTTCACGGCGGAGGAATCGGTCACGTCCCAGATCCTGACGTTTCAGGTCGATGTTCGTGACGCCCGGGGAGTGGTGGCGGATTCACGGTTGATCACGTTCTTGACGAAGGAGAAGAAGTAGGCGGGGTGTTGCAGTCGCGGCCCGGGTGAACTTCCTGTGGGGGTGGTGGATGCGGGTTGGGAAAGGGGTGCGGTACAGAGATGGGTGACTTGGACTTCTGGCGAAAGCGGCCTGACCCACAGGGGAAGGCCGTTTCGCATGAAAAGGGTGATCAGGCGCGGGTCGTCTCTTCGATCCACTCGCTGGTGATAGCATGCATCATGTCATCGCGCTGGTTGGCGAAGCGGAGAAACAGAACGAACAGTCCGTTGACTGCGAAGTATGCCGCGATTCCGATTGCGATCGTCACGATGCCTCCTGCAAGGCCTGATTTCGATTAAGTTACACTTTTCTATGCTCAAAGGGAACGCTTATTTCGCCATTTTTGGGGGAGGGTACATTCTCCGGCTTTTTCTGGCACAGTGTGGTTGCACAATCGCCGTGCCGTTCTGGCCCGGGGCCGGTGTACTCGATTTCGACGTGTTTTTGGCATGAGGTGACCCGACACAGGTGAGAATATGTAGATGTTACGTGCAATTTCTACAAGTTTGACATTCAATCATTTTCTTCGCAAGTTGGTACACTCTACAGTCGATCAATGTCATTGGTGAAGGCAAGAGGTGAATGATGAAGACACATCAAACACGCAAGACGTCCTCAGCGGTCACGCAAGAACGGTCTTTCCAGGAGTATCTGGCTGTCATGCTTCGTGGAAAGTGGATCATTCTGACCACATTCATCGTCGTTCTCGTGGCCACCATCCTGTTCACGAAGTTGTCCGACCCCATCTACCAATCGACCTGCAGTGTCTTGCTGAACACCTCGGAACTCAAGGGATCGCTCTTTGCGGAGTCGGTCAGGTCCGATGGTCTCAAGAATACCGTCCAAAACGAACTTGCTATCCTGAACTCCCGCGCACTCGCGGATTCCGTCGGCGCACGGTTGCGGAAGCAGCGGTACCTCTTCCCGGGGAAAGAAGACCTGATCCCGATGGTGGTCCCCATGAAGGATATGGCCGACTCCACCGGTCTGGCTCCGTTGGATCTGGTGGCGGGCCGGGTATCGGGTTCCATTGATTTTGATCCGGTTCGGGAATCGGATATCATCAGCATCACGGCGAAGAGCAAGAGTCCGCGCGAAGCGCAGTTGATCGCCAATACATTCGCCGAGGCGTACCGGGACAGGAATATCTACCAAAGCCGTGCGAAGTCGCGGTCCTTCCGTGAGTTTCTGGAGAGCCAGGCGCGCGACAAGCGCCGTGCCCTCGAAGACACCGAGAGCTCCCTCCAGGGGTACATGGAGAATCAGGGCATCGTCTCGCTCGATGATGAATCGAAACGCATGATCGAGCAGCTGGCGAGCCTTGAAGCCCAACGGGATGCGACCGACATCTCCCTGAAAGAGATGCAGAACACGCTCAGTTCCTACCAGCAGCAGCTGCCGCAGCAGGAGACGAACGTCGCCCGTATCGTTGGCGAAGCAAGCGACACCTATATCCGCCAGATGCAGGACCAATTGGCCAAACTGGAGGTCTCGCGCGACATGACCGTGGTCCAGAACCCGACCGCTGCCGGGCGCGAGATCCTCGATTCGCGCGTCAAGGAGATCGACGCCCAGATCATGGCGCTCCGTCTGAAGCTGCAGCGCCGTACGGACGACTATCTGCGGACGCTGACGCCGGAGGGTGGTGCGGGAGACGCTGCCGGGTACCTCAAGACCGTGAAGCAGAAGATCGTCGAGGCCGGCATCAATGTGCAGTCGCTGCAGGCAAAGAAGAGCGCGCTGAATGAGGCGATCCGGGAGTACGAGTTGAAGTTCGACAAGATCCCCGCGAAGAGCGTGCAGTTGGCCCGCCTCCAGCGCGCACGCCTCAGCAATGAGAAGCTCTATCTGATGGTGGAAGAGAAGTACAACGAAGCCAACATCACCGAACAGTCGAACACCGGGTACATCGAGATCATCGAACCCGCGCCGATGCCGTCGTCACCGTCGAGTCCGAAGACGCTCATCAATCTGATGATCGGTATGTTCATGGGCCTGTCGCTCGGCATCGTGCTTGCCTTCGTCAAGGAATACTTCGACGTCCGTGTCCAGACCCCGGAGGACCTGAAGCGCCGCGGGTTCACGCCGCTCACCCCCATCATGAACATGGATCCGGAGATCGAGAAGCTGGGCCGTGGCGACGGGCTGACCGCGAAGGACAAGGCGGTGGATGCGCACCTGATCACGCTCTCGTTCCCGTTCTCTTCGATCGCGGAATCGTACCGCCAGATGCGTACCAACCTGCAATTCGCGCGCGTCGGTCAGCCGATCCGTACCCTCATGGTCACGAGTCCGGCACCCGGTGAAGGGAAATCCACGACCGCCTGCAACCTCGCGATCGCATTCGCGCAGACAGGCAAGAGCGTGCTGCTCGTGGATGCCGACCTGCGCCGCCCGACCCTGGATGCAAAGTTCTCTCTGAAGAAGGAACCGGGCCTTTCGGAGTATCTCTCCGGCAAGCAGCCGTTGAAGGCTGTGGTCCAATCGACACGCGTCGAGAATCTGTCCGTGATCTGCAGCGGTGAGATCCCGCCCAATCCCGCGGAAGCGCTTGGTTCCGATACCATGCGCAAGCTGATCGCAGAAGTGGTGGAAAAGTACGAGGTGGTCCTGTTTGACTCCTCTCCGATCCTGGCGGTGACCGATCCGGCCGTGATCTCGACCATGGTGGATGGCTCGCTCATCGTTGTCTCGTCAGGGAAGACCCGTGCCCAGGATCTCGACCAGGCATCCGAATTGCTCGAAGGCGTCGGGGGCAAGGTGATCGGCGTGGTGATGAACAACTTCGACCCGCATCATGCCTACGGCCTGTCGCGTCGCACGAGCCGTGGCCGGTATTCCTACGGTCAGACATACTACAGCAAGAGTAAGGGGGATGTGTCCGCAGGCGAGGAGAAGGACGAGCGGCATTCAGGCTGAATCGACGTAAGAACTGAGGGAAGGAAAGAGTTATGTCGTTGCGCAGGGTGCTTATGATGCTGGCATGTACAGCCGTCCTGGCGGGGTCCGCATCCGCCCAGATAGAAACGAGCCTTGGTGTTTCCAAGAGCGGCGCGTCGTCGGCCGCATACTATTTTCTTTCCAAACCGGGCGAGATCACGATGTCCATCAACCTGTGGGGATATGTCCGCAACCCCGGCAGGTATGAGGTACCCATTTCCACGGATCTGGTCCAGCTCCTGTCATATGCCGGCGGTCCGCTTGCTGAGGCCGATCTCGCATCGGTGAAGATCTCGCGGGTTGTGCGGCGGGATGACGGTATTCGTACCGTGGAATTCAATGTGAACTTGCGTCATTTGGACAAGTTGGACGACAAAGCGCGGGGCCTCGAGCCCGGCGATACGATCTTTGTCGACTCTCCGAGTTTTGTGTGGAGAGATGTCTTCAGTATCCTGACCACGGTCGCGATCATCCTCGCGTCCATTGCAAACGCCGTGATCGCCACACGAGGGCTGTGATCCCGCAGACCGGGGCGAGGTACCGTTGTCCCCGGTCTGCCCGCCAACGCCCCGGGACCTCATTGTCAGGTCCATCTCCCTTCCTCCCACCGGGCCCTTCGGAGGTTCGCACGATCAAGGGAGTCGGATGTGGCGGGGGGCATGTGTCCGGGCACAACAGATCTCGAGCGGGTGTGTGACGCAGGATACAGCTTTCGGGGTGGAGGTCCGTTATACTGTACGGAATCCACCCGTTTCTCCGGGACGGCCGACGGCCGCCGGCGATACACGACAGGACAGGCATGAAAACAAAATTGTACTTGTTCCTGGTCATCCAGTTCTATAACTCGGTCGCCGGGGCGCTCGCAACGATGATCATCCCGAGCTCCGACCGGGTGATCCGCCTTGTGACGTTCAGTGCCGATGGCCTGATGTTGTTGCTGGCGCTCTCAGCCTTCTGGACGCGCCGGAGTTTTTATGGGGTCAAGTTCATGGCGCTCTTCCTGCTTGCCTCCACGCTCACGTTCATCTATACGATCGAACGCTTCGGCTTCCCGGAGCATCTCAATGGCCTCCGCGAGACCCTCTTCTTCTTCTCTTCCCTGGTTGTCGTGTACGATCTGTACGAGTCCCATATCCGTCCGGACCTGGTCCGCATCTTCACGCGGTACCTGATCGTTTTCGCGATCCTGCAGACGCCCTTCGCGGTCTTTCAATTCCTCAAGTACGGGGCGGGCGACGCGGTGGGAGGGCTGTACGGCACGGGGGGAGGGAGCGGGTATATGTCGCAGCTCCTGTTCCTGATCTGCTTCTTTCTGGTCGTACGGTTCTCATCCCTGGAAGACGGGTCCAACTTCATCATCAGTCGGACCATCCTGTTCGTCCCGATCCTCATTCCGTGCGCTCTGAACGAAACGAAGATCTCCTTCATACTGCTTGCGGCGATGTTGTTGCTCCTGGTGACCTCCCCGCGGCAGATGTACCGGGCGATCCCTCTGCTCATCCTCGGGGCCGGGTTGATGTTCCTGTTGAACTACTATTACAGTCAGACCGTTGAGGATACCAGCAATATTTTCGATGAAGGGTATATCGAGAAGTATCTGCTGACGAACCCGACGGGGACCGGCGGCGACCTTCCCCGTTTTCAGCGCATCCTCATCATGTTCCGCCTGATGGGAGGGGATATCGGGTCCATCCTCCTCGGCATGGGGTATGGTGTCCTGGGAGGGGGGAACATCATGGGCACGTCACGCCTGGGACGTTCGCTCTTCTATCTGGTCAACGGGTCCCGCATCTTGCTGTTTCGTACCTGGATCCAGGGCGGTCTGCTTGCGGTCATCTTTGTCGCCGGAGCGATGTTCGGCTACCTCCGCGCAAAGGTGGAGAATGTATTCACCGTCCGCCAGTTCTCGTTCTTTGTGTTCTTCAGCCTCATCGTGATCTGGGCATACGATGAAGCGATCTTTGATCGCGTCTTCGCGCCTATCACTGCGTATTTCATGATGTGGATCAGGGCGGGCGGCATGAGTGGCGAAGAGTATCCGGGGGAGGAATCTGAGCGAGAGGTTGCTGTCCATGCGTGAGCGACCATCTCTCATGATCATCAGTCAGGATCAATTCGGGTATCTGACCGACACGTTCAAGTACTGCAGGTACCTGCAGTCTGATTTTCAGATCACCTACGTGGGCTGGGATTACGGTCTGCCCGGGATCCCCTCGGAAGGTGTCGCGTGCGTCCACTTCTCGCGGGACGGCGGCAAGGTGAAGCGGTATGTGTCGTTCCTCCGCGAATCGCTGGCGATCATCCGCCGGCAACCGGCGGACGCAGTGATCTTTGTCGAGTATTTCCCTTTGTGCGCGTTGCTTGCGCTGTTCGGCGGCCACAGGGGACGCATGGTGATGGATATCCGTACGGGGTACGTACGGAGCGGCGGGATCGTCCGCGCGGTGTTCAACGGGCTGCTGACGCTCGAAGCTCTGTGCTTCAAGCATGTGACCGTCATCTCGGACAGTCTCCGGCGGTTTCTCAGCCTCCCCGAGCGCAGTGCACATATCGTTCCGCTCGGTGCCGATGCCGTCCAGGTGGCGGACAAGGAGTTCTCCCGCCTGCGGCTGTTCTATGTCGGCTCGCTGGAGAACCGCAATATCGACAAGACCGTGCGCGGGCTGGAACTGTTCATGTCGCGCCATCCGGATGCGCCGATCGAGGGCTATGATATCGTCGGCTTCGGCCCGGCGGACGAGGAAGAGAGGCTCCGGACCGCCATGCGTGAGGCGGTGCACGTGCGGGACATCGTGTTTCACGGCCGGATCCCGAGCACCCAGTTGGGCCCGTTCCTGTCATCCTGCAATGTCGGGGTGGCGTTCATCCCGGGGGACAAGCACTACCAGGTGCAGCCGGCGACCAAGATCTTTGAATACCTCCTGGCCGGGATGGTGGTCATAGCTACACAGACGTACGAAAATACACGGGTGATCGACGATTCCAACGGGGTTTTGACCGATGATACGGCAGAAGGGTTCTCGGCCGGCCTCGAAAAACTGATGGAAAAGCGGATGTCGTTCAAGAGTCCGGCCATCAAGGACGGGATCGGAGAATACGCCTGGCAGAGGATTGTGGCAGAGAACTTGCTACCGTATTTGACCGGATTACTACGACAATCATGAAGGAACCTGTATGAGAATCCCCCCAGCACGCATCTATTTCTCGGAAGAGGACCGTGCCACGATCACGAAAGCGATCGATGAGGTGCTGTCCACCGGTCAGCTGACCCTCGGCAAATACGGGAAGCAACTCGAGGATGAGTTCGCTGCTTTCATCGGTGCGAAGCATGCCGTGGTGGTGAACAGCGGGACGAGTTCGATCCAGATCCCCATGCACATCTACGATGTGCGCGGCAAGGAGGTCCTGGTCCCGACGAACACCTTCTTCGCGACGGCGCTCGGCGTCCTGCACGCCGGCGGCATTCCGCGATTCGTGGATTGCGACCCCGAGACGTTCTCGGTCGACATGGACAGCCTGCGCTCGCAGATCACCGGCAAGACCGCGGGGATCGTGGTGGTGCACATCGGCGGCATCGTGACACCGCACATGGCGGAGATCCAGGAGCTCTGCACGAAGCACGGTCTGTTCCTGTTCGAAGATGCCGCGCACGCGCACGGCAGCTCGTACAAGGGGAAGAAGGCCGGCCTGTTCGGGGAGGCCTCGTCCTTCTCGTTCTATCCCACGAAGATCATCACCAGCGGCGAGGGTGGGATCATCGTCACGAATTCGGACAAGTTCAATGAGGAATCCCGCCTCTACCGCGACCAGGGGAAGGCGACGTTCACGGCGAACATCCACAACAAACTCGGGTACAACTGGCGGATGAGCGAGCCCCATGCGATCATCGGGCTCCAGCACTTCCGTCATCTCCCGGCATTCATCGAGGAGCGTAACCGGCTGGCGCGCGTGTACGACCGCGGTCTGGCATCGGTGCCGGGCGTGAAGCCCCTGACGCTTGCCGAGGGCACCGTGTCGAACTACTACAAGTACATCGCTATGCTCGATGAGAAGATCGACCGTGCGAAGCTCAAGAAGGTCCTGCGCGAGAAGTATGACGTCGGGCTGAGCGGTGAAGTGTATGAATTGCCGGTCCATCTGCAGCCGTACTTCGAAGGGAAATACAAGCGGGGCGACCTCCCGAAGGCGGAATATCTGTGTGCGCATCACATCTGCATGCCGCTGTATGCGAACATGACGGATGCCGACGCGGAATATACGGTCGCGAGTCTGCGCGACGCACTGGCACTGGTCTGATCGTCTGAATCAAGAAAGGAGTACCATGAAGGTCATCATCACGGGAGGTTCGGGGTTCATCGGGTCCCATGTCGTGGACGAGGTCCTGGCCGCCGGACATGAGGTCGTCATCTATGATACCGAGGCGCCGCGGTTCGGACAGAAGTGCGGCTATGTGCGTGGCGACATCCGTGACATCGATCGTTTGTCCGCGACGGCGAAGGGGGCGGAGATCATCTACAACCTGGCGGCCGAAGCCAATGTGAACAGGTTCTTCGAGAGCCCCATCTACTCGAACGAGGTCACATCCCACGGCACCCTGTGCGTGCTTGAATCGGCCCGCCGTGCCGGGAACGTCCGCGTCATCCTGGCGTCCACGGAATGGATCTACGGCTCGGTGGCCGCCTCCGGGAACGAACAGATCACCGAAGAGACCCCGTACTCGGGGAGCCCGGACCATCTGTACACGTCATCGAAGATCGCCGCCGAACTCTTCTGCAAGAACTATCTCCGCCTCTACAGTGTGCCGTTCACGATCATGCGCTTCGGCATTCCGTTCGGCGAGCGCGCGCGTCCGGAGACCGTGACGCCGATCTTCATCCGGCGCCTGATGCACAACGAACCGATCACCATTCACGGCGATGGCAGCCAGTCGCGCCAGTTCATCTATGTGAAGGACCTTGCGCGCGGGAATGCCGCGTGCCTGCAGAGCGCCGCTGCGAACCAGATCTTCAACCTGAACGGGAAGCAGCAGATCACCGTGCTGGAGATCGTCCGCACACTGGAAAGCATCCTGGGAAAGACGGCCAATATCACCTTTGTGGAAGACCGTGCAGGCAATTTCAAAGGCCGCTTCATCTCTTCCGAGAAGGCACGCACCACGCTCGGCTGGGAAGCCCGCCTCGGCTATCGTGAGGCGATGGAGCATTACGTGCAGTGGTATCTGACGAATATCGCCAAAGGATAACGTATGAAATTCCCGATCCCCCTCATCGAGCGTCACACGTCCATCAAAGAGACGATCCAGCGGATCGAACGTACCCCGTTCAATACCGGATTCATCATGAGTGAACAGGGCGTGTACCTCGGCGGGGTGTTCACCACCGACCTGCGCCGGCTCCTGATCAGCGGCGTGAGCGCCGAAGCCGAGGTGGGTGCCTATCCGATGAAGTACACCTACCGCGTCGAAGAACGGTCGCAACAGGACCGGAAGCAGCTCGACGCGCTCCTGGCCGACCTCCAACTCCATGGCGTGATGTACGTGCCCGTGGTGTCGTCCGTCGGCGAGATCCAGGACATCCTGTCGGTCGATGACATCGCGGCCACGAAGTCCGGCGCCAGCAAGCTCCTCACCGATCCCGAAAAACGCGTGCTCGTCGTCGGCGGTGCGGGGTATCTGGGGAGCATGCTGACCCGCAAACTGCTGGCGCGCGGGTACCGGGTGCGGGTGCTGGATAGCTTTATCTACGGCCGGAAGTCGGTCGAAGACCTTGCCGGGAATGAACGGTGCGAGATCCTCGAGGGCGACCTGCGCAACATCCATACGTGCGTCAATGCGCTCGAAGGGGTGAATGCCGTGATCCTGCTTGCGGCGATCGTCGGCGATCCTGCCTCCAAGGTGCGCCCGACCGAAACGATCGAGACCAATGTGCTCGCGGCGCAGGCACTGGCGACCGCCGCAAAGCTCCAGCACATCAGCCGGTTCGTCTATGCGTCCACCTGCAGCGTGTACGGTGTGGGCGCGGACCTGCTGGATGAGGATGCTGCCCTGAATCCGGTGTCGCTGTATGCCCGGACGAAGATCGCGTCCGAAGAGATCATCCTCAAGATGGGCGACAGCTACTTCGCTCCGACGATCCTCCGCATGGGGACGCTGTACGGCTACTCCCATCGCATGCGGTTCGACCTTGTGGTGAATACGATGTCCATGAAGTCCTTCACGGACAAGAAGATTCTCGTGTTCGGTGGGAAGCAGTGGCGTCCACTGCTGCACGTGGAGGATGCTGCGGAAGTGTACATGCGCTGCATCGAAGCCGATCTGAAGAACGTCGGGAATCAGATCTTCAACGTCGGGTCGGATGAGCAGAACTACCAGATCGAGGAGATCGCAGACCGCGTCTCCACGACCCTGGGCGGGATCCCGATCCACCGCGACGACAGTTCCCTGGACGCGCGCGACTATCGCGTGTCGTTCACGAAGGTCCGCGAGACCCTGGGGTTCCGTCCCCAGGCATCGGTGGAAGGGGCTGCGAGCACCATCTTCGGACGCCTGGAGGATGGGACCATCAAGAATCCGGCCCAGCGCATCTATTACAATCACTATTTTGATGCTGCCGAGGATTGAACGTGCACGGGGGTGCCGTTGTCCGGGGGAGGTACAAGCATGACACCTGTTCTTTTGACAGAAGCAAAGAATGCCGCACGCGCTCTGCGCCGGACGCTCAGGTTGAGTCCGATGTGCGGGGTCCTGCGCGATCTCCGGTCGCGCGGCATCAATGTCGCATCGCTCGATGCGCTCGAATGCTTCGCCTTCACGGGAGGCATGCACACGCGCGACTATGCGGCCTCCGTGCGGAGCCTGGAACTCTGGGAGATCCATGCCGGCCATGAGCCGGTGCTCCGCGCTGGTTTTCCGGGATCGGTGGTGCGGATCACGGATACGTATGCCGAGGTCGCGCGGACGGACCGGCGGTTCGGGTTCGTTGTGGTCGACAATTCTCCCGTGCACGTCGGTCACGTCGAGCATTTTGACCTGTTCCCGGACATCTTCCGTGTCCTCGAGGATGAGTCCGTTCTGGTCCTGGATGTGATCCCGGAGTTGAACGGCGCGGTGCGGAGGCAGTATCCGGAGATGTTCAAGGAAGCGACGCTGGATGCGCGCAGGCGATTCTTCAACGCCAACGACCCCCGGCATCTGTTTCAGGGTGAGTTGCTGTCCGCGTATGCTGCATTGGCACAGCAGGCAGGATTCCGGATCGCTTGGAGCTTCTTCCGCAGGCGGAATCCGATCATCACGTATCTTGTGCTCCGGCTGGTACGGGTATCCGGCGGGAGCGGACCGGCAGAAGTTCAACCCGAACGTACAACGCAAACGAGGCGATCGAACTAGCATATGCGTATTCTGTTCCTGGTGTGCAGCGTGACGGATCACGATGAGAAATTCGTCCGCAACCTTTCCGCTGCCGGCCATGAGACCTGCATCTTCTCGTTCCACCAGCGTCAGGTGGACCCGCGCCTTGCCACGCTGCCGCACATCAGCGTCGAGTCCGTCCCGTTACGGTTCCTGCCCAAGCTGCAACGGTTCATGCCGATCCACCTGCTCCCGCGGCTCAAGGCATGCATCAAGCGTTTCCGGCCGGATGTGATCCATGGCGGGAACACGTGGAACGAATCCTTTCTCGGTGCGCTGTCCGGGTTCCACCCGCTGCTCGTCATGCCCTATGGGTCGGATGTGCTGCTGGACACCCAGCGGAACCCCTGGTTCGCATTCGCCAACCGCACGGTGTTCCGCGCGGCGGATTGGGTGACGTGCGATGCCGAGCATGTGAAGAAGAAGCTCATTGCGGATTTCGCGTATCCCGGGGAGAAGATCACGGTGATCCCGTGGGGGATCGATGTGGAATCCATCGCCCGTGGCCGCGCTGCCCAGCGTGATGCCGTGCGGAAGGACCTGGGGTGGCAGGACAAGTTCATCGTGATCATGACGCGGAACCACGAGCCGGTCTATGGCATTGATGTGTTCCTGAAGGGGATGGGCGCTGCCTGTGCGAAGAACCCGAACCTCCGCGTGATCATGATCGGGGGTGGGGGGTTGACAGCCGAGATGAAAGCGCTTGCGGGATCCCTGGGCCTCACGGATGTGATGCGCTGGACCGGGAAGATCCCACGGGAGCAGTTGCTGCAGTATCTCTATGCATCGGACCTGTACGTCTCCACCTCGCACAGCGACGGCACGTCCGTGTCCCTGCTCGAAGCGATGGCCGCAGGGTTGTCGGCACTGCTGACCGACGTGCCTTCCAATCTGGAGTGGATCATCGATGGCGAGAACGGGCGGATCGTGCCCCGGGGGGATCATGCCGCCGTTGGCGAAGCGGTCCTCGCGCTGGCTGCCGATGCGTCCGCGAACGAACGGTACGGGCAACGCAATCTCGAGATCGTGCGCGCCCGGGGCGACTGGGCGGGGAACTTCCGCATGATCGAAGACATCTATCAACGACTCGCATCAGGAGCAAGCACCCGACCGTGAGCTACACACAGACACCATTCTGGGAATCCGTACAGCGCCTCGATGCCTGGCTTGTGCGGAATGAGTATAAGGGGTACGATCCCTTCGACGGCCTGTCATCCTACTTGCGTCCGTTGACGTTCTACAAGAGATTCCCGCAACAGGTGCTGCAGCAGGGAGTCCGGCGCAATCCGTTCAATCTGCGCCCGCTGCTCGGCATCAAGCCCCACACCAGCACCAAGGGCGTGGGATTTCTGGCGGGTGGCTACCTGAATCTCTTCCTGCTCACGGGTGAGGCACGCTATGAAGAGCGGACGAGGTGGGCGCTGGACTGGCTCATCGCGAACAACTCGAAAGGGTACTCCGGCTATTGCTGGGGGAACGCGTTCGATTACATCTCGCGCGGATCGGATATCCCGAAGTACGCACCCACGGTGGTGTGGAGCGGCCTGATCGGCCATGAGTTCATCGAGGCCTACCGCGCGCTCAAAGATCAGAAGTATCTCGATGTTGCGCGGAGCATCGCGACGCACATCCTCAAGGACCTGCCCCGGTTCACGGACCCGAACGGACTGGTCATCAGTTACGTGACCGATGCGAATCTTTCCGTGCACAATGCCAATCTCATCGGTGCCCGCATGCTTGCCGAGGTCTACCGGGAGACCGGTGAGAAGGAGCTCCTCGACATCGCCACGGAAGCGGTCCGCTCCAGCGTCAAAGGCCAGCTCGAGAACGGGGCCTGGTATTACGGCGAGCATCCGATGTACCACTGGATCGACAACTGGCACACCGCGTACGACCTGGATTCGATCCTTGGCTACCAGATCTGCAGCGGGAACACGGAGTTCCAGCCGGCGCTCGAGAAGGGGATGGATTTCTACGTCAAGCATTTCTTCACCGACGAAGGCGGGCCGAAGTACTACTGGGACCGCGCGTACAAGTATGATATCCAGAGCGCATCACAGGCCATCGATACGCTGACATTCTTCAGCCGGGAATGGCAGCGCCCGGAGTACCTTGCCCTGGCCGAGCGCGTCGCGCTCTGGACGATCCGCAACATGCAGGATCGCGACGGCTATTTCTATCTCTGGAAGAATTCGTGGTTCACCAATAAGACCCCGACCTTTCACTGGGGCGCGGCCACGATGCATCATGCACTCGCACATCTACTGAGAGAGAGGACCTCCCGTGAACATTAGCATTTTCGGTCTGGGGTATGTCGGCACGGTATCCGCAGTATGCCTCGCCAAGCAGGGGCACCGTGTCATCGGGGTCGACACCAATCCGGTCAAGGTAGAACTGATCAATAAAGGCACCACCCCGATCGTAGAACCGGGTGTGGAGGCGCTGCTGCATCAGGCGATCGCCGAACGCAAGCTGTCCGCGACCACGAATCTCACGGAAGCCGTCCAGGGGACGGACCTGAGCCTCATCTGTGTCGGCACGCCGAGTGCGCCCAACGGCAGCCTGAACCTCGACTATGTCATGCGCGTCGCCGAGCAGGCGGGACAGGCCCTGCGGCTGAAGAACACGTATCACGGCATCGTGGTGCGGAGTACCGTGCTGCCCGGCACGGTGGACAAGGTGGCGGCCCTGGTCGGCCGTGAATCCGGCAAGCAGCCCGGCAAGGATTTTGGCGTCGCGGACAACCCCGAGTTCCTGCGTGAGGGCACGTCGGTGTTCGACTTTGAGAACCCGCCGTACACGGTGGTGGGCGGCTCGGATGACAAGATCGTGCAGATGCTCCGTGAGATGTATGCGGGCGTCAATGCCCCGTTCCATGCCGTCAAGATCCGTGAGGCCGAGATCCTGAAATACGCGTGCAACGCCTTCCACGCGGTGAAGGTGACGTTCGCGAACGAGATCGGTGCCATCAGCAAGAAGCTGGGCATCGACAGCCATGTGGTGATGAACATCTTCGTGCAGGACACGAAGTTGAACATCTCACCGTACTACCTGAAGCCCGGCTTCGCGTTCGGCGGGTCGTGCCTCCCGAAGGATGTCCGCGCCATCACGTATGAGTCGCGCCGCAACGACATCGCGACCCCGCTCCTCAGCTCCCTGATGCCCAGCAACGAATCGCAGGTGCAGCGGGCCGTGGACTGGGTCGTGGCCACGAAGCGGAAGAAGATCGGCATCCTGGGCCTGAGCTTCAAGAACGACACGGATGATCTGCGCGAAAGCCCGATCGTGGATGTCGTTGAGACCCTCATCGGCAAAGGCTACGATCTCTCGATCTACGATGCCAACGTCAACCTCGCCCGGCTGATCGGTGCGAACAAGAGCTATATCGAACATGAGATCCCGCACATCTCCTCGCTCATGAAACCCTCGATGCAGGATGTGCTCGACCATGCGGAGGTCATTCTCGTTGCGAACAAGGGTGCGGAGTTCAAGGACATCACGCGCCTCGTCAAACCCGGCCAGATGATCTACGATCTGGTCCGGATCACCGAAGACTGGAAATCGACGCATGGACACTACGAAGGTATTTGCTGGTAAACATATCCTGCTGGTCATCGAGAACGAGGCAGTGCCGTTCGACCGGCGCATGTGGAACATCGCCCGCGCGCTGAAGGAAGCCGGCGCGCGCGTGAGCGTCATCTGCCCCATCTTTGGCAAGGACAACGAGCGCTTCACGGTGCTGGAAGGCATCGAGATCCACCGGTACACGAATACCTTTGCCGACGGTTCGGTCGTGGGGTACTTCCGGGAATATGGCGTTGCGTTCCTCAAGACCTTTTTCCTGCTGCACCGGCTGCTGCTGCGGGGAAAGGTCCATGTGGTGCACGTGGCCAACCCTCCGGATATCTTCTGGCCGCTGGCGCTGTACCTGAAACTCTTCGGCATCCGGTTCATCTTCGATGAGCACGACCTCTCGCCCGAAGCCTACCTCAGCAGGTTCGATAAGGAGGAGAAGGACGCGGGGATGCTCTACACCATCCAGCGGTGGTTCCAGAAGCTGTCGTACCGCTTCGCGGATGGGATCCTCTCCACGAACGAAACATACAAGCAGCGGGCCATCGAGACCGACCCGCGCAACGCGAAGAAGGTGTTCGTGGTGCGTAACGGACCCGACACGCGGAGCTTCAAGTTCGCACCGCCCAATCCCGCCCTGAAGAAAGGGCGCAAGTATATGGCCGCCTATATCGGCGTGATGGCCATTCAGGACGGGCTCGAATACATCATCCGCGCGGTGGACGAGCTGGTGAACACGCGCAAGAACCGTGATGTCATGTTCTACCTGATCGGCAAGGGCGACGACTGGCCGCGGCTGAAAGAGATGGCGGCGGAACGCGGCATCGCGGAGGATATCGTGTTCACGGGGCGCATCCCGGACCCCGAGGCGCTCGAGATCATGTCGACGGCCGATGTGTGCCTGTCGCCCGATCCGTACAGCCCGCTGAATGAGCTCTCCACCATGACCAAGATCATGGAGTACATGTCGCTCGGCAAACCGATCGTTTCCTTCCATCTCAAGGAGAACAAATTTTCGGCCGGGCCGTGCGCATTGTATGTGAACAACAATGACCCGGTGGCATTCGCTGAAGGCATCCTGACGCTGGCGAACGATCCGGCACGCTGCAAGGAAATGGGCGAGGCGGGCGTGAAACGCGTCGCAGAAGAGTTATCGTGGCAGAAACAGGCGGAACGCCTGCGCGCCGCGTATGCCTACGTTCTTTCACGATGATGGAGATCCGGAGCATAGACCCGCTCACCGACCCGCAGTGGCTGCCGTTCCTGGACGCCACCCCCGGCGCGACGGTGTTCCATCACCCGCAATGGATCGCGCCGCTGATGGAGGCCTACCGGTACACCCCGGCTTCCCTGGGGTGTTTCGACGGCGGGACCCTGGTGGGCGTGTTGCCCTTGCTGGAGATCAGGAGCCGGCTCACGGGCCGCCGCGCGGTCTCGTTGCCGTTCTCGGACTACGGTGGATCGGTGGCGGTCTCCGATGATGTGCATACTCTGTTGCTGGATGCTGCCCTGGCACGGGGGCGGGAACGCGGACTCGCATTCATCGAGATGCGCTCCGAGATCGAACATGCGTTCGCGTGCCGGAGCGGGGCCTATAAGCGTCATCAGCTCGAACTGGGGCAGGACCCCGACCGGCTGATGAAGGCTTTCGATAAGTCGCAGACCCAGCGCGGTCTGAACAAGTTCCTGAAGTCGGGAGGAGTGGTTGAGCGGCGGACAGACAAGGAAGGCCTGCGGACGTTCATGCAGTTGAACTACATGACGCGGCGGAAGCACGGACTGCCGCCGCAGCCGGACCGGTTCTTTGACGGGTTTCAGAAGCATCTCATGGACCGCGGGATGGGGTTCGTGAGCATCGCACGACTGGGAGAACAGGTGCTGGCGGCGTGCGTGTTCATGCGCTACAAGGACACGCTGTACTACAAGTACGGCGCATCGGATGACGAGGGGCTTGTGCATCGTCCGAACCATGGCATCATGTGGGACGCCATGCGTTACGGCATCGCCGAGGGGATACGTATCCTCGACTTCGGGCGGTCGGACCTGGACGGTGAGGGCCTGATCAAGTTCAAGCGGGGATGGGGGACCATCGAAACGGATATTTCCTACGCGCAGGTTGGGACCGTGGCACGGCCGGCGGGTGGCGGGTCGGGCGGCGGGATCCTCGACCGGTTGAAACCGGTGATCCAACGGATGCCGGTGCCGGTGTTGAAGGTGATAGGACAGGTGTTGTATGAACATGTCGGATGACGCAACGGAAGTGAAGCTGCCGGGAGCAGAGCGGTCGACGCTGCGTGAACTTCTCAAGATCGGCGAAGGTATCCCCGAGCCGGAAGGAGTCGAGACGCAGGTCGGCCACTGGCTGTACGAGCGGTACGTGGATGACCGTCAGGGATGGAAGCGGCGTCTCTATTACGCCCTGAAGCCCATCATCCCGCGTCCGGTGCAGATCGCGTTGCGTCAGCGCTATGTTGCGGTGCAGGCGGAGACGGCCTTTCCGGCCTGGCCGGTGGAGCCTCTGCTCGTGACGAAAGTGGATGCGTACGTCCGCGGGATGTTGAAGGTGCGGCCCGATGTCCACCGGATCTCGTACTGGCCCGGGAATGCCCGCGCGGCATTCGTGATCACGCACGACGTCGAGTGGGACTCCGGCTTGCGTCGCGCACCCGCACTTGCAGCGGTGGAGAAGGAACTCGGGTTCTCCTCGTGCTGGAATCTGGTCCCCGAACGGTACCCGATCGATTGGACGATCGTTGACGCGTTGCGCGAGGGTGGGTTCGAGATCGGAGTGCACGGTTTGAAGCATGACGGCCGTTTGTTCCAGTCGCGCACGATGTTCGAATCGCGGATGAAGGCGATCGCGGAGTATGCGCGTTCCTGGGGTGCGCGGGGGTTCCGCTCGCCGTCCACGCTGCGCAATGCCGCATGGATGACGGCGATGCCGTTCGCGTACGACAGTTCGTTCCCGGACACCGATCCGTACGAACCGCAGACGGGTGGGTGTTGCAGTATCTGGCCGTACTTCCTCGGGGACATGGTCGAGCTGCCGCTCTCGTTGCCGCAGGATCATTCGCTCTTTGAGATCCTCGGTCACACGGACATCGGTGTGTGGAAGGAAAAGATGGAGTGGTTGCTCGCGCACGGCGGGATCGGCATGATCAACATCCATCCGGACTATATGCTCACGGATGACCGGCTGAGGTTGTACCGGGACATGCTGGAATACGTCAGGGGCTTGCAGGGTGTGTGGCACGTGCAGCCCCACGAAGCGGCACAGTGGTGGCGCGACCGCCAGGCATCGTCGCTCCGGGAAGAGGGTGGGACCTGGCGGATCGTCGGACCCGCCGCGGGCAGGGGTGTGGTGCTCAGGAGCACGCTGAAGGAAGGTACCGTGGTCACGACGCCGGCCGGCGCAGCGTGACCGTGTTCACATGACACGTGGCAGTCGCAGGTGTGCAGAGGGATCCGGCCATGACAAAACGTACTCACGAACAACAGGACAGCATATGATGAAGGTACCGTTTCTCGACCTGAAAGCACAGTATACCAGCATCAAGGACGAAGTCCTTCCGGCGATCCATTCTGTGCTTGACAATACGGCCTATGTCCTCGGCAAGCCGGTGGCGGAGTTTGAGGCTGCCTTTGCGAAGGAACACGGCGTGCAGTACTGCTATGCGGTGAGTTCCGGGACCGACGGCAACCACATGGTCCTCTGGGCCCTGGGCCTCGGACCGGGCGATGAGGTGATCATGCCGGCGAACACGTTCATTGCGACGGCGTGGGGCGCGACGTTGTGTGGGGCGACGCCGGTGTTCGTGGACTGCGAAGCGGACAGTTACAACATCGACCCGAAGAAGGTCGAGGCGAAGATCACGCCAAAGACGAAGGCGATCGTGGCGGTGCACCTGTATGGCCAGCCGGCCGACATGGACCCGCTTGCCGAGATCGCAAAGAAGCACAAGATCGCGCTCGTCGAGGACTGCGCCCAGTCGCACCTGGCCGAATACAAGGGGAAGCGTACGGGCGGACTCTCCGTGGCATCGTCCTACAGTTTTTACCCCGGCAAGAACCTTGGCGCGTACGGCGAGGGTGGGGCGGCGGCGACCAACGATCCGGAGCTGGCGCGCAAGTTCAAGATGATCCGCGACCATGGTGCCGAGAAGAAATACCATCATGAGATGTACGGGCACAACTATCGCATGGAAGGCATCCAGGGTGCGGTCCTCGGCGTGAAGCTCCGCCATCTGGGCGCCTGGACGGACGCGCGGCGGAAGAATGCGGCCATCTACAATGAGGTTCTGAAGGGGATCCCCGGCGTGGTCACGCCGAAAGAGATGCCGTACGCCAAACATGTGTACCATCTGTATGTCATCCGTGCCCCGCGGCGCGATGATCTGGCGAAGCACCTCGAGGCGAATGGTATTTCGACCGGTCTGCACTATCCGATCCCGTTGCACATGCAGACGGCCTTCAAGCAGCTCGGGTACAAGGTGGGCGATTTCCCGGTGACGGAGAAGGCGGCGAACGAGATCCTGTCGTTGCCGATGTTCCCCGAGCTCACCCGCGAGCAGATCGAATACGTGGCACAGAACGTTCGGGCATTCTACGCCTGACGTTGCCGGTGAGGTTCCGCGCCGCCCCTGCCCATGCAGGGGCGGACGCGATTTGTGCTAATGCATTGAAACATAACGTGATACCCTGTTGTTAGAGAGGAGTAGCTACCATGAGGACTCATGGTAGCTCAAGGGACTTCCCCCATGGCGAGTGCGGTGCAAAATCCCGGACGTGATGCAGGACACGGCGACCGCGCCGGGAATATTCTACATTATGCACACACACTGACTCATTCAGGCTACACCAGCCGAGTTGCTTTTGGAATCCCTTTTTTCTTACTTTGTCCAGGTCAGTCGGACCGGACTCTTCCTCTGAAGGGTATGAGACTATGGTAGCGTTGAAAAAGCGTCCTGCGTACGCATATATCCTGCCCACCCTCGACTGGTTGACCATCGTTGCGGCGTTGTTCGTGGCCATTGTGATGCGCGGCCGCAGCTTTGCGGGGGGATTCACCTTCATCGGTGCCCCCCTGGAAGGTGAGATCCTCTTCCTTGTCGGGTTCGGTGCAGCCGCAACGCTCCTCTTCCAGTACCAGAGTCTCTACAAGGTCAACGTCTTCATAACGGTTGCGGACCAGACGGTCCGTATCCTGAAGGCCCTCCTGTACACCATCCTTGGACTGGCACTCCTTTCGTTCTTCGTTCGTGCGGACTGGATCCTGGATAGCCGTCTTGCGATGGTCTATTTCAGTGCGATCTCTGCCATTCTGCTGGTCGGTGGCCGTGTCATCGTCTTCCGCAACATCTATCTGTGGCTCTCCCGCCGGAAGGTGTTCCACCGCAACGCCCTGATCGTGGGCGCCGGCGAGAACGGCAAGAATCTGGCCATCAATCTGTTCCTGAACGACCACCTCGGACTGAATCTCATCGGCTTCCTGGATGACGAGCTTCCGTTGGGCAAGGTCGTCTTCAACCGCGCCAAGGTCGTCGGCCGCGTGTCCGAGTTGAAGGATATCGTCAAGGTCTTTGAAGTGCAGGAAGTGATCATCAGCCTGGAGAATGTGGATCACGGGCGCCTGATCAATGTGCTCGAGATCGCCACGTCCACCGACGCGGTCGTGAAGATCACCTCGCCGCTGTATGATGTGGTGCCGGCGCGCCTGTTCATCGAGAAGTATGGCAACCTGCCGGTGGTCGGCGTGTCGCAATTCAGCCCGAGCCCGTTCATGGAAGGCTACAAGCGTGTGTTCGATTCGCTTCTCGCGGCGCTGGGGCTGATGTTGCTGGCACCGCTCTTCGCCTCGATCGCGCTGATGGTCAAGTTGGGATCCGATGGCCCGGTGTTCTTTGCCCAGACCCGGATCGGGAAGGGTGGCCGTCCGTTCAAGTTCTACAAATTCCGGTCCATGACGGTGGGCAGTGACAAGGACAAGGACCGGGAGCAGACCGTTGTACAGTTCATGCAAACCAAATCCAAGAATACACCAACCGAACAGGCTTCTACCAAGATCGTGAACGAGTCGCGCGTGACGCCCATCGGGCGGTTCCTCCGCAAGACCAGCCTTGATGAACTCCCCCAGCTCTTTAATGTGCTGAAGGGTGACATGAGCCTGGTCGGTCCGCGCCCCTGCCTCCCGTTTGAGTGGGATCACTATGAGGACTGGCACAAGCGCCGCCTCAGCGTGATGCCCGGCTGCACGGGGATGTGGCAGGTCGCAGGCCGGAGTGTCGTAGGGTTCGAGGATATGGTCGTCCTGGACCTCTACTACATCCAGAATGCGTCCGTGTTGCTCGATTTCGGTCTCCTGCTCAAAACGCTTCCCGTGATGCTCTTCGGCTCCGGGGCCAAATAAGGAACATCTCTGATGAAGATCGGTGTCGTCGGTTTCGGGTACTGGGGACCGAACCTGGTCCGTAATTTCCAGGCAACGCCCTCAGTGGAGGGAGTCGTCTGCTTTGACGCCTCTGAAAAACGCCTTGCCATCGCGAAGCAGAAGTTCCCGTCGCTGGAAACGGCAAAGACGTATGAGGAGCTCCTTGCACGGAAGGATGTTGCCGCGGTCGCGATCGCAACACCGGTGTCCACGCACTTTCCCCTCGCCCTGCAGGCCCTGAATGCCGGCAAGCATGTGCTCCTCGAAAAGCCGATGGCGGAGAGCGCGGCGCACTGCAAAGAACTCATCGAGGTGGCCGACAAGAACAAGCTGACCCTCATGGTCGACCATACCTTTGTGTATACCGGCGCGGTCCGCAAGATCAAAGAGCTGGTGGACAACGGGCGCCTGGGCGAGATCATGTATTTCGACTCCGTGCGCGTGAACCTCGGCCTCTTCCAGCACGATACGAACGTGGTGTGGGACCTTGCACCACACGATCTGTCCATCATGGATTACATCATCGGCCAGGAGCCGGTGAGCGTCGCCGCGATCGGGTCGAAGCACTTCAGCGACAAGGAAGACATCGCCTACATCACCGTGAAGTATGCCAACCAGCTCATCGCCCATTTCCATGTGAACTGGATGTCCCCGGTGAAGGTCCGCAAGATCCTCATCGGCGGCAGCAAGCTGATGGTCGTGTACGACGACATGGAGCCCAGCGAGAAGATCCGGGTGTATGACAAGGGTGTGGACATCAAGGAACGGGAATCCATCTACAAGGTCCTGGTCGAATACCGCACCGGCGACATGTGGGCGCCGAAGATCGATCTGAACGAGGCGCTGGCCCTGATGGTCGGCGACTTCGTCGAGGCGACCAAGTCCGGCCGCCGGCCGACCGCCGATGGACGTTCGGGCCTGAAGGTCGTGAAGATCCTGGAAGCTGCCGCGGAGTCGCTGAAGCAGAACGGCTCGCTCATCCAGCTCGTTCCCTGAACCCGAGAACCTTTATCACCGGAGAATCAACCATGTCGCTCCAGAAGATCGCGCCCAGTGTGAAGCTGGGAAAAGATACGAAGGTCTATGATTTCGTGAACCTGTATGGCTGTGAGATCGGCGACCGGTCGAAGGTCGGCACGTTCGTGGAGATCCAGAAGGGTGCGAAGATCGGCGCCGATTGCAAGATCTCCTCGCACACGTTCATCTGTGAAGGCGTGACCATCGAGGACGGTGTGTTCGTCGGCCACAATGTTTCGTTCATCAACGACAAGTATCCGCGTTCCGTGAATGCTGACGGGTCGATGCAGACCGAAGCCGACTGGAAGGTGGTGACCACGCTGGTGAAGAAGGGCGCATCGATCGGGACGAGCACGACGGTGTTGTGCGGTGTGACGATCGGCGAAGGCGCCATTGTCGGTGCCGGCAGTGTCGTCACCAAGGACGTTCCGGCGCATACGGTCGTCGCCGGCGTGCCTGCCCGTGTCATCCGTAAGGCCTGAGTTGGCGGTTCACCACCGAAATCATATGAGGGGATACCCTGCATGAAGGTAGCAATCCTTGCGGGCGGCGTTGGCAGCCGCCTCTCCGAAGAAACGGAGATCAAGCCGAAGCCCATGGTGGAGGTCGGCGGACGCCCGATCCTCTGGCACATCCTGAAGCATTATTCACATTATGGCTTCAATGAGTTCGCCATCGCCCTGGGGTACAAGGGCGAGTTCATCAAGAAGTACATGGTGGACTATGCGAACCTCAACAGCAACGCGATGACCGTCCGGATGCAAACGGGAAAGGTCGATATCGACGGCGGTTCGCGGCCGGACTGGACCGTGCACCTGGTGGATACCGGGATCTCCACGCTGACCGGCGGGCGCATCAAGCGCCTGAAGCCGGTGATCGGCAATGAGACGTTCATGCTGACGTGGGGCGACGGCGTGTCGGATGTGAATCTGATCGACCTGCTGAAGTTCCACAAATCCCATGGCAAGCTGGCGACGCTGACGGCCGTGCGGCCTCCCGCCCGCTTCGGGCACATGGTATTCGACGGCGATCAGATCGTGCAGTTCACGGAGAAGCCGCAGACCGGCGAAGGCTGGATCAACGGTGCGTTCTTCGTGCTCGATCCGAAGATCTTCGACTATATCGAAGGCGATGCGACGCAGTGGGAACATGAACCGCTGACGCGTCTCGCGAAAGAAGGACAGTTGATGGCGTACCGTCACTCCGGCTTCTGGCAGTGTATGGACACGTTACGCGACAAGAAACTGCTGGAAGACCTCTGGCAGAATGGCGGTGCACCCTGGAAAGTCTGGAAGGATTGATATGCGCGTTCTCGTCACCGGTCACCTCGGCTATATCGGTACGGTCATGGTTCCCATGCTTCTGCAGGAAGGGTGGGATGTGGTGGGCTTCGATACCGACCTGTTCGAACGCTCGACGTTCGGCGATGGCATCAAGCAGGTACCGAACATCAAGAAGGACATTCGCGATGTCGAAGTCGCCGATGTGAAGGGCTTTGATGCGATCATCCACCTTGCGGGCCTCTCCAACGACCCTCTCGGCGATCTCAATCCGAACCTCACCTATGACATCAATCATGTCGCCTCGGTGCGCCTGGCCGAGTGCGCCAAACAGGCGGGCGTGCGCAAATTCGTCTTCTCCTCCTCCTGCAGCAACTACGGTGCGGGCGGGGAAGATCTCCTCAATGAACACTCTGCGTTCAATCCGGTGACCCCGTACGGTATCTCGAAGGTCCGGGTGGAGCAGGATGTCACCAAGATGGCGGATGGCTCGTTCAGCCCCACGTTCCTCCGGAACGCGACGGCCTTCGGCGTGTCGCCGCGCCTCCGGTTCGACCTCGTGTTGAACAACCTCGTGGCGTGGGCATTCACGACCGGCAAGGTCTTCATCAAGAGCGACGGTACGCCGTGGCGGCCGATCGTGCACATCGCGGACATCTCGCGTGCGTTCATCGCCGTGCTGAAGTCCCCGCTCGAGCTCACCCACAACCAGGCGTTCAATGTCGCCCGGAATGAGGACAACTACCGGATCCGCGAGCTGGCGGATATCGTGAAGGACACGGTCCAGAATACCGTGATCGAGTACGCGAAAGATGCCGGTCCGGACAAGCGGTGCTACCGTGTGGACAGCTCGAAGATCATGAAGACCCTCCCGGCGTTCCAGCCGATATGGGATGCCCGTAAGGGCGCCGCGGAACTCCTCGCAGCATACAAGAAGGTCGGCCTGAAGCTGGACGACTTCGAGGGGACGAAGTACAAACGTATCGATCACATCAAGATGCTCATGAACTCCGGTCTGCTCGGTGCGGACCTTCGCTGGAAATAGCCATCCTGAACAGGACCCCGACTCCATGAAGACGAAGTATCCCCCGTGCCGTTCGTGCGGCAAGAAGAACCTGGAATTGATCGTGTCGTTCGGGCGAACCGCCCTGGCGGACCGCCTGGTGAACCACGATCAGCTGAACCAGCCGGAGATCACCGCGCCGCTCGATCTTGTGTTCTGTCCGACCTGCTCCCTGGTGCAGATCACGGAATCGGTGGACCCCGAGATCCTTTTTGGCCCCGAGTACCCGTACTTCTCGTCCGTCTCACCGTCGCTCCTCGCGCACTTCCGTGAGAGCGCGGAGTATCTGATCGAGAAGCGGAAGCTGGGACCGGAGAACCTTGTGGTGGAAGCCGCCAGCAACGATGGCTACATGCTGCAGAACTTCCTGAAGCGCGGGATCCAGGTGCAGGGGATCGACCCGGCCCAGGCTCCGGCGCGCAAAGCGCAGGAGAACGGCGTCCCCACCCTCATCAACTTCTTCGGGAAAGAGCTTGCAACGAAGCTCCGGAAGGAAGAGGGCAAGGCCGCTGATGTGTTCCTGGCGAACAACGTGCTCGCGCACGTACCGGACCTCAACGGGTTCGTCGAGGGGATCAACATCATCCTCAAGGAGACCGGCGTCGCGGTGATCGAGTGTCCGTACCTCGTGGACCTCGTTGACCATTGCGAATTCGATACGATCTATCACCAGCATCTCTGCTATTTTTCGGTGACGGCGCTGGACAAGCTGTTCCGCCGCCACGGGCTGTACCTCAACGAGATCAAGCGCGTGTCCGTGCATGGCGGTACCATCCGCCTCTTCGTCGAGAAGGTGGACCGCGTCGGCAAGAGCGTGAAGAGCCTGCTCGCGATGGAGAAGAAGCGGAAGGTGGACAAGATGACCTACTACCGCGACTTTGCCAAGCGGGTCGAGTTCATCCGGACGTCGCTGCTGGAGATCCTTGAGGGGCTGAAGCGGAAGGGGAAGCGTATCGCCTCCTATGGCGCGGCGGCCAAAGCCTGTACGATGCTCGCCTACGTGGGGTTGGACAAGAAGCTTGTGGATTACGTCGTGGACCTGAATCCCTACAAGCACGGCAAGTACATGGGTGTGAATCATCTGCCCATCTTCCCGCCCAGCAAGCTTGTGGAGGATCAGCCGGACTACGTCGTAATCCTGGCATGGAACTTCGCGACGGAGATCATGAAACAGCAGGAAGAGTACCGTGCGAAGGGTGGGAAGTTCATCATTCCTATCCCCAAACCGAAGATCGTATGATCCTGTGCGGTTGGTGATATGTAGCCAACCCTGTGAGCTGTTCCCTAGCCGGTTCCGTTCTTTATGAACGGAATCGGCCATTTTTTTGTTGTTCTCTGCGGGTACGATTGTTGCAAACTAAGTATGGCTTCGCGCACCATCCGGGGAGGTCCGCGTGTGATGCCCGTCACACGGTTGCAAGTCGGGGCCATGTATATTATCTTGACTTCAATGATTTCTTGCGATTTTGTGCATATATGGTGAATACTCTCAATCGAAAGGTACACGTCATGGATCGACTGTCCCAGTGGTCTCGTTTGCCCCTGGCTCTCGGCATGTTGGTGATCACAGTGCTGGTTCCTATGCTCGCATTCGCGGGCGCGTCCACGTTCACATCAGACGCGTTCAATTCCCGGAACCTGATCCGTCCTCGCTGGACGATCACTGATGCGATCGGTGATGCAACGATCAAGATGGCGGGGTACACGACGGACAGTGCCATGGTGCAGATCGCCCTGCCGGGCGGGGTGGAGCACGATCTCTGGACGATCGGCTACAACGCGCCGCACATCACCCAGGCCTGTGCCAATGAAGACTTCACGGTCGACGTGAAATTCCTCTCGCCGCTCAGAGGCATCTCCTTCCAGACCTATCTGGCAGAAGGGCTTGTCGTGGAGCAGGACTCCGCCAATCTCGTGAGGTTCGATTTCACGACCGGTCATGAGGTGGATAGTGTGAAGGCGTTCGCCGCCTCGTTCAGCGACGGCTTTGCGTCGCCGTCCACCAAGATCAACAACAAGTACTTCGCCGGCTACGATGTCGGGCCCCTCTGGCTGCGCGTGTCGCGCACCGGCAATACCTGGAAGATGTACTACTCGCTGAACGGAACCGCCTACACGCTTGCTGACAGCTTCGTGCACGCGCTGAACGTGACCAGGATCGGCCTCTTTGCCGGCAACGCCGGGCCGAACCCGTCAGCGTTCACGATGAAGGCCGACTACTTCTTCAATAGCGATTCCCCGGTCGTGCCGGAAGAAGGCACACCGGTGGCCGACAACCTCGGGCCGTACATCTACAACGTCTCCTATATCGCGCAGCCCAATGCGTTCATGGTGAAGTGGAAGACGGATGAGCCGGCGAACGGCACGGTGGAATGGGGAACGACGGCGGCGTACGGGAGCACCCCGGTGGGCCATGCGTCCTATACGTATGATCATCGTGTGATCGTCAACGGAACCAATCCGAGCACGGACCATCACTTCCGGGTGACGGGCACGGATGAACAGCTGCAGACGAATGCCTCGGCGGACAATGTGTTCTTTACGGGCGGGTACATCGACGATCTGAAGATGGTGTCGGATGACTTCGGTGGTGGGGCGCTGAATGGGTCGCTCTGGACCACCTACAATCCGCGCGGGGATGCCTCCTTCGGGATCGCCGGCAAGAAACTCACGATCACCGTCCCCG
Source organism: Ignavibacteriota bacterium (assembly GCA_016707525.1). NCBI lineage: Bacteria > Pseudomonadati > Ignavibacteriota > Ignavibacteriota bacterium. Next base: position 59,782 of record JADJHP010000014.1, read on the forward strand.
GCGGTGTGTCGCATGACATCTGGACCGATGGGTACACGGCCCCGCACATCTTGCAGGACCTGAAGGATTTTGCCAACGTGTACGAATTCACCGTGAAGTTCACGACGCCGCTGGTCGGTTCCGCGTCCAACATCATGGTCCAGGGCATCGTGGCCGAACAGGACACGAACAACCTCATCCGTGCGAACTTCAGCTACGATGGCACGAGCGTCCGCATCTTCATCGGTGGGTTCTATGATGGCCTGAGTCAGCCGGACATCCTGGCGAATGAGGTCCTGACCGGTGCGACGTCCAACCTCTGGCTGAAGCTGACCCAGGGTGGCGGAACGTTCCGTGTGTGGTACTCGCTCAACGGCACGAGCTGGACGTTCATCCCGAGCATCGCACGTCCGCTGAATGTGACCAAGGTCGGTGTCTTCGCCGGCAATGGCGGCGCAAGCCCGCAGGCGTTCACGTGTTCCGCAGAGTATGTGGCAACGACGCTGCCCGCCAAGCCGTACCTGGCAACCCCGCTGAACAATGCGCTCAACGTGTTCGTCCCGCCGACGCTGGCATGGGACACGACGGCGTCGGCGACAACGTACCGGCTCCAGGTTTCCACGGACCCGGGCTTCGGAAGCACGGTGTACAGCGATTCGACCCTGACGGCCGTGACCAAGCAGGTTGCCGGGCTCGGCTACACCACCCAGTACTACTGGCGTGTCCGCGGCAAGAATACCTGGGGCGTCGGTGCCACGTCTGATGTATACACGTTCACGACCGCCATCGCTCCGCCCGCCGTCCCGTCGTTGCAGTCGCCCGCCGATAATGCGCTGGATGTGGAAGTGACCCCCACGCTGCGCTGGTCCAAGCCGGCGGGCACCGCCACATTCCGCCTGCAGGTGTCGACCGACACGGCGTTCACGACAGGGCTGGTGTACAATGATTCCACGCTCACCGACAGTTCGAAGGTGATGAGTGCGCTTGCGAACCTGACGAAGTTCTACTGGAGGGTCAACGCGAAGAACGCAGGCGGCACCAGCAGCTATTCGGCGGTGCGTGCCTTCACGACCATCTCCGCGATCCCGCCGGCGCCGGCGCTCATCTCGCCTCCGACCAATGCGGTGAACCAGCAGGTGAATGTGGTGCTCCGTTGGAACCGCGCGAACGCAGCAACCAGTTACCGGCTCCAGGTCGGCACGGACGAGACCTTCGCGACGGGCATCGTGATCAACGATTCGACCCTGACCGACACATCGAAGACGATGGCCGGCCTTGCGAACAGCACGAAGTATTACTGGCGCGTCAATGCCAAGAATAATGCAGGCACCGGCGTGTACTCCGCCACCTGGGCATTCACGACGATCGTCGCCAATCCATCGATCCCGAGCCTCGTCGGTCCGGCCGATGGGGCAACGAACCAGGACCTTTCGGTGAAGTATGTCTGGCTCAAGATCGCGGGCGCGACGTCGTATCGCCTGCAGGTGGCGTCCGACTCGACCTTTGCCTCGGGCGTGGTCGTGAACGACTCCACCGTCACGGATTCCACGAAGACCGTTGGTGGCCTCGCGTTCGGCATGAAGTACTTCTGGCGTGTGAATTCCAAGAACATCGGCGGCACCAGCCCGTATTCTTCGATCTGGAGCTTCCGTACCTACGATTCCGACCCGGCGATCCCGAAGCAGCTCGCCCCCGCCAACCTGGCGACGGGTCTGCTGACCCCGCTGACGATCACCTTCACGCGTCCGAACGGCGCCACGTCGTTCCATCTGCAGGTGTCCACGGACTCGACGTTCGCGGGTGGATTCGTGGTGAACGATGCAACGCTCGCGGATACCTTCAAGACGATGGTGTCGTTGAGCTACGTGACCACCTATTACTGGCGTGTGAACGCCGATGCCGTGAGCGGCACGTCGCCGTATTCACCGGTGCGCCGTTTCACCACCGGCATCCCGGCGGCAGCCGCGCCTCTGCTCGTGTTCCCGTTGGATCAGTATCGTCAGGCAACGGACAGTCTCCGTGTGATCTGGCGTACCAGCACCCCGGCGGTGGACCGTTACTGGGTGGATCTGAGCCTGGATTCAGGGTTCGTGTTCTCTGTGCCGGATTCGAACCTGACCGATACCACGAAGATCTTCCGGAGTCTCTTGCCGAATCAGGCATACTTCTGGCGCGTCAAGGCGCACAATGCGGGCGGTTGGGGACCTTTCGGCGTCGTGCGCAAGTTCACGCGCGACATCACCGGAGTGAACGATCGTCCTGAGATCCCGATGGAGCTGTCACTGTCGCAGAATTACCCGAACCCGTTCAATCCGGCGACGAAGATCGAATTCGCGCTGCCACAGGAATCGCGTGTAACGCTCGAGGTCTATAACCTCCTGGGCGAACGTGTGGCCCTGCTGGTGGATGAGGTCCGCGCAGCCGGATATCATGCCGTGTCGTTCAATGCGTCGGCGATGCCGAGCGGCCTGTATATCTACAGGATGGTGTCGGGCCAGATGACCTTCACGAAGAAGATGATGCTGGTGAAGTAAAGAGAGGCGGGGCCTGCGGTACGGACCGCAGGCCCGCGGGATAGAGAAGCGATGGCGAGAGGGATGCGCAGCATCTCCCGCCATCGCTCCTGTCGTTTATCACGAACCACAATCACACGTGAGACCACTATGACTCAGACCAGGCTGTCCGGGATACTCCGTGCGGCAATGATCGTCAGTTTGATCCTGCTCGGGAGCATGCAGGCATTCGCCCAGATCCGGTTCACCGGGCCGCAGCCCGGCGACATTTACAGGGAATACACGCGCGTGATGCGTCCTCTGGATGGCGAGCAGTGGCGGGTGACCGATCCGAATATGGATCTCGGTACTTATCCACAGGCGGCTCCCTTCCTCCCGAATCCGGAGATCGACCTCACGGTCGATGATCTGGCCGGTGCCGTCCGCGCCGAAGCGACCATGATCATCTGGGGCGGCCATATCTCCACGTACGGCAAGAGGGTTCGTTTCAATGGCAACGCGTGGATCGATCTGCCCGATCTGGATACTTCCAACGGGGTCCCGGTGGGCCATCTCGGCATCAATTATATCGGCCAGTCCATGATCACCGTGAATGTGCCCCTCTCGGACCTTCAGGCGGGTGTGAATATCTTCCAGGGCGAGAACAGCGGACAGCTTGGTGGTCCCGACGGGTACGGCTTCGGATGGGGCCAGCACGGCTGGTACGGCATGATGATCCGCATCTACTATGGTCCATCCAAGACCCACGTGACGGGTTCCATCACATCGCCCCTCACGAAGGCGTCGATGAACGAGGACCCGAGCATCACCGTCGGTGTGACCGGGTCGGCGGACCGTGTGGATGTGCTTGCCTACTACGATGGCTACGATACCGATGGCGACGGCCGGTATCTGGAATACCATCATGATTACCATCTCCAGACAGAGAGCACGTCCATGGAGATCCGGAACCATGTCGGGACAGCGACCTCATCGCCGTTCGTCGTGAACTGGGACACGAAGTGGGTCCCGGACCAGGCTGCCGGTGCCGTAAAGTTGCTCGCCCGCATCCGCGGCAGCAATGGTGTGTGGTACGTGACGCCCGAAGTGACGGACCTGAGCCTCGTGCGCAGCGGCAAGTCCGTACGGTTGTACAAGCCGTTCGATACACCGGAAGAAGCCTGGGCCCGTGGCGATCTCGATGTGGTCCGGATCAATGTGAATATTCCAGAATCGACGAACCTCAGTGACGCGACAGAGGCGGTCTATCACAACCGGACATGGAACGGCCTCGACGTCGTTCGCGAACCGGGTGAGACGCACTACCGCCGCTTCAATAGCTGGGAAGATCCGGACGAGTATGGCGGGAACCACAACTTCTCGTACGATATCCGTTCCATCCCGACGGGAGAACTGAGGACGGGGAACAACGAATTCTCGTTCTACTCGCAGACCGTTGCCCATCACGGCATGGAGATCATCTGGCCGGGTCCGGGACTCCAGGTGGAGTACACCGGCGCCGGCTACGCATCCCCGTACCGCTGGCCGCAACGCTTGCGTCGCCCGCGCACAACGCGACCAACCAGGCAGTGAACCTTACCCTGCGCTGGCACCCTGCACCTGCCGCATCGACGTACGATCTCCAGGTGTCGACGGATTCGACCTTTGCGACGACCGTGGTGAATCAGACCAACATCGCAGACACCAGCTATGCCGTTGGCCCGCTGACGGCCAACGTTCGGCACTTCTGGCGCGTCCGCGGAAAGAACGCCGCCGGCAATGGCGCGTACTCCGCGTTCTCTGCATTCACAACGAATGTCGGCGCCCCGGCGCACGTATCACCGGCGAATGCCGCCACGAACGTTTCCGTTACAGTGCCGTTGGTCTGGCGTCCTGTTTCTGGCGCTACCCAGTATCGTCTGCAGGTTGCCACGACTGCCGGCTTCACGGGGGGGACGATCGTGAAGGATACGACCCTTGCCGATACCACCAAGGTCCTGACGGGCCTTGGGTACAGCACGCAGTACTACTGGCATGTTTCTGCGCAGGTTGCTTCAGCATGGGGCGACTATGCCACGGCGTGGTCGTTCACGACCGCTCTGGCTCCGGCGGGTGTGCCGGTGCACCTTGCCCCGGCGAACAATGCCATCGACCAGACCACCAGTCTCACCATCCGTTGGCGCGCGGCCACCGCTGCAGCGACCTATCATTTGCAGGCTGGTGCCGACTCGACCTTTGCGTCGGGCTTCATCGTGAACGACAGTACGCTGACCGATACCTCGAGATCGGTGAGCGGGCTCGGCTACAATCAGAAGTACTACTGGCGTGTGCGTTCGAAGAATGCCGGTGGCTCCAGTGCCTTTGCGGCGACCTGGAATTTCCGCACGGTGATGAGCGTCCCGACGGCACCCGTACTTCTCACTCCGGCGGCGAATGCGATCGAACAGCCGACCGCCGGCCTGGTATTCTCGTGGCGGGCATTGGCCGGGGCGACGCACTATACGATCCAGATCGCCACGGATTCCACGTTTGCGTCAGGGCTTTTCAGGAACGACACCACCCTGACGGATACCACCCGGACGATCACGGGGCTGGTGCAGAACACGCGTTACTTCTGGCGTATCGCCGGGCGGAATGCCGGCGGGCCGGGGCCGTTCACAGCGACACGCTCGTTCACCACGTTGGCGCCGGTACCCGGGGTGATTACACTGCTGAGCCCGGCACATCAGTCGGTGGTGAATAAGGACAGCGCCCGCTTCACGTGGAACCGTCCGACGCCCGGGGCGACGCGGTATTGGTTCGAGATCTCTCCGGATTCGGCGTTCGGTTTCACGAGCGTGGATTCCACCGTGACGGATACGGCGAAGACCTACCGTCCGCTCAACGACAACGCGACGTACTACTGGAGGGTCCGTGGCGGAACGGCAACGAAGTGGGGAAGCTTCTCCGAGGTGCGCCGGTTCTCCGTTGTCGTGACGTCCGTGAACACGCCGCAGAGCGTCCCGACGGAGTTCACACTGGCTCAGAATTTCCCGAATCCGTTCAACCCGACGACCCAGATCACCTTCGGCCTCCCGAAGGAGAGCACGGTCCGTGTTGAGGTGTACAACCTCCTCGGGCAGCAGGTCGCCGAGATCGCCAGTGGCGTGCACGCGGCCGGGTTCCATACGGTCCGGTTCGATGCTTCGGGCCTGACGAGCGGTATGTATCTGTACAAGCTCACCGCCGGTGAGGTTTCACTGTTCCGGAAGATGATGCTTGTGAAGTAAGGTCGGCTGCGCACTGCAGCAGAATGCAGAGGATAGGACGGGCTCCCTGCGAAAGCCCGGTGGGATCGATCCTCTGCATTCTGCTCGTAGCGACCGGGAGTGTTGTACACGCGCCGGGGTCTCCGGACCTGACTGGCGTGCCACCCTGCTGTCTGTTTTCCATAGTGTTGGAGGAAGTATGAGCCGAAGGATATTGTTCTTCGCGGCCAGGACGATCGCGTTCGTCATGGCTGCGATCGTGCTGACCCCCGTGAGCGCCACCTCACAGGGGATATTCACGCAGCCCGCACCGGGCGAAGTCTATAAAGAGTTTGTTCAGATCATCGATGTGGGCAGCGATGACTGGCGGGTGACAGATCCGAACATCGACCTGGGTACGTATCCTCAGGCCGGAGCGTTCCTCCCCAACCCGACCCTCTCCATTGCGGTGGACGACCTTTCCGGAGCCACACGTGCAGAGGCACTGTTTTCGTTGTGGGGTGGACATATTGGGACGTACGGCAAGAAGGTCTCCTTCAACGGGAATTCCTGGATCGACATTCCCGAGCTTCAGACAACCCCGGGCGACGGATACAATTATATCAGCCAGGCCATGGTCGGTGTCACTGTTCCGTTGAGCCACCTCCAGGTCGGCACGAACAGTTTCACAGGTACCAATGATGGCCAGACCGGCCCGTATGGGTTCGGGTGGGGGCAGTTCGGATGGTATGCGATCGTCCTCAGGGTCTACTATGATCCTTCATCCAAATCGCATGTGACCGGAACGGTCACTTCGCCCGCAAGCGGTGCGACGATCGGGGACAATCCCACGCTTGCCGTCAATGTCAGTGGCTCAGCGAGTCAGGTGGATTTTCTGGCGTACTACGATGGTGTGGACACGGATGGCGACGGTGTGTATCAGGAGTACCACCACGATTACCATCGTGGGAAGTCGGACGATGTGGTGATCAGGAATCATGCCGGGAGCGACTTTGGCTCGCCGTTCTCGCTCACCTGGGACAACTCCTGGGTACCGGACCAGTCGGGCATCAAGGTGCTCGCCCGCGTCCAGGGGAGCAATGGTGTGTGGTATGTGACGCCGGAGGTCACGGGGATCACGCTGGCCCGCGCATCAAGCGCGGTCAAAGCTGTTCAAGCCGTCAGGTATCGATGAACGGGAGTGGGCGCGTGGCGATCTGGGAAGCCCTGCCGGGACACAGCAGTCGTACGTGGATATCCCCGATCTCGGCGACGCAACAAGCGCCGTCATTTTTGCACGTACTTGGAATGGCATTGATGGGTCGGGGGATCCTGATCACTATACGCGCGTGAACGGCTGGTACGCGCCGTCGTACGGCGAGAATCACTACTACAGCCTCGACCGTCTCACGGTGCCCGTCGGTGATCTGCAGGAAGGTCAGAACCTGATCGAGTTCAAGTCGAATACCGTCGAGCATCACGGCATCGAAGTGTTGTGGCCCGGATCAGCAGTGGCCGTCCGGTATGGCATCCCTCTCCCCGTGCAGATCTCGAGCTTCACTGCGGTTCCGTCGGGAGATGAAGGCGTGCACCTTGCGTGGACCACGCTGTCCGAGAGGAACAACTATGGGTTCGAGGTTCAGAAGGCTCTGAGTTCTTCGGCAGCCTTCCAAACGGTCCCGAATGGCTTTGTTGCAGGGGCAGGGACCTCCGTGAGCCCCACACGTATAGCTTCGTGGATCCGGTGCTGCCTGTGGGCGCAACGTACTACCGGTTGAAGCAGATCGACCTCGGTGGGGCGGTGCATTACACCGATCCGGTGCAGGTTGCAGGGGTGACCGGCGTCACGGAAGGTCAGCGGCCGTCTTCGTATGATCTTGGCCAGGCATATCCGAACCCGTTCAATCCCTCCACACGCATTCGCTATGCGGTGCCGGAGGCGGCGCGGGTGCGCATTGGCGTCTACAATCAATTGGGCCAGCAGGTTCGTACCCTCGTGAACGAGTTCCAGGAAGCGGGGATGTATGAGATCACGCTCAATGCAGACGGCCTTCCGAGCGGCGTGTATGTGTACCGCATGGAAAGCGGGATGTTTGTCGATGCCAGAAAAGTTGTTCTTTTACGGTGAACTCACTTACTACCACTCACAGGATGACGCACATGCGCACCCCCAGTACGGGTCGGACAGATCGGAAAACATTGCGGATGGTCATGGCAGGGGCGCTGCTCCTGATGATCCTCTTCACGACAGGCGTTCAGGCCGCAGGGCCATGGTGGGATGCCTCGTGGGACTATCGTGTCCGGCTCACGGTCGGATCGGGCGGATTCACACGGTTCGACAAAGCGGCAGAGCAGGCGGTCAATTACACCACGCTGCTCTCCGCACTGGGGAAGAGTGGTGCACTGGATGAGAATTCGCTGAGGGTGATCGAGACGAATGCAGCCGGCACGATCGTGAATACGTCCGTGCCCTTCCAGTTCGACAAGGATGCCGATTACGATGCATCGAGCAAAGCATCCGGTACGATGGTCATCCTGATGGGTGGTACGACAGGATCTTCTGCTACACGGTACTTTGACATCTACTTCAATGAAACCGGTGGGTCCTTTTCGCGCCCTCGTTCTCGCCCTGGTTCGCGATCGAAGAGAACGATTATGATATGGGGCAGGCGGCGTACCGCATCGACGGACCCGGCGTAACGATGTACTATCAGACGGAAGCGGGCGCTTTCTCCACGATGCTTGATTCAGATCTGAATGACTGGCTCGATTGGGATTCGATCATGGCCCGGTGGTGGTGTACCGGGGCATGCCGAATATGATCTTCCCGGAAGTCCTTTTCCATCCGGGCGCGCAGAATGCCATCGACGCGTGGTATCCAAGGGGCCCCTCAAGGTCACGTCCGGACGGTCACGGATGACAAAAGTGGGAGGCCGCTGGGAGTTCTATCCCAGATATGCCACTATGACCATGGTGAAACAAGACCATGCGATACTGGTTCCTCTATGAAGGTGTCCCGGGGGGGACACTTCAGTGGTGATGACTGACTTTGTTACCCGGTCGAATGGGACCCAGACAAACCTCTGGGAGACGTGGTCGGCGGATCTGTCCGGAGAAGAGTGGGTCTATTTCGGCGACCCCGGTTTGCGTCGTTCTCTCTTTCTGGCCCACCACGAAAGTGATGCGGCCATGGATCACTATCACAACTTCAACGACAGTATGACGGTCTTTGGGTTCGGCCGGAGCAATGATCCGCTTGAGGCAGAGATGAACACCGGTCCTCAGCACTTCACCTTGGGTTCTTGAACGACACCTCGTTCACGAAAAGCGGGGATTCGATCAATTCCGCCTACAAGCTCGCTCACCGTCTCTCCTCGGGCAGCCCGGAATTCCCGGGTCCCGATGTGCCGGTGTTGGCTTCGCCCGCCAATGCTGCAACCAATGTCGCTGTGCCTGCGTTGCTGCGATGGAGAACTGCCGACCGTGCAACGGGGTATCGCCTGCAGGTTGCCACATCCAATACATTTTCGACCGGCGTGGTTCTGGATGACTCGACGATCACGGACACAACAAAGAGCGTGAGCGGCCTCTCCGGGAATACGATGTACTACTGGCGGGTCAGCGCCCGCAACGGTGCTGGCGTGAGTGCCTTCACCGCAACCCGGTCGTTCCAGACCGGCCTGGAGACCCCGGCGCTCGTCGCACCGGCCAATGGCGCCACCGGGCGTGTTCAGCCCGTTCAGCTCTCCTGGTCGGCGGTGAGCGGTGCGACAGGGTACCATGTGCAGGTGAGCAACGAATCCGGCTTCTCGTCGGGATTGATCGTGGACGATGCGTCGGTATCCTCGACCTCGCGGTCGGTGTCCGGTCTTCAGGCTTCAACCCTCTATTACTGGCGCGTGGCAGCACGCGACGGAAGTGGCGACGGATCGTATGCGGCCGCCCGCACCTTCACGACCCGTAACAGCAACGTCCCGCATCGTCACCGGACTCGAGCAGAGCACGACGTACTACTGGCGTGTGAGCGCGGGCGATGCCGGTGGGGAAGGCCCGTTCTCTTCGGTGCGGGCGTTCTCGACGCTGTTCCCGGCACCAACGCTGCTGAGTCCGGCTCCCGGCGCGACCGGACAGCCTCTGAGCATCACGCTGCAGTGGAACAAGGTGAATGGCGCGCTCCGGTATCACCTGCAGTTGGCCTCGGATAGCGCGTTCACTGCATTCATCAAGAATGATACGACCATCACGGATTCCGTCCGGCTGGTCCCCGGTCTCACCAACAGCACGTGGTACTACTGGCGTGTGGCCGCAAAGACCAACACCGTGACGGGCCCGTTCTCGGTCACCCGAACGTTCCGGACCATCGGTGTCATGCCCGGGGCGGTGACCCTCGTTGCCCCGGCGATGGACAGCAAGTTCAAGCCGGACAGCGTTCGGTTCACCTGGCGGCGGGCAACGAGCGCAACCCGTTACACTCTCGAAGTGGGGCTCGATTCCCTGTTCCAGGTCCATCTGGTGGATTCAACTCTCACAGATAGCACGAAAGTGGTGCATGGACTTCTGCTGAATGCAAAGGTCTGGTGGAAGGTCCGGGGCGGAACTGCTGAGGGTTGGGGACCGTTCAGTGAAGTGCGGCGGCTTTCGATGGATGGGACGACCGGTCTCCAGGCGAACTCGGAGATACCGGGGTCGTACGCTCTGAACCAGAACTACCCGAATCCGTTCAACCCGTCCACCATGATCGCCTACGATCTGCCGGCGGCCGGCACGATGCGCCTCGAGGTGTTCAATATGCTGGGCGAATCTGTGGGACTGCTGGTGGATGAGTACCGGACGGCGGGGCACCATGAGGTGCGGTTCAATGCCGATGGGTTGTCGAGCGGTACGTATTTCTACAGGATGACGGCGAACGGGACGGTGATCACGCGGCGGATGCTCTTGCTGCGCTGACGGTCCTGAATATGGCGTTTTTCCGTCCCCGGGGGGGGAGTGCCGTTCGCCCCCGGGGACGGGTATGTGTGTTCTTCAGCCGAATTATGTATATTGTCACCTGACCCTGTGCATCACGTGTGACCGCAGACACACCGGAAATGGCGGAGGGATGCTATCTTGGTGGCATACCGGTCGCTTCGTTCACACTTTCTTTCACTTGGGAGGATTCCATGCGGATCCGTTCATTGTATAGTGCAGTTGCTGTCCTGAGCCTGCTCCTGCTCTCGTCGCCGGCCCTGTTCGCACAGGTCGACCACTTCGCAGTCACGGCCGCAGGCGGTGGTGCCATCGGCACGCAAAACGCTGGTGATGCGTTCGCGATCCGTATCACCGCACAGAAGGCCGACAACTCGACCGAAGCATCGTTCACCGGCAAGGTCTTCATTTCGTCGACCGGTACGCTGACCGCGGGGGGCGACTCGACGGTAGCGTTTGTCAACGGTGTGCTCTCCTCTCATTCCGTTACGATCGGGAATACCGGTAACTTCACCATCACCGCAGCCCACCCCCTCGGGAGCGGAACAAGCGCCTCGTTTCCGGTGATCGCAACCGTCTCCGACGATTTCAATAGACCCAATCTCGATACTTCCCGCTGGACCTTCACGGATCCAGTTGGCGATGCAACCCTGACCATGGTGGGCTCGGGCACGGCCAACGCACGGTTATCGCTGGCGATCCCCGCCAATGTGCAGCACGACCTCTGGACGGGCATCAACAATGCGCCGCGCGTGATGCAGTCCGCGAAGAACAGTGACTTCGTGCTCCAGACCAAATTCGATTCGGGAGTGCTTTCCGCATATCAGATCCAGGGTGTGCTCGTTCAGCAGGATGCCAATACGCTGATCCGCTTCGACCTGAGCAGCAGCGGAACGAATACCTACATCTACGCCGCCAGCAGCACGGATGGTTTTGCGACGGTGCCGACGACCCGTCTGGAAAGTACGCTTGCAGCAGCCGGCGGCCCGGCACCGATCTACCTCCGCATCACGCGTGCCGGCAACACCTGGACGGTGGCCACATCGACGGATGGTTCGAGCTTCACGAGCTACACCAGTTTTGACGTCACCCTTGCGGTCTCCCAGGTCGGCCTCTTCGCGGGCAACGCGGGAGCTCCTGCTCCGGCGTTCACGATGCTCGTCGACTACTTCTTTGACAATGCTCTTCCGGTGGCATCGGAAGATGGCGGGTCGGTGAGCGATGCCATCGCACCGTTTGTGTACAACATCTCTTCACTGGCCGGGGGATCGGCGATCCGCCTGAGCTGGAAGACCGATGAGCCGTCGACAAGCAAGGTGGAGTACGGAACAACGGTGTCCTATGGCAGTTCGGTCGTCGACGATACGCTTCGCACGGTCCACGTCGTGCAGATCAATGGATTGAGCAATTCGACGCCCTATCATGCGCGGATCATCGCGACCGATGTTTCCGCCAATGTGTTTACTTCGGCGGATCTGATGGACACGACAACCGTGCCCACGCCTCCGACACTCTCGATCTGGCAGGGGACGAACCAGACCTTTGGTACGATCGGTGTGCCCCAGCGCTGGGCGAACATCCTGGGCAATATCTCCGATCCGTACGGTATCGACACGCTGGTCTACCGGCTCAACAACGGTTCGCCTGTCACGCTCACGCGCGGTCCGGACCTCCGCCGTCTGCAGAACACCGGTGATTTCAATGTGGATCTCGGGTTTACGGACCTGGCCGCGGGAGCCAACACACTTGCCATCCATGCCCGGAACGTGTTCGGGGACGCGGCTGATACGACGGTGACAGTGAATGACAATGCCGGCGCCGTGTGGCCGTTGCCGTACAGCGTATCCTGGGGATCTCCCACCAGCCTCAAGGATTCCGTGCAGGTCGTGGACGGCAAGTGGGAGCTGGTGGATGGGAAAGCACGTGCGACCGAGCGCGGCTATGACCGTTGTTTCGCGATCGGCGACACGACATGGCAGGATTACGAAGCGACGATGAAGCTGACCGTGCGCGGGCTCGACTCGACCTCGAAGGGGTTCGATTCACCGAGCAATGGCCCGGCCGTCGGATTCCTGATGCGCTGGAAGGGACACTCGACCAATCCGATCGCTGGCCAGCCGCTGGCGGGGTATCTGCCTCTTGGCGCTGTGGGTTGGGTGCATTGGACGAGCACGAGTTCGAGCCGTTGGGAGCTTCTGGGCAACAATCTGTCGGAGGAAGGCCTCTCCTCGCCTTCCGGCGTGGAGTTCGACACGACGTATTACTTCAAGATGCAGGTCCGCACCATCGCGGGGCAGGGTGGATATTATCGCTTCAAGGTCTGGAAGGCAAGCGAAAGTGAACCGGCTGCCTGGAAGCTGAGTGCGCAGGAAGGGCTTTCCGATCCCCAGAATGGCTCCTTGCTCATTCTGGCGCATCACGTCACGGTGGACATTGCCGAGGTGAGGGTGACGGCGATCCCGACCGATCTCATCGGTCCGATCGTATCAGGAGTGACCTCGGAGACGGGTGCGACGTCAGCGTACATCACCTGGACCACGGACGAGCCGGCGAACGGCCGCGTGGCGTATGGCCTGACAAGTTCGTATACGGACACCGCGCAGGTCAGTGGAACGCTCTCCCTGGCGCATGGTGTCCCCATTACGGGCCTCAATCCTTCGACGACCTATCATTTCCAGGTTCTGTCATCGGACGTGAGCAATAATCTCGGGACATCCAGCGACGGCACATTCACGACCGGTGCTCCTGCGGCCCCGACCACGCTGGCTTCCGATGAGTTCAACAGTACTTCTTTGAATGGTATGTGGACGTTCACCAATCCGGTGGCCGACGTGGTCTACACGACGCCGGACACGGCCCTGCATATCCCCCTGCCGTCCGGGACCGAGCATGATCTCTGGACGGGTGGGAACAACACCGCCCGCATGACGCAGAGTGTGAATAACACGGATTTTGAAGCCGAGGTGAAGTTCAATTCAGGCATCAGCGGCACGAGCACCCAATACCGGATCCAGGGGATCCTTGTGGAGCAGGATGCGAATGATCTCATCCGCTTCGACTTCACGTCGAAGCCGACCGACATCCGCGCGTATGCGGCAGTGTTCCGTAATGGGTTCGTGTTCGACTCCATCGGCGTCAAGCTGGATTCCACGCTCGCCGGTGCGGCGGGTGTTGCGCCGATCTGGCTGCGCGTGAAGAGGGAAGGGAATGTGTGGAGCCAGTGGTACTCAACAAACGGTACCACGTGGCATCTGGTCGTGCGGTTCCATCATGCCATGACGGTGGCGAGGGTTGGCGTATTCGCCGGGAACGCGGGGTCTGCACCGCCTGCGCACGATGTGATCGTGGACTATTTCCGTGCTGATGGCGTGCGCGTGAATCTGCGTGCGTTCCTGCAGGGGCCGTATGTGGCGGCGGCCGGAGAGACAATGCCCGCTCTCTTGGGAGCGAGTATACCGCAGAAGAACCCTTACGGAGTCTCCCCGTGGAACTATGCTGGCAATGACAGCCTGGTTATCCCGAGTGGTGTTGTGGATTGGGTCCTGGTTACGTTGCGGTCGGGTACTGCAGCTGCCACAGGGGTGGATACGGCGGCCGGGTTCATCAAAGAGAACGGGTCTATCGTAGGCCTGGATGGTAGTACCCCGCTTCAATTCCCTGGAGTGAAGTTTGGAAATTACTATATTGTACTCCAGCACCGCAATCACCTGTCGATCATGTCGGCGAATGCGGTTGCATTGAACAATGATACGTCGCGCTATGACTTCACGACAAGCCAGAGCAAGGCATATGGTAGCTCGGCGATGAAGGGCCTGGGTACAGGTGGTAGTGCTCCATTCGGAATGCTCGCGGGAGATGCGAACGGGTCCGGGGATATCACCATCCTTGACAGGGCACTTTGGAGGGTGCAGAACAGTGCGCTTGGATATTACAGTGCAGATTTCAATCTTTCTGGCGATGTGACGATCCTTGATCGGGCACTCTGGCGAATAAACAACTCGCTGATCAGTCAGGTGCCTTGACCTGGGTCCCGGGATTGAACGACCTTTGATTAGTTCGACTCGTCTCACTCATACATAGGAGTCACGCATGAAGCATGTCATTGTATTCCTGCTCGCACTTACGTTGACAGGTGCAGCCTTCGCCACGACCGTCGATGGTCGGGTTGTTGAAGTCACGAACAACGGATCAGTGTATAGCGTGCAGATACAGCTGAAGGTGGACGTCGCTGCGGGTTTAGGGGGTGCCACCCTTTCGCTGTCCTTCGACAATGCAAGCCTTTCGATTCCGGCAACCCCTGTTTCCGGGGCCGACTTCACCTTCCACGCATACTCGGGTGGTTCTTATTCTGTGGCATCGGTCACGCGGCCGGCTGCCAACCGGGTTACTGCGAATATTGAGTTCAATGGTGGAACGTCGACCCTCGTCAATACCACGTACACGGACGTGGTGACGATCACGTTCAGCGTTCTCAATGCTGCTGGTGCCTCGAACATGGTGTGGGTCACGACTCAGGCGATCGCGGAAGATCAGTTCACTTCTTGGACCGTTGGCACGTTCACGGGTCTGAATTCCAATCCCCTCCCCATCCAGCTCGCTTCCTTCACCGCCGCTCTCCAGCAGGCAGGCGGTGCGGTGCAGCTGAAATGGTCTACCGCCTCCGAAACCAACAACTATGGCTTCGAAGTGCAGAAGACCCTCGACAGCTCCAATGTGTACGAGACGATCGCGAACAGCTTCATCGCCGGCAACGGCACCTCCGTGGAAACGCACTCGTACTCCTTCACGGATAGCGATGTGAAGCCCGGCGTGTGGTACTATCGCCTGAAGCAGACGGATCTGGACGGCACGGTGCACTACAGCGACAAGATCCAGGCAGGCAGCGTGACCGGCGTTGCTGACCGCCCCCTGCCCACCGTATTCGCTCTGGACCAGAACTATCCGAACCCGTTCAACCCGTCCACGACCATCGACTTCGCTCTGCCGAAGGATGCCCGTGTGAGCCTCGACGTCTATAACGTGATCGGGCAGCGTGTGGCCTCCCTCGTAAATGAGGTCCTTCAGGCTGGCTATCACAGCGTCCGGTTCAACGCGGGCCAGCTCGCCAGCGGTCTGTATATCTACCGCATTGCCGCAGGTGAGGTGACGATGGTCAAAAAGATGATGCTGACCAAGTAGTCGTGCTCCGCGCTGCAATGAGGGGGTGTCGCTGACGCCCGCTCAGGGCGAGCGCTGTGGCCGAAGGAAATCTTGCTCAAGCCCCGTCCGAATACTGCCGGCCGGGGCTTGAACATCTGTGATCGGGCGAAGTTGAATTCCCCGCGCATTTTGCCTATGTTCTATCACCTCCCCGACGAACGGGGAGCAGCGAAAGGAGTCTGTGATGCCCCGCGTCACCATCGGCATGCCCGTGTACAATGGCGAACGCTTCATCGTCGAAGCGCTCGATTCCATCATGGCACAAACATACAAGGATCTCGAACTGGTGATCTCGGACAATGGGTCCACGGATGCGACCGAGGAGATCTGCCGCAGGTATGCCGCGAAGGATCCCCGTGTCCGGTACTACCGCGAGGATGTGAACCGGGGTGCCACGTGGAACTATAACCGACTGGTTGATCTCGCGAAGGGCGAGTTCTTCAAGTGGGCGGCGCATGATGACCTCATCACGCCGGACTACATCGAGAAGTGCGTCGACGTCCTCGACCGTGATCCCGGCGTCGTGCTGGCCTGCACGGATGATCAGGATATCGATGAGGAGGGGGGCCACGTCGATGCACGCCGGTACAGCCACATCCCGAGTGCGGAGAGGGGATCGTCCGACCAGGCATCGAAACGGTTCCGCAGGCTCATCAGAGATGACTATGATTGCGAACAGGTCTTCGGGCTCTATCGCACCGACCTTCTGCGCCGCACACGCATGATCCAGAGTTACACAGATTCTGACCGCACGCTGCTCGCGGAGATCGGCCTCTATGGACGGCTCTTCGAGATCCCGGAGCGCCTGTTCCTGCACCGGCAGCATGGAGGTTCCTCCTGTAAGGCGAATCCCATCTCCGGCGGATGGCACGAGCGGGCTGCATGGTTCGACCCGCGGCTCTCAGGGAAGGCGTTGTTCTCCCGGTGGAGACAATTCCGGGAGTACATCGATGCCATCGTCAAGTCCCGGCTCCCGATCTCGGAAAAGGCTGCTAGCTTCTTCTGGCTCCTGGCGTATCAGCGGGGCAGACTCAAAGGACTGTTCCGGGAGCTCATCATCGGCTTGCGATTCCTCCTCGGCCCTAAACAGTCGTAAGCACGTGCGCCCCGTTCGTGACCCGTGCGACAGGGCAACAGTTCGTCCAGTTCTGCGTCCTTGGAGAATTGTCCGGTGACAGATATCCGCTTCAGCGTCGTCATTCCCACCTACAATCGTGCCCGCCTCATCGGGCGGGCGGTCGCCTCCGTGCTGGAACAGTCCCACGCGTGTGACGAGATCCTCGTTGTGGATGATGGATCCAGCGATCGAACGCAGGAGATCGTCCGTGATATGGGCGGAAAGGTGCGTCTGATCCTTCAGGAGCACGGGGGACCGTCACGCGCACGGAATCGGGGAGTGCGGGAGGCCGCATCGGATTGGATCGCGTTCCTTGATTCGGATGACGTATGGTACAAGGACCATCTGGAGCATATCGCCGATGCGATCGTCCGGACAGAGGGACAGGCCGCGCTGTACTTCTGCGACGCGGAGTACGACTATGGGACGTACCGGTCAGGGTATTGGGCAACCATTGGCTATGCCCCTGGCGCCTTTGTGGACCTGATACGTTCCGCTTCCGACATCGCAATGCGCGGGACACACCCCATGCTGCTTCCCTTCACGGTCATCCAGAGGGAAGCGTATCTCCGATATGGGGGCCTCTGGGAAGAACTCTGGGCAGCGGAGGATACACATCTCTTCATTCGTATGTGCCTGCATGAGGCGATCTGTGCTGTGACCAGTGTGGGTGGCGTCGTAACCGCAGACGAAGCGGACCCGGCGAACCGCCTGACGATCGAGCATGATTCCGGCACCGTGAAGAGGTGGAACGGTTTCGTCCGTCTGTACCAACACCTCCTGGCGACCGAGAAGGACGCTTCCCCCGTTGTGCGGCGCGAGTTCGAGCGGCGCCTCGCACTCGGCTACTGGCGAATCGCGCGTCTCAACTGGCATGAACGCAAAGGAGAGTCCTGTCTGGCACTGCTTTCGTCCCTGCGGACGGATGCGACGGTCGTTCCCGGGGTCATGCGTGATGCGTGGGAGCGCTGGCGCCGCGGCGTGTGAGGTGGGCTAGTGGGTGGGCTCCGTGATCGTATACCGGATCCGTTCTTCGAATCCCCTTCCGTCCGGAAGTCCTTGAAGGAATCCGAGGACCATGTACCGGGAGATCAGGACCATCGACCGGATGTACAGGAACACCTTCGTCGGTCCCTTCCAGAGGGCAAGCGCCGTCACCCCGGCGGCGGATGTCAGGAGTATGATCCCGGCAAGTGTATATGCGCCGGCGACCACTGCGATGAGGGCGCCGATGAGTGGGGCGCAGAGTGCCGCCTGTTGGGCAAAGACGTGAAACGAATTGCGGATGAGCCGGCGCCAGAGCTCCGTCCCTGCGTAGCGGCGAAGGATCTGTCCCGTACCCGCGAAGTACTGTGCCTTCCGTTGAATGGCCCTGGCATCCCGGGGCTTATCGATATGATAGACCATGGGAACATCGATCCGTCGAAGTTCGAAGCCCTCCTGCATGATCATGAATCCAAGTTCGATCTCCTCCTCACCCTTGATGTACGGATTGAATGTCCCGCTCCGGTCAAGCACCGTTCTGCGGTAGAGACCGTACGAAGGGGCATTGCCCCCGATCGGTCCGAATTGAACGTCATCGGGATGATCGAGTGAGAGATCTTCCCCCGGTCGGACCCAATAGAGCCTGCCCACGATCGCCGCGAGCCGGGTGTCCTCGAGTTCTTTCAGCGCCCGCTCGATCCACCCGGGGATAAGGATCATATCGCCGTCCAGAAAGAGGATGAACTCTCCTGTGCTGACCAACGTTCCGATGTACCGTCCGGCGGCAGGTGAGAGGAGGGGACCGGGTTGCAGATGGACGATCCGGACAGGGCGCACGCGCGCGATCTCAATGGTCCGGTCGGTCGAGGCCGAATCCACAAGGATGATCTCACGGGTGAGGCCGGCAAGCTCACGGCCCAGCACCTCAAGACTCCTGCCGATCGTGGCCTCTTCATTCCGGGCGATGATGACGACGCTGAGATCCATGTGTTCCTGACCAGTTCATCCGAGGGAAGGTACGTATCTGTCGAAGATAGCCACCGTGCCTCTTAAATGCAATCATGCGGGGGACAGGGTTGGCGTTCTGAGCCTGAAATACGTATATTGCCTCGCACGTTCGGGTATGACGTGTGATGGCAGACACACCGGGTGGGGGGACAATGTGCTATCTTTAGAGGATAGTTGTTCGTTATCTCCGCGCGTATCGCTTCCCTTCGGGATCCATCAGTGTGGGTCCGGACAGCGACGGCCAGCGGATGTTGTTCCAGGATTCCCTGCTTCCTGTGAAGTACAATGAACGGATGCCGTGACCGCTGATCTGAAACAAAAGACCTTCAATGGGACCATGATCATGGGTGGCGTGAATATCACGCTGCGCGTCATCACTATGGTCTCGAGCGTTCTGCTGATGAACGTCCTCGATGTCGATGATTTCGGCATCATGGGGACGGCCATGATCGTTCTGTATACGACCAACCTGTTCGCCGGCCTGGGGTTGACCTCCGCGCTGATCCAGAGTCAGGCCAACAGGGCGCAGGTCGCCTTCCAGTCGTTCCTGGTCACCGCCGGCGTGGGCGTCCTCCTGTTCGTCATCATCTACCTCAACGTGGACACCTTTGCTGCGCTGCTCGGCAAACCGGCGATCGCTCCCATTCTTGTCTGGCTGGCGCCGCTGGTGATCATCGGCGGGCTCGGCATGGTACCGGATGCGCTGATGCAGAAACAGATGATGTTCTCACGCATCAGCCTGATCGTGATCGTTTCCGAGCTTACGTATATTGGCCTGGCGGTCGGACTTGCGTACGCCGGCTACGGCCTGTGGAGCCTGGTGTATGCGATACTCACGAAATCCCTTCTCGTACTGATCCTGGGTTGGATCCTGACACCGGGCTGGGAATGGATCACGCCCCGCCCGTGGGATGGTGCGCTGATGAAAAGACTCCTCTCCTTCGGGCTGCAGTCGACCGGCGGCGGGATCGCGACGTTCATTTACTCCCTGATCGATGTCACCGCGGTGGCACGATGGCTCGGGACCACCCAACTCGGATTCTATCAGAAGTCCTTCGATTTCACCAGCCGGACGGTGGATGGCCTGAACGGAGTTCTCGGTTCAGTCCTGCTCCCGTCCTATGTGCTGATCCAGGCCGACTCCGAGCGGCTGTCCCGTGCATATCTGAAAAGCCTGCGCCTCATCTCGTTCATTATCGTTCCCGTTGCGCTCGGCATGCTCATCGTTGCACCCGAGATGGTGGCGACATTCCTGGAACCACGATGGGAACCTATGGTCATCCCGTTCCAGGTCCTCTGCGTCGCAAGCATGATCAAGCCGCTCTCCGCGACGACGTCTGTTCTGTTCACCTCCACCGGCAAGCCCGGTTACAACCTGAAGGCCGGTATTGTGGTCATCCTTGTTCTGGTACCGATGATCGTCCTCCTGTTGCCCTACGGCATTGTCGGCGTCGCCTTTGCTGTGTTGACGGCGCAATTGCTCGGGTTCGCGTACAACATCTATCAGGTCGGACTCGTCCTCGACCGGACCGCTTCGCGAATGCCGGCCGCCATCGCGCCCTCACTGGTCGCCGCCGGACTTATGCTTGCAGGTGTCATGGCAATGAAAGGTGTCCTGTCGCAGTTCGGGATCGTTCTTGCCACCATCCCCGCCGTCATCGTTCTTGTCGCCGGCGGTGGTATCGTGTACAGTGTCGTCCTGTATCTTATGCAGCGGAACCTCGTTCGTGAGGTCGTAGGCCTTGCGCTCACCCGTTTCCGCCCCAATGCCGCCCATTCATCATAGAGAGACCAAAAGGACCCTCCGTATGAGCCAGACGCTGAGCAAGAAGTGCCCGAGTTGCGCGAAGGAAAGCATGACCGTGTTCTACGAGGTGCGGGGCGTCCCGGTCAACAGCGTGCTCCTCCTTCCAAGCCGGGAGGAAGCTGTCAATTTCCCGAAAGGGGACATCGTTCTCGGATTCTGCGAATCCTGCGGTTTCATCGGGAACATCGCGTTCGACCCGACGGAGCAGGAATACTCGGCACGGTATGAAGCGACACAGGGATACTCCGGCACGTTCAGCGCCTTCCACAAGGGGCTTGCGCAACGGTTGGTCGAGAAGTATGGCCTGAAAGACAAGACCCTTATCGAGATCGGTTGTGACAAGGGGGATTTTCTCACCATGCTCTGCGAAATGGGCGAGAACAAGGGGATCGGGTTCGACCCGGCGTATGTGCCGGATCGCATCGCGAGTCCGGCGAAGGACCGGATGACCTTCATCGCTGACTTCTATGGCGAGAAGTATCAGCAGTATGCAGCGGACTTTGTCTGCTGCAAAATGACCCTTGAACACATCCCGACCGTCGCCGATTTCATGAGAACGGTGCGCCGTTCGATCGGTGACAGGTCGGAGACCATCGTGTTCTTCCAGATCCCCGAAGTACGCCGCATCCTGAGGGAGGTTGCCTTCTGGGACGTGTATTACGAGCACTGCTCCTATTTCAGCAAGGGCTCCCTGGCGCGTCTCTTCCGGCGCACCGGCTTCGATGTCATGGAGCTCGCTACGGAATACGACGACCAGTATCTGATGATCGAGGCGCGCCCGGGGACCGGCTCAGGCCCTGCGCCGCTTCCGGAAGAGGATGATCTGGAATCGCTCCGGCAGGATGTTGCGTACTTCACGAGCACCCTGGAGACGACGCTCGGGCGTTGGCAGCGGCACCTCGCAGAGATCAGAGCCGGTGGAAGGAAGGCGGTCATCTGGGGAGGCGGATCGAAGGGGGTGGCATTCCTGACGAAACTCAACATCATGGATGAGATCCAGTACGCAGTGGACATCAACCCGTTGAAGACCGGTACGTTCATGGCCGGCACCGGGCAGGAGATCGTCGGGCCGGAATTCCTGCGGTCGTACAAACCGGACCTGATCATCGTGATGAACCCCATTTACATGGCCGAGATCGCCGCCGAACTTGCGCGCCTCGGGGTCAGTGCTGAACTCCTTCCCATCACGGCATGAGGAACTCATGAATTCGACGGCTGCCACTTCTTCCGGAGTATGCACCGCCTGCGGCTCGAACGAGATCCGCACGATCGTCAGTATCGCGCGGGTCCCGATCCACTGTAATGTCCTCTATCCGACACGGGAGGCGGCTCTCGCGGCCCCACGGGGGGACATTGCGTTGGCGTTCTGTGATACATGCGGCCACGTCTTCAACCGCTCGTTCGACCCGTCTCTTATGGAGTACACGCAGGCGTACGAGAACTCGCTGCATTTCTCACAACGGTTCCAGGAGTATGCCAGTGCGCTGGCCCACCGGCTGATCGACCGCTACCAGATCCGGGGCAAGGATGTCGTCGACGTCGGCTGCGGCAAGGGCGATTTTCTGTCGATGCTCTGCGAGTACGGCGACAACCGCGGCTTCGGCTTCGACCCGAGCTATGTTCCCGAAAACATGACGCCCGAGCGCGCGGCCCGCATGACGATCGTGCAGGATTTCTACTCCGCGCGGTATGCCAGCACCCGGGCCGACCTCATCACGTGCCGTCACGTCCTCGAGCACATCCAGCACCCGCGCGCCTTCGTGGAGAACGTCCGGCAGACCGTCGGGAGCAGGCTGGAAACCGTCGTGTTCTTCGAGGTCCCGAATGTGATGTATACGCTGAAGGACCTCGGTATCTGGGATCTCATCTACGAGCACTGCTCGTACTTCAGCCCGCCTTCGCTCCGTGAAGTGTTCCGTTCCTGCGGATTCGCGGTGAAGGAACTTCACGAACTCTATGAAGGGCAGTTCCTGGGCATCGATATGGTGGCCGCTCCGACGAGTCCTGCCGGTCAGGACCCGCAGACGCCCGCCGACGTGCGAACGATCGCAGGCTATGCACAGAAGTTCGGCGATGAATACAGCGCGAAGGTCGCACACTGGAAGGGACGGCTGGAGGAGTGGACGCGTCTCGGCAAGCGTGTGGCGGCGTGGGGAGGCGGCTCGAAGGGGGTGACGTTCCTGAATGTCCTGCAACCCGGCACGACGGTGGGCTGCATGGTGGACATCAATCCGCGCAAGCAAGGGATGTTCGTTTCCGGGACCGGGCAGCCGGTGGTTGGACCGGAAGAGCTGCGGCGCTATGCACCTGACGTGGTCGTCATCATGAATCCCGTGTACAAGGCGGAGATCACGGCGCAGCTCGCGTCCCTCGGCCTGACACCGGCGATCGAATTGGCCTGATCGCCGGCTTCCGACGGTGCGTGGAGCGCGCGCGCCGTCGGCTGAAGCGACCTACCGGAGGACGTCGTTGAGGATCGCTCCGAGCGTCGCGGCGACCGCATCCGGTGCGTGCGCCGCGACCGTTGCTCTCCCTCCCGTCGTGATACGTTCGCGTGCACCTGGATCCTCTGCCAGCGCGCGGACGCTGCGTTCGAATGTGGCCACATCAGGTGCCACCAGACAGTTCGCGCCGTCTTTGAGATCGTAGTGCTCCACCCTCGAGATGACCGCCGTGCCCACCCCCCATGCGTCCCCGATGAGTCCCCATCCGTAACGCTCAGCCGGTGAGAACACGAACAACGAACGGCCCAGTATTGCCATTGCCTGGTCCCGCGGGCAACCGCTGCTCACCTGCACGCGATCTCCGAACCTCCGCTGGAGTCCGGCGAGCATCATTGTCCCTTCTTCATCGATGGCAGGACCGACCAACTGAATGCGGAATGCCGGCATCGCCTCAAGCAGTGCCCCGTAGAACTCGCCGAGAGTCCGGGCACCTTTCCCCCGGCTGAACGAGCCAATATGCGCTGAGAAGTCGCGTTCCACTCCGCCTGGTACGAAGGCAGTCCCCGGACCCGGGTGCGGCCACGGGAGGTACCGGAGCTTGGGAAAGGCGCGCCATGCCGGGAGCCGTTGCTCTGCAGGATTTGAAACGATGATCCTGTCGCACATCCTGTGGAGCACCGCGCGTCCTACGGCACCTGCGATCCGCCGCATGGGCGGCACCCCGCCGTGATAGCGTCTCCGCAAGAACGTCAGGTCATCCAGGAAGAATTCCGTGTGCAGAACGAGCGGGGCTCCGGTGCTCCGGCGGATCGCCCGGGCGAAACGGAGATTCTCGGTCACTGCACAATAGATCAGATCGGGACGAAACGATCGTGCCAGGGCAAGGTTCTCCTCGGTTGCCTGCAGCGCTGCCGTCCGGTGGACGGTGAGAGACCCCGATTCTTCGATCATATCTGCTGACCGGTGCCCCTTCAGGACGTCCCGCGCTCCGGCGAACACGAAGCAGGAGTTGCCTGGCTGGTTACAGAACTGCCTCCAGACCATAGCCATCTCATTGATGCGGACATCGAACGCGGGATACAGGGCAAGGATGCGCATGATCGTTCATTTCACCTGGATGGATGGAGGGCCTGGGCGTAGATCTCCCGGAGCTGTTCGGCGTACGCATCCGGCGCATGACGGGTCCGGATGCTTTCCAACGCCCGCTGGCCACGCGACCGGATAAGGGAGGGGTCGCGGAGGGACGACTTCAGTGCGTTGTACACGCCTTCCACGATGGCACGGGAAGCCGCTCGCCGATCGTCAGGCGTCCGGAGCAGTGCCTGACCGAATGCATCGTGCACCAGGGAGATCAGCCAGCCCGTCTCGTTGGAATTGACCTCGGGCATCACACAAATATCGGTCGTGATGATCGGTGTACCACTCGCCTGGGCCTCCAGCGCGGAGAATCCGTAGGTATCGTCGTAGGTGGGGAGGAGCGCAATATGAGAGTTGATCAGGGCACGGAGCACGGATTCGTTGGGGAGTTCGTGGTCATGAATGAGCCAGTCTCCGGCCGAACGCATCTGCTTCTCCATCATCCGGGCATCTTCAAGGGTCGAGCCTGAAATGTAATCGCCCCACTCCAGCGAGGAGATCACATGCAGTCGGACCGGTTCACCCTCGGACCGTAGCTGCTGAAACGCCTCGACCACCTCTCTGCCACCCTTCCGCCAGAAGTCGCGCCCGACGAACGTGCATGTCACTGCTTCCTCCGACAGCTGCTTCTCCTCGTAGGAGGAGATCAACGGACGCTGGGGGGGGTGTGTGACGACGAGTTTTGCAGTCAATGCATCCCGCAGCGCGGAACCGGGTTCCAGCAGCGAGAGCTGTGCCTTCCATGCAAAGTGGCTCAGTGCAAGCAGGCGGCGGCACGCCGGGCGTGTGAGCATCTGCATCCCCCGTGCCGAGCGGGGATTCCAGCG
Source organism: Ignavibacteriota bacterium (assembly GCA_016707525.1). Lineage (NCBI taxonomy): Bacteria > Pseudomonadati > Ignavibacteriota > Ignavibacteriota bacterium. The sequence continues at coordinate 84,968 of JADJHP010000014.1, forward strand.
TGGCACGTGGTGCTCGAACGACACGATACAGGGGGTATCGGAACAGCTGATGGTATTCACAAGATGCAGGAGATCGACCCGGTTGATCCCAAGATCGCAATGCAGACAATTGGTCAGACTGGTCGCTGTCGGCGGAGACGCGAGGCGTCGCTGCAGGTATGCGATGACATTGACCGCATCATAGGACCGGACATAGGTGACACCCGTGGGGATGGCGGTGAGGAGCACACGTTCTTCAACATAGCCGATGCCCTGCGTTCCGACAGTGATGTGCATCAGGAAATGGTCTGTTGTGATGAGGGGATGCGGTGCAAGTTGCGAAAATATACATGGAAGGGGAGTGAAATGCAACGGACCGGAATGAGCACGGACCGCGATGAACGCTGCGATCGTCACCGGTCACCTAACATTGTTCGTCGCAAGCGTTTGTAGAAACCAGTTCACCTTTCTTCCACGGCGGAGGCATGCAGTGACATAGGAAACGCGAAAATGGACCGCACGGGGCTGTTTCCCGGCGGTCTGCGCATGCATCGAGTCTGGCACCTCTTGTGATCTACGACACATCCAGGAAACCCATTTGACTCGGAGGATTCATGCGAGCGTTCGTTGTTGCAGTTGCCGTGATGCTGGTGATGAGTGGTGGAGAGGGGTTCGGTCGCACGTTTGTCGTGTCGCCGGCAGGGAATGACCCCGCAACAGGAACGATCGCAGCTCCGTGGCGGACGTTGGGAAAGGCCAACGCAGCTCTCCTTGCAGGGGATACGGTGCTGGTCAGGGGAGGGACGTACCCCGAGCGGATCGCACCTTCGCGTTCCGGTGCAAGTGGTTCCCCGATCGTCTACCGGGCGTTCCCGGGTGAGTTGGCCATCGTCAGCGGTGCGGATGACAGCGACCTCAATCTCCTTGCGTTGCACGGCAGCTGGGTGGTCGTGGAAGGGTTCACCTTCCGGAACCAGGATTTCTTCGACCTTCCGGGCAGGCAGGACTACTGGGTGGTGATCGAAGGTCATCACAACACGTTCCGCTACAATCGGATGATCGCGGATGGGGACGTGAACGACAATATCTACAACCGGAGTGCACTGTCGCGGGGCATCGCGGAAGCAGGTCAATACAATCTGATCGAGCACTGCTTCATTCGCGGACTCTCCTTCGGGATCGTCATTGCCGGCTCCTCACCCCGCTTCACGGTCGTGCGCTTCGATACGGTCTACGCTTGCGGTCAGAACAACATCGATGTCGGTTCCACGGCCGACGGTACCACGGCGTACCATGGCACGCTGATCGAATACTGCGTCCTTGACACGTCGGTCATCGAGGACAATATCCAGTTCGAGCCGGACTACGGCGATCCCACGACGACCCTTCACAACCGGGGGACGATCATCCGGTTCAACCGGATGGGGAATGCTGCAGAGAACGCCATCGACCTGAAGGGTGCCGGGCATACGTTCATTCAGTACAATCTGATCTATGGCTCCAGCGGTGACGATGACGGCGCCATTGGCGGCCATGATGCGGGGAGCGGTGGTGGCGTCACGGCGAACGCGAATACACCTACACGGAATACCATTGTCCGGGGGAATGTCATCTGGGACCATTCAACGGGTCTGGACATGGCAGAGGGCGATCACTACTACAACAATACCATCTTGAACAACCGCCGCACCTGGCAGGGATCCAACCAGACGAGCGGGGATTTCGCAGGGCTGCGCGCGTACAGCTATCCAAACACCAAACGAGCGTTCCTGAACAACATCGTTGCCGGCCAGCCGAACCGTGGGGTCTTTGACTGGATGATGGACTGGGGAGACAAGTTCCATCTCGATAATAATCTGTACTTCGATCAGGGTGCGGCTGTTCGATTCTACCATCGCATGAACGGCTCCATGGTGACGACGCAGAGCCTGGCCTCCTGGCAAAGCGCCCTTACCACCTATGGAGGATATGGCTATCTGCAGGGGAAGGATGCCCATTCCGTCGAGGCCGATCCCGCATTCGTCAATGCTCCGATCTACGCAGCAGGATTTGATCCCGCCTGGAATTTCACCCCGGGCGGTGGCTCGCCTGCCATCGATGCGGGAAGTGCGCTGACCGCCGCCGTGGGGACAGGGACCAACACCAACGTGATCGTCGTCGGCGATGCGTATTTCTTCTGCGACGGTTTCGGGATCATCGATGGGGACCTGATCAGGATCGGATCCGATCCTGCCGTCCGCGTCGTTGCGATCAACTACGCGACGAACACCATAACGCTTGCTGAACCCCGGACCTGGGGGAATGGAGCGCCTGTGTATCTGGACTTCAACGGCAATGGCCCCGACATTGGTGCGGTGGAATCGGGGACGGCTGCCGTGACGCCCTCAGCTCCGGCTCCGGCACGGCTCATGCTGCCGGAGGATGGCGCTCAGGATGTCGGAAGTGCAAGCTATCTCACGTGGGAGGCACCCTCCAGTGCAGTGAGTTATCACATCCAGGTCGCGTTGACCAGCACCTTCACGAGCACTGCGGTCAATCAGGCCGGCATCATCGGTACGTCCTATCCCGCTGGCGCGTTGGCCGGCGGAACAACCTACTACTGGCGTGTGCGGGCGGCGAACACGGGCGGATACAGCTCGTGGTCAACGGCGCGCAGCTTCACAACGGCCGCCGGGTCCGGTGGCGACGGCAAGACCGGCGTCAATCTGCTGATCAACGGCGACTTTGAGAATGGGACGAGCGGATGGTCCTTCTTCACGAATGGCTCCGGTGCATTTTCGACGGTGTCCCCGGGCGCGGAGGGCGCATCATCGGGCCGGGTGACGATCTCGACCGGCGGCACGAACATCCAGGTCTTCCAGGGAGATCTTCCCCTGACAGCGGGGACGTACTATCGATTGACATTCTCCGCGTACTCCTCGACCGGCCATGATATGGCTCTTGGCCTGATGCAGCACACCAGCCCGTACACGAACTATGGCCTCTGGACCCGCACTGTGTGTCTCGGAACATCATGGCGGACCTATACCGTGTACATGCTGGCACAGAATTTCTCCGGTTCGGTCACGGACGGCCGGCTCCAGATATGGTTCCCGGCATTTGCCAGGGCGGGCGATGCCTATCATATCGACGGGCTGTCGCTGCAGGAGGTCGATCCGCCGTCCCCGCCGCCGTTGCCAACGGTGAACTTCCCGGTGTCGGGGGCTGTGGATCTGCCGTTCCCGGCCCGGATCTCCTGGAGTGGGGCGGACGCCGTGGACGAGTACCGGGTACAGATCGCGCGCGACGCCCAGTTCGCGACGATCGTATGCGACACGCTGGTTGCCGACACTCTGGTTGAGGTGCAGGCCCTGGACCCGGCGACACAATACTTCCACCGTATCCAGGCTCAACATGTCGGCGGCACATCATCCTTTTCGCCCGTGCGCTCCTTTACCACGGCCGTAACGAAGACGGCGGTCGAGGAAATCGATGGGCTTCCGGAACGGATCGTCCTTGATCAGAACTATCCGAATCCGTTCAACCCCACGACCATGATCCGCTACCGGTTGAATGCCGCCACGAAGGTCCGTCTGGCGGTGTATAATACCCTGGGAGCCGAGGTCGCTGTTCTGGCGGACCACGCTATGCCCGCTGGCGAGCACGAGGTGCCCTTCCAGGCTTCATCGCTCGCGAGTGGGACGTATTTCTACCGGCTGATCGCAGGGGGCGTTGTGGAGACCCGCCGGATGCTGCTCGTTCGATAAGTGGTGTGCCGTGAGGCCGTGGCCCTCAAAGGGCCACGGCTTCCGCACGTGATCCCCCTTTCCCTCCTGCTTGCAAGTCTCTCTCCCGCCACATACATTGAGTCTGTCTTCTTTGTACTACTCTCGGGAGTCGCTATGCCGGCCATGCCTTTGCTGCACAAGATCATCTACGGAGCCCTTGCTGTTCTCGGGATCTCGTTCTGGTTCGTGATCGGGTTTCCCTTCGCGAATCACAACGAGTCGTTCGTTATCGTGACGCAGCTCGAACATATGAGTTTCAGCGACGTCCTCGTGGACAGGATCTACCCCGTGGCGAACTACCGGCCGCTGGGTCAGGCGGTGGCATGGCTCGGGTACACCCTGAGTGGGGGATCGATCGCACCCGTCCAACTCTTCAATTATATCGTTGCCGCGGCGGCCTGGTTGGTGCTCTTCGGCGCACTCCGCGAGCGGCGGGTGTTCGGCCTCGCAGCGCTGATCGCTGGAGGTGTCTTCTTCTCCGGCTACATCTATCTGTTCCATTTGCACGGAGTGTTCTACAGTCCATTCCTGCTGTTCATGGCCATGCTGTTCCTCATCGAGACCCGGCCGCTCTCGCGGCCACTGTTGCTCGCCGTGAGCCTCACCGGCCTTGTCGCAGCGTTCTTTCATCCCTATGCCCTCCCGGTGTATATCGCAGCCCTGATCGGCTTCATTCTCGAGCGGCCGGCAGAGTTCCGCCCGTATCGCATGGTGACCATCGGTGGGTTGGCTGTGGCATTCGGACTCCTCGTGTTCATGGTCATCCTGCCCAGGCATGAGAGTGCCATGACGTTGCCGGAAATGCTTGCGGGCCTGGTGACATCATACCGGATGATCGAAGTGAACACCGCGGTTTCGGCAGTGGCCGCGGTGTTCACGGTACTGACCGGGTTGAGCCTTCCTGCGAAGGTACTTCGACCGACGACGGGGGCGATCGGTGCCGCGATCCTGGCCGCGGTGGTCTGGCTGATGGGAATGCCGCTTCTGGCAGCGTGGATCTTCCTCTGTCTCGTCAAAGCTGTCCTCATGCGGAAATGGTGGCTCGTGTTCGTCCTCGGTGGAGCCTCGCTCCTCCCGGCTCCAGCCGCCACCGGGTCCCCGACCTATGCGGTCTTCGTGATCCTGATGTGTACCGGCACCCTTGCCCTGGGATGGTCGGAAGCGGAGCGATGGGTCCGGGAGCCCGTCGCTCGCCTGGGTGCCGTGGCGGTGGTTGCTGCCCTTCTGCTTCTCGTGCTGCTCCGGACCGGTGTCACGGTTCCCGGGGTCTCGCGGCTCGCCGCGCCGATCATCGCAGAGAAGGAAAAGACCTATCAGCTGGAGGAGATCGCGCGATGGCTTGCGGCCTCCCCCTATCGTGACCATGAACCGGTCTTCCTCCGCTCTTCCTCGAACCCGCGGGGGGCAACCGACATCGTGGACCGGCGTTTCCGGACCCCAACCAATCAGGAATACCTCTCCAAGTACATGCGCATGATCCGTCGTGGGGAGGCCGCTCAGGGCCGGGTTGTCTACCTCGGATTCGGCGGGGAGGATATGCCCGGAGGGACCCGAATCCTGGAATTGAACTCACAGTATGGTGGCTCGGCCAGCGTCTATCTCCCCCCGCAGGACTGATCATTGGCTCCAAGAGAGCTTTCTTGCAATTGAGTCGGTCCGTATCTATATTTTTGACTACCCCTTGTCATTCGTCCATGCCGTTTCCAGGGATCCTGATGCGCGCAGCCGTTCCCATGCGGGCCCGTTGTCTCTTTTCTGTGCCTGCGTTGTGCGGGCTCCTGGTCGGGATCGTGTCGTGTTCCGAACCCGTGCCACGGGCAGGGTTGACCGCAGTCTGGGCGGTGAATGAGACCGAAAAGGTCCGCCGGGATGACCTGGAACACCCTGCACGGCAGGGACAGGATGATGGGCTATGGGATGGCCGGACGATCCGGTTGTTCGGCGGAAGGAATGAGATCATCGGCTTCCAGCTCATCCTGGAAGCCCGCGGCACGGGCGCAACGAGGGTTGACGTGCGTCTCGATTCCCTCGAAGCGGGTGGAGTTGCCATCAGCAGCAAGCCGGTGACCGCTGATCCTTTTGATTTTCGCGGCCGGAACATCGAGTTGTTCCTCGAACATTATGTGTTCGTGAAGGAACGGAGTGATTGGTGGCTTGCATCAGCGCGGCCCCTCCCGGATGGGGACCACATCGGATGGATCCCCGATGCCCTTGTCCCATTCACGGCGCCGGGTCCGCGTGGTGTGAGAACCGTGCCGTTCTCCATCGCGGCAGGGCAACTCCAAGGGGTGTGGGTGGATATCTATGTCCCGCGTACCATGCCGGCGGGACGCTACCGGGGCGATGTGCGCGTGATCGAGGATTCTGTCACGACGTTCACGGTGCCGGTCGAGCTTCAGGTGTACGATCTCGTGCTCTCGGACACGACGCATCTTCACAATCATTTCTTCTGGGGTTGGCCCACGATCGCGGCACGTCATGGTGCCGAACGGGATTCGCCACGGTACCGGGAGATCTTCCACGCGTACGAGAAGCTCTTCCATCGTCATCGGTTGGATCTGATCGACGGTTCGCGCACGCTCGATGAATTCCGCTCCCATCTGGCGGGGTACTACACCGGCCGGGAGTTCACCCTGCAACGGGGCTATGATGGTCCCGGGATCGGCATCGGACAGCAGACGTACAGCATCGGGACGTATGATCAGCCGACGGACGGGTGGAGGTCGGGCTTCTATCCGGACACACCAGAGGCGTGGCAGCAGGCATCGAATGCGTGGGAGAAATGGTTCCGGGAGAACGCCCCTGCGGTCTGGCGATTCAAGTACATGGAAGATGAGCCGCCCTATTCGCACTGGCCGGCGATCCGGCAGAAGGGCCTCTGGATACGGGAGGGGAAAGGGATCGGCAGGGCCCTGGGGACGCATGTGACGACACGCATGGGAGAGGAGTTGACGGGGGCCATCTCGATCTGGATGACCGGCGGACATGCCGGGTGGAGAGACAGTGGTGGCACGACGGGGTTCGATCTTCCCCGCGTGCGGGAGCGCCAGGCTGCAGGAGAAAAGGTCGGCTTCTACAATGGACAACGTCCGTCGTACGGGGATCCCGGGACGCTGGACAATTTCGCAGCCGATGCACGCGTGAATCCCTGGATCGCGTGGAAGTACCACGCCGATATGTACTTCGTCTGGGAAACCGCGTTCTATGCCGATGGTGGGGCGAATGCCTGGCAACAGGTCGTTGCCGGGACCCTCGTCTATGCGGGCGAGGACCAGAAGTTTCCTGATGACAGTCGCGGGCTTGCCGGACCTGTGGCATCTCTACGGCTGAAGAATTTGCGCAGAGGATTCCAGGACTACGAATATCTCTGGCTTGCAGATCGCCATGGGATCGAGACGCGGCCGTTCGTCGATCCCGTGGTTCCGGCTGCATTCAATGATTACAACGGTTCGACGTTCACGAATCAGTCGGATCAGCCTCTGTGGGCCCAACACGGAGTGATGTACGAGAAGGCAAGGCGGGCCATCGCCGAGGCGCTCCACAAAGCGGCAGGGCGATCCGGATCACGTTCAACGTCCACGACCCCGGGGAAAGCGAAGTGAAGAGAGCGAAGTATAGGATGAGGTTGTGGTATCTGGCCGCGTTGGTCTTCCTTGCCATAGGTCTCCCGCAGGACCTTCAGGCGAGGTCGTACTACGTTTCTCCCCTCGGCAACGATGGTGCTGCCGGGACGATCGGCGATCCCTGGCGGACCTTCGCGAAAGCCAGTTCCGGTTTGCAGCCCGGCGACACCGTGTACTTCCGGGAGGGGAGCTACAACGAGCGGTTCATTCCCGAAGATGACGGCGCACAAGGGAATCCGATCGTGTACAGGGCATACCCCGGCGAGACTGTGGTGATCAACGGAGCGAGTGGCGATGATCTCACGGTCATGGCGTTCTTTCACAGCCACCTCGTCATCGAAGGATTCACGATCCGCAATCAGAACTACTACCGCGTCCCCGGCAAGTCCGTGTACTGGGTCCAGCTGGAAGGCAACGACATCACGTTCCGGAGGAACCGTGTCATTGCCGATGGCGATGTCTTCGATAACATCTATGTCCGCGATGCGAATTCCCGTGGGATCGTGGTCGCAGGAAAGCGCATCATCGTGGAACACTGTTTCGTCCGCGGACACGTGATCGGGATCATGATCGCCGGTGGGTCCCCCCGATGGGCCATCATCCGGAATGACACGGTGCATGCGACGGGGCAGAATAACATCGATGTCGGCGGCACGGATGATAGCAGCATCGAATATCATGCGACGCTCATCGAATCCTGTGTCCTGGATACCTCGATCATCGAGGACAATATCCAGTTCGAACCGGACTACAGTGACCCCTCGAGCACGATGCACAATCGGGGGACCATCGTCCGCAACTCCATCCTGGGGAACGCGGTCGAGAATGCCATCGATCTCAAAGGGGCCGGGCACACCATCATCGAGAACAACCTGATCTTCAGCTCCAGCGGGGATGATGATGGGCCGCTCGATGGACACGATACGAACAGTGGCGCCGGGATCGAAACCAGTCCTGCTGTTCCGACCCGGTTCACCATCGTCCGCGGGAATGTGATCTGGGACCATTCCACCGGCCTGACCATGGCCGAGGGAGACCACTACTTCAATAACACGATCCTGAATAACCGGCGGTCGTGGCAGGGGCCTGATCGGACCACGGGAGATCATACGTGTCTTCGTGCGTGGAACTATCCTTCTGTGAACCGTGCGTTCGTGAACAACATCGTCGGCGGGATGCCCACGGCGCCTGTTTTCGATTGGCGCATGGATTGGGGAGACAAGTTCCTGCTGGACAACAATTTGTATTTCGAGCGGAGCGGACCGGTGACGTTCCTCCATCGGGTGAACGGCTCGATGGTCACGGTCCGCGGCCTGCAGGAATGGCAGAGCGGCCTCCTGTCCTACGGCGGCTATGGCTATTTGGACGGAAGGGACCAGAATAGCCGTGAAGCGGACCCGCTGTTCTTCAATGCGCCCGATGTGCCCATCGGATATGATCCTGCCTGGGATTTCCGGACGGTGCCCGAGTCTCCCGGCATCGACGCCGGACGGTCGGTCGCCTCTGCGGTTGCCACCGGCACGAACAGCACATCGCTGGAGGTCAATGATGCGTACTTCTTCTTCGACGGGTTCGACATCACGGACGGCGACCTCATCAAGATCGGTGCGTCGGCTGCCGTCCGTATCACGGACATCAACTACGCGGCGAATATGATCACGCTGGCTGAGCCCCGCAACTGGTCGGCGGGAGAGGGGGTCCATCTTGACTACTGGGGAGCCAATCCGGACATCGGGGCCTTCGAATATTCCGGCACAAGTCAGCCCCCCGTGCCGGACCAGCCCCGGCTCTCCAGCCCTGCGGTCGGCACGACCGAAGTCGATCTGAACGTTGCGCTTGTCTGGGAGCGGGCGAACAATGCGGCCTCGTATGAACTCCATGTTGCAACGGACCAGACGTTCGATGCGCCCGTGCTTACCCGGAGCGGCATCACTGCGCTGAGCTACACGGTGCGGAACATGGCCGATAATACGACCCACTACTGGCGTGTCCGCTCCTCGAACGGTGTCGGGAGCAGCGACTGGAGTGACGTGCGTTGGTTCACGACCATGAGGCTGGACTCCGTACCGCCACCGCCGACGACCGGTTCCCCGGAGGATGGAATGACGGGGGTCAGCACCAATCCGCAATTCTCCTGGAACCGTATAGCGAATGCCCAGTCCTACCGGTTCCAGTTGAGCCGCAATCCGAACTTTCTGACAACGATCCAGGATCTCTCGGGTCTGACCGGGACCACGGTTGACGTTTCGGGGTTGGCGAACAACACTACCTATTACTGGCGGGTGAACGCATCATCACCGAAGGGGGCGGGACCCTGGTCCCTCATTGCGACGCTCACCACGTTCGCCGCCCCTCCGACGTTCGGGTCCGAGGCACTGTCGAACGGGATGTTCTTGAATGGCACATCCGACTGGTCATTCCTGACGGACGGCATTGCAACATTCACCGTCACCGGCCCGGGCTTCCGGAAAAGCACATCCGGCAAGGTGATCGTGGCGCAACCCGGCACCGCTTCGCACTTATATCAGGGAAACCTGCTGCTGTCGTCGGATTCCACCTATCGCCTGAGTTTCGCGGCGTACTCGTCCACGGGCAATGATATGGAAGTGGCGATGCAGAAGGGAGCCTCGTCGTCGTTGTCGTATGGCCTTCTGGAGACGGTGCCGCTGACGACCGGGTGGAATGTCTTTGTGTATGAGTTCAAGCCAAGGAACTTCTCGGGGTTGGTGAATGATGCACGGCTGCGGTTCTCGTTCAGCAGGTTCGGTGTGGCGGGTGATATCTTTTCGTTCGACAATATCCGCTTTCTGGCGGTGAACGCAGGGAGTCTGCCGCCTCCCGAGTTGCTGCCGGTCGACTATGCCCTGGAAGCGAATTTCCCCAATCCCTTCAATCCGGTGACGACCATCCGGTACGCGATCCCTGCCGATACCCGTGTGCGGCTTGACGTCTACAATATACTCGGACAACATGTCAAGACGCTCGTGAACGAACAGCAACGGCTTGGCACGTACAATGTCCGTGTGGATATGTCGGGGCGCGCGAGCGGGGTGTATTTCTACACCCTGCAGGCGGATGCCTTCCGGCAGACACGCAAGTTCCTGCTCATGAAATAGTATCAGGTGATACGCATGATGGTGTTCACTCCGGTGTGTATGCACGTGTAGCGTCGGTCCCGCGTGCCGGACCGACCTGGCATCAAGAGGAACAGATCGAGGTGTGACAAAAAAAGGCATCCCGCAAAGAGCGGGATGCCTTTTTGTATTACGTACTGCTGTTCTACGGCCGGAAAGAGCGGCCTACCAGCCCGAACCACCGTACAGCATTTCCAGACTGTTGAACGCGTCGGCCGGGATCTGCGGGATACCCGTTGCGGACTTGGCGACCGGTGCCGGGATACCCGGGATGGAATTGACGTCCACGAACGGGATGCTGGAACCCCACTTCGCGTTGATGACCCGCAGGAATTCGTTGGCAACGATGCCGGCGCCGCGGGAGGAGGGATGGACACCGTCCAGGCTGAAGATACCGCCGGACACGTAGTCGGCCGTGTACCTCACCCCCTGCACCGTGAGAGCATTGGCCTTGATGCCCTTGAAGAAGGCATTCACATCCACAAGGGCTGCGCCCCTGGCTGCGGCAACAGTTGCGATCGTGGAGTTGAAGGCCGCGACGGCGTCGCCGGCGGTGGTCTGCTCGGCAGCGTCAAGCACCAATGCATCGGGCCACGGATTCTGCGGATGGAACCCGAACGGCTTGGTGGTGTCGATCGGGGCGGCCACGGGGATGCCCTTGTCGCGGTACCATTTGCCGGTCGGCTGACCCAGCAACGACGCATACGGGCTGCCGGTCAGCGTGAGCAACGGAGCGCCGGTCTCGGTCAGCTTCGTTGAATCAAAGGACATGCTCGTGTTCCCGTGCTTCTGATAGCGCAGATAGACGTTGGCGGGAATGAGCGGTGCCACCTTCGGCCCGATCGTGTTGAAGAAGGGGATCGAGCGGACGTCAGGGATGTTCGCCACGACGATCTTGGCATTCGGCAGTGCGTTGCGCAGGGAATCGAGTGCCTGGGCATACAGCACACCGAAGATAGCGGACGATGTCGGTGCGCTGGGCGACACGCCGCCGCTCGTCGCAAACCCGAGGACGTCGTTGTTGCCCAACCAGAACGTCACGAGGTCCGGATTGAGGGCCTTTGCCTGGTGGAAGATCGTCTTGCCGAGTGCGGCCTGGCGCAGGACGAGCATGAACAGCGGGTTGCTCCGCGGCGGTCCCGCCTTCGCGGCGAACGCCGTCGTGTCAAGGAAGTCGAACAGCACCGCACCCGGGATGCCAAGGTTGTCGTACGGCCGTGCGAGCACGGAATTCGTCGGTGCCCCCGGTGCGAGGCCCTTGGGTCCGATCACCGGTCCGACCAGACTGATGATCTCGTAGCGGGATGCTTTCCCCGTTGCATCCGGAGTTCCCGGATCGGAGTACCACGGCATCTCGTAGGGGCCGAGCTGGGCACCGGCAAGCGCGAGCTGCTTCGCGATCAGGTTCGGGAACGCATAGAGCTGTCCGCTCTGATACAGGCCGCTCGACTGGTAGCCGGCAGTGAGGCTGTTCCCGATCGCCACATACTTCCTGACGGTCACGGGATCCAGCGTCCCCTTCGGCGCATCGCTCGGCGGCGTGCTGACATCACAGCCGACGAAGAGGCTTGCAGCAGCGAACAGCGCGATAAAGAGATTGATGATCTTCATCGAAACACTCCAGTGGTTGTGATGTTAGAAAGAATACTCGAAGTTCACGCCGAGCAGGTTGACCGTCGACTTGTACGTGCCATCAAAATTGTTCTCATGGATGGTGTTTTCGGCCTTCCGTTCGGAGAACTTGATGAACAGATACGCGACATCGACGTTCAGGTGCTGCGAGAGCTGATAGCCGAATCCGATGTTATAGCCGATGCGGTTCGCATCGGGCAGGAGCGGCTCGAGGTATTCCGTCTTGACCGGCGAGTGGTCGTAGTACACGCCGCCGCGGAGCTTCCAGCAGCCGAGATCGTACTCGCCACCCAACCTGATGATATATGTGTCTTGGTAGTTCTTCGGCGAAGCCGAGGAGGTGTTGTTCTTCTTGAATTCCACCTTGAGCTCATCGTACGAGGACCACCCGATGTACTGATAGTCGGCCTCGAGGGTGAACACGTCCGTGACCTTGTACGCAACGGCAGCGAAGCCGGTCGCAGGAAGTTCCAGCGATGCCGCGGCATCACCCACGGGGAAACTCAGCGCAGCGTAATTCGGGGTGAAATCCGCCGTGCCTTCCGCATCGATCTTGACAGAGCTGCGGTAGGAGAGGCCAACCGACAGGTCGGTGGTCGGCTTGTACAGCAGGCCGACGTTGAAGCCCATCCCGGTCCCGCTCAGGTCGAGGTTGACCATCGGTTCCGTCGGTGTTGCCACGCTTGCCACAGGGACCCTGCGTGAAAGAGTGACCTCCCCGGTGACATAGTTGAAGCCCGCGCCAATGGACAGATTGTCGAGGATCCTATAGGAGAGGGTCGGGGTGAAGAAGAACGTCTTCAGATCGACCTTGACCGTGATGAATCGTCCGACCCAGGTCTCCGGCCACTCGGTTCCAAGCCCGTAGGGGTTGTTCACGCCGAAGCCCGCCGTGAGTCCATCAGCGATGGGGTATACCACGTATCCGTTGATAGGGTTGAAGATCTGCGTGTTCATTTTATTCTCGGCACCGGAGTTGTTCTGCGTCGGGCCGTAAAACGAAACCTTCGGCATGATCAGGGTGACGCCGGCATACGCTGACGCGGTGTTCTGAAAGCCCAGACCTGCAGGGTTCCAGAAGATCGCAGATCCATCGGTCGCACGGGCTGCAAACGCTCCCGCCTGCGCCATTCCCTTTGCACCGTGCTCGTTCAGCTGGAACCCGCCCGCAAAAGCGTTGGATGCCAGCAGGAGGGCCATGAACACGAAGATGCAGAGACCTCGCGCAATGGACATAAGTGTTCCTTTCGTGTAGTTGAAATGTGCTGCGTGAGAAGATTACGGCCTGAAGCGTGTAGCGGGAGCGTATCCCTTGAGTGGTCAGCCGATAGGGTAGACGTGCATGCAAACCTACACAACGCACCTCATAAAAGCACCAGAAAACTTCCCCCCGTAGAGACACCATTTCGCCCGGTGTTGAATATTTCAACACCCCTCGGGGGTGGCAATTCGTCAACATTTTGTGTAAGATTTCGTATCTATCATGGGAAAGCTGTCCATGAACATGAAGAATCTCTCTATATCGCCAGCCACGGTGCGGGGGACAGCCCTCCTCGCGCTTGGCGTGTTCGTCGTGATCGCCGGAGTCACCTTCTACAATATGGCGAGCATTCCGACGGACGAGAACGTGTTCATGACGTCGCCGTCCCGGATCATGATCACCGCCCCTATCCCGGCACGCCTGGAGGGCCTCCCCGGCCCAGGGTGGGCAAGGGGACTCTCGCCGGGAGCAGCCAGCTCACGAAGCTGGAACAAGGTGACCTTCTGACCATGGTGGAGATGGAGCCTGTTCGCACCATCAAGGCCTCCCGTGAGGCCCTGGCGAAGGTCCGCGCTGATAGCGTGACGGTCAGAGCGTATCGCGCCAGCGCCGATGCGTATCTCACCTTCGTCCTCCGTACGGAAGAGTTGCGTCATGGGGCGTTCACCGAACTTCCACCCTCTGTCATTATTATCTCTGTCCTCCCGGGAGGCGCCTCGGACCGCGCGGGTATGCGTGTCGGCGATGTCATCTCACGCATCAACGGTGTGGGTTTCACCGATGCCCAGGATGCGGACGCAACGCTGCGCAGGGGAAAGAGCGGCACCGCCACGCTCTATGAAGGATTCCGGGGGACCGATCCGATCGTTCTTCAGGTGAAGCTCACGCAGTTCGGCTTTCCGCTGTCCCTCCTGATCTTCTCGCTCACGGGCATCGCGTATATGCTCTTCGGGGCGTTCCTCATCAATAAGCGTCCCGATCTGGTCTCTGCCCGTACGATAGGATGGCAGTTCCTCGGCATGGGATTCGTCATCTCCGTGCTCCTCACGCGGCGCGAACCTGATCCCACACTCTTTGTGATAGGCCGGTTGCTGCTGGGGACCTTAGCGCTGTACTTCGGCACGGCCGCCGGCCTCCATAGTTCCACGGTCTTCCCGGTGGACCGGACCAGCCATGCCCACCGGCGCTGGATCATCCCGGGGCTCTATCTGACCGCCCTGCTTTCTCCGCTCACACTCCTCGTGGGCCAGGAATCGTTCTTCTGGACCCTCTACATGGCGCTCCTTGTCGTGGCGGGGATCATCACGAAAGTGAACATCACACCGCTCCAGCCCGAACAGAAGCGGATGATCCGTTCTCTCCGCTGGACGGTCCTCATCGTGAACGTCATCGTCGTGGCACTGACGATCGGACTGGCCATTGCAGGGATCGGCGGGTATGCCGGATTTGTGGGGATCCTGCTTCTCGGTATCCCCCTGTCCTACCTCTATGTCATCGTCAGGTACCAGCTCATCGATATCGATTTCCGCATCCGGCGGAACGTGCAATACACGGCGCTCAGCTGGGGTTGGGGCATCCTGGTCGGTGTGCTTTTCATCCGGCTGCTCTTTGCCATCCCCGATCTTCCGATCGAGGTACCCGGCATCACGGTCACCGGCCTGTCGGTGGAGATCGACCCGGCGCCGGCATCACCGGAAGATCGCGTGTTCCTCGAGCGTCTCATGATGCTTGCTGCCGGAGCGCTGGTCTGGATCAATCTCTGGTATCTCCGGAAATGGGGACAGGCGTTCATCGACCGGAAATACTATCGCACGCAATTCGACTATCGGCGGGCGGCAGCTTCGCTCGCCGAGGTCCTCTCGTCGCGGCTCTCCATGAACGACATCGCGCGCGGGATCGTTGAGGCCCTCGTGGACCTGATGCGGATACGCAGTGCAGGCTTGCTGGTCTTCCGCAACGGAAAGGAGTGCTGTTGCGAAGCGGTCGCAGGCCTCCCGCGCGAAGCGTGGGAAGGGATCGCATGCACATCCGGGGTCGATCTTGCTGCAGCGATAGGCTCGCATGCACCCCCCGTCCGGGTTGCGCTTCTGCCTGCGGCAGTGGCGTCGCTCCTCGGCGAACACGGGTTCCAGGTTGTCGTGCCCATCCGCTCCCATGACCGCCTCGTCGGGGCATTGCTTGTCGGCGAGAAACTTGCGGATACATCCTTCGGGGAAGAGGACCTTGCGTTCCTGTCGGGTGTCGCGAAGCAGAGCGCGGTGTCCATCGACAACGCATTCCTCTATGAAGAGCACGCCGAGAAGGAGCGGATGCGCCACGAGCTGAATATCGCCCGGCGGATCCAGCTCAGTTCGCTTCCCTCTACCACGCCTGAGGTTCCGGGACTGGACATCGCCGGCATCTCGATCCCGGCACAGGAAGTGGGGGGCGATTTCTACGATTACCTCGGGTGGAACGGGAAGGAACTCATGGTGGTGGTCGGGGACGTCAGCGGCAAAGGAACCTCGGCCGCGCTGTACATGTCGAAGGTCCAGGGGATCCTCCGCTCGTTGTACGGGTTCGACTCGCCGCCGCGAGAGGGGTTCATTCGTGCCAACCGCCTGCTGTGCAGTGATCTCGAACGGTCCTCCTTCGTGACCGCTCTGGGTGCCCGGTATGTGGCCGAGGAGAAACGTTTCACGCTGGTCCGCGCCGGCCATCTCCCCCTGTACCACTATCATGCCGCGGAAGGGCGGGTGGAACTTGTGCTGACCCGTGGTCTGGGCCTCGGATTGAACGATGCGGGAGTGTTCGCGCGCGAACTCGAGGGTCGGGATGTGGGGTTTGCGGCCGGGGACGTCATGCTCTTCATCACCGATGGGGTGACCGAGGCAAGGAATGCATCGGGCGAAGAGTACGGCGACGCGCGCGTGGGTGCGATCCTGCAGGCCCATGCTGGCCTCCCGGCGACGGCAATGCGCGATGCGATCGCCGCGGATGTCCGTGCCTTTGGTGCCGGGCTGGAGCAGCACGACGATCAGACGATCGTCGTCGTCAAGGCGGTGTGATCTGCTTTTCGTTTTTCCATTCCGCTTTCGTATATTCCCTGATCGGATAACCGCTCTCTTATGAAAGTCAACCGCGTGGTCGTCTTCTTTTCCATTGTCTTTGCCGTCTACTTCCTCATCAATGCGTACGTCCTCCGCCGCGGCATGCAGTGCTTTCCAGCGGGTGACCCGATGCGGTCGGTGATCCTGTGGGCTGGCCTCTTCCTTGGGATATCGTTCATTCTCGGACGCGTCCTGGAGAACTACTGGCTGTCCCACGTCAGCGACATCTTTGTGTGGATCGGGTCGTTCTGGCTTGCGGCCCTGGTCTATTTCTTCTTCGCCGTCCTGGTCATCGATCTGCTCCGTCTGAGTGCCGCGATCGTTCCCTGGTTCCCGGCGTCCGTGACGTCCGACCCGTACCCTGCGATGCGCATCCTCTTCTGGAGCGTGACCGCTGTAGTGGGCATGCTGCTCATCGGCGGCCACCTCAATGCGCGATTCCCACGCACCCACCGGATCACCGTCCCGATCGCCAAATCCGCCGACGGTGCACGCGCGGTCCGCGCCGTGTTGATCTCCGACATCCATCTCGGTACGATCGTCGGACGGTCACGACTGCAGGGTATTGCGGAAGAGTTGGAGATACTGAAACCCGACCTCATCCTCCTCGCGGGGGACATCGTGGACGAGGACCTCGCGCCGGTCATCAAAGAGAACACCGGAGAGATCCTGCGCACGATCCACGCGCCCATGGGTGTCTATGGCATCACCGGAAACCACGAATACATTGGCGGTGCCGCGAAGGCCGTTGCGTATCTGCAGGAGCATGGCATCACCATGCTGCGTGACACCTCCGTGGTGCTTGCGCATGGCATCACGCTGGTGGGACGCGAGGACAGAAGCAGCCGCCAGTTCGGCGGGGAGCGGCGCAAGGATCTCACGAGTCTCCTTGAAGGTGTGAGGCGGGACAGGCCCATCATTCTCATGGACCACCAGCCGTTCGATCTGGATAGCGTCGTGGCGGCGGGAGTGGACCTGCAGCTGTCGGGCCACACGCACCACGGTCAACTCTGGCCCTTCAACTATATCACCACCATGGTGTATGAACAGAGTTGGGGATATCTCAGGAAGGGGGAGACGCAGTTCTACGTCTCCAGTGGTGTCGGGAGCTGGGGCCCCCCGGTCCGCATCGGCAACCGCCCCGAGATCGTCGAGATCACGATGACATTCGCCGGCCACCACTGATGGACCACACCCGGGCGATCGATAGGCTGCCCGAAGGCGTGCTGGAACGCCTGGTCCGTGGCATCCGTTCCGGTGACCGGGCATCGTTCCGTGACTTCTTCTTTCTGTTCCAACCCGATGTCTTCCGGTTCATCTTCCGGTTGACCCGCGACAGGCAGGTCGCCGAGGACCTCACGCAGGATACATTCCTGCGGTTCTGGGATGCGCGGGATCGCCTGGACGCAACGGGCTCCCCTGCGAGCTACCTGTTCAGGATCGCACGCAATCTGGTGCTGGACGAAGCGGACCGCCGGAAGCCTTCGCTGGAGATCACCGGCGCGCCGGAAGAGGTTCTCGTTCGCTACTCACGGGACCCGGAGGAAGAGTATGCCAGACGGCTTGCGGCCGATGAGGTTCTGAATGCGCTCACGTACCTCCCCGAACGCAGCCGGGTGGCGTTCGTGCTGAGCCGCTATCATGACATGAACAATGACGAGATCGCGGTGACAATGCAGATCTCGGTGCAGACGGTGAAGAACCAGATAAGCCGCGCCCTGACCCTCCTGCGAAAACGTCTCGTCGACGGCGACGGCGGATAGTACTTTTTTCTTTCTGCGCCGTATTCTCTATAGGCGGCAGGAAGCCTTTCCGGAAGTCCCTTCCAGATCACCCCGCCTCTTCGTTGCCTAAGTCCCGGCAGGTCATGCTCCGTTCTTCCCTGTGTCACAAGTCCAGCGGCGATTCTTTCTGATGTGACAATGTGCCATCAAATCGGTTCCTCTATGTCGTATCTTCAACGTATGGTCGATGTGCCGTTCATGGTGAAGGTCCTCCGGGGCCATGCCTCCCAGGAGGAACGCGAATTCCTGGATGCGTGGCTGAAGGAATCCGATGTTCACCGGGAGGAATTCGCGGCGGTTGCTGAGACGTGGGACAAGGCCGGCCGTGCCGGGGTTCCTGTCGTGCCCGACCCTTTGGGCCAGTGGGCCATTCTTGAATCGAGGCTGAACACTCCGGCCGATATCCCCGTTCCAGTTCACCCGGACCATGCACCGGTACGGATGCCGGAGCTCAGGCGGCGGCCGATGCGGGCGTTCCGGTCGATCGGGGTTGGCATGATGGTGCTTGTCGTCATGGCTGGCCTGACGTCCGGTATCTTCTGGCTGGCAGGCCGGAGCCACCCGGCGGCGACAGAGCGTTCCGTTCCGGGATCCATGATCGGCCCCGAGCGGGAGTACACGACGGCCAACGGCCGCCGTGCAATGATCCCACTGCCGGATGGGACCGTGGTACACCTCAACGCGGCAAGCAGGTTGTCGGTCGATCCTGCGTTCGGAGGTACGGAACGGCGCGTGGTGCTCGAGGGTGAGGCCTATTTCGCCGTTGCGCCCGATCCTTCGAGGCCCTTCCGGGTGTACACCGGTGCGTCATTTACGGAGGTGCGGGGAACAGAGTTCGGCGTGCGGTACCGGCGCGACAAGGTTGACGTGGTCGTTTCCCGCGGAAAGGTCCGCGTCGTGAGCCGGAGCAAAGGCGGGTCGGTCGACCTCGAGAGGGGAGAAGGGGTGACCGCCACGGCGTCGGGTGAATTGTCAAAGCCGCATCGGGTGGACCTCCATACATCGCTCGCCTGGCGGGAGAACCGCATGGCATTCAAGAAGACCCCGCTCGAAGATGTTATGACCGAGATCGAAGAAGTGTACGATATGCATGTGGAATTCAAGACCCCGGCGATCCGTTCGCGGACATTGACCGGGACGTTCTCCGTCGATTCCATCGATGTGGTCCTTTCCCAGATCGCGCTTGCCATGGATGTGTCCATTCATCGTGATGGCCGGACGGTGGTGGTGCGCTGATGACCACACGGCCACATCTCTTCCGGTTCCTGCTGCTCATCGGCCTGCTTCTTCCGGCCGGGCGTGTACTTCCCCAGGAAGGCGAAGGCGAGCCGGTGATGCTGGAGCCCGATGCTTTGAAGTTCGACCCGGTCGCGGAGTGGGGCCAGATCACCGATGGCGGCACTTTTGCCAATGAGAAGATGGCGAAGCCCATCACGCTGGTGATGCGCGACCGGACACTGCGGGAGATCCTGGTGCGTGTGGGTGAGCTCGCCGGCGTTGAACTCGTCTTCAATGACGAGCGGGTGGCAGTTCGCGGTGTGAGCATCGCCGCGGAGCGCAAGCCGGTGCAGCATGTGCTGGATGAGCTCCTCCTCGGGCGCGGCATCAATTACGTCGTCTCTGCGCGCGGACAGGTGATCATCGGGAATGAACAGCGCGTTGCGGAGACCGTGGGCACTCTTCGGGGCGTAGTGCAGGGAAAGAACGGCGAGCCGCTTGTTGGTGCGCATGTCATGATCCGTGGGACGCGGATCGGTGCTTCCGCCGATGTGCTGGGGAAGTACACCATCCCGAAACTGCAGCCCGGGCTCTACACGCTTGAGATCTCGTGCATGGGATTTGCGAAGATCTCCCGTCAGGTGATGGTGCGTGCCGGCGAGACCGTTGCGGCGGATTTCCTGATGGACGAGACGTCGTTCATGATCGGGGCCATCGAGGTGGTGGGTTCCAGCGACGCTCTGCCGCGCGAAGCACAGAGCAAGACCACGATTTCCAGCGCCGAGATCGAACACTTCCAGGCATCCAGTATCGGTGATGTTCTGGATCTCGTGCCGGGGGTGCAGAAGACCGAGAATCCCGGCCTCGGCAAGACCAGCCAGATCGCCCTCCGGGGCCGCGAGCTGGATGTACTTTCGTCGTTCGGGACACTGGTGATGGTGGATGGTATTCCGGTCTCCAACAATGCCAATCTTCAGTTCGAGCAGTACTCCGGTGCCAAGGCAGGCGCGACGACCATGGGGTCGGGGGCCGATCTGCGCACGATCCCGGCGGACAATGTGGCGTCGGTTGAAGTGGTGAGCGGCATGCCTTCGGTGCGCTACGGTGACATGACGTCAGGGTTGATCAATGTGCAGACGAAGATCGGGGCACAACCGAATCGCCTGAAGGTCAAGAATAACCCGGATACGCGGGAGGCGAACCTCGGTGGCGGATTCAATCTCGGAACCGATGGTCTGAGTTACAACGTCAATGTGGCCAGGAGTGAACGCGACGTGCGCAAGGACGGAGATGAATACACCCGTCTGACCGGCCAGCTCGTCCACACGACGACGATGCTGGGTGATGCCCTGACCCTCAGCTCGAAGGTCCACGGACAGAAGATCTTCGATGAGGAAGAGCCGAAGGGCGATGTGTACCGCACGCACAACTATAACCGCGGGCACACGCTGGGCATTGCGGCGTGGGGGAAGTACTCCTTCGTGCCCGGGATCTCGGACCTGGAGTTCAATACCTATCTGACCTACAGGAGAGTGGACAGCCACCGGTCCAAACTCATCCAGGCCGATCTGCGGATCCTGCCGAATGGTGACACGATCTCTTCCTATATCGCACAGGTGGATTCCCGTGGCATTGAATGGACCATCGGCGGGAGGCTGGAGTGGAATAACACGTTCTTCACCGGCGATCTCATCCATCGGACTCTGGTGGGCATGGACATGCAATACAACGCCAACACCGGCGAGGGTCTGCTGCTTGACACACTGTACAATTACTATGGATCGCTGTCAGGGAGACTCCCGTATTCGTTCGACAGTATCCCCGGCCAGATCCTGGCGAGCATCTATGCAGAGGACCGGATCGCGGGGCACTGGGGAGTCGATTTTGCTTTGACCTTCGGGGCGCGTTACGAAATGTATCGTCCGTAGAGCGTGTCCCTGAAAGGGTTGTGGGGTGATGGTGATCTCGTGCGGTCCCATCATGGATCGTTCTTCAATCCCCGCATGAGTCTGCTCCTGGGGTTCTCGGAGACCAATCAGCTCCGGCTGAGTGCGGGGTTCTCGTCGAAGTCTCCTCCGATGAGCGCGGTCTTCCCTCCGCCCGATGTGGTACGTTGGCGGAACCCGGGCAATGGTGCCCTGGTCTATCTCCGGCCCGACCGCTGGGTCCCCGGACTTCAGGGGTATCGCGAGGGACAGATCGAGATGTCGTTCGATCAGAAGCTGTTCGGGTCGGCCGGGGTCACACTCACCGGCTATTTCCGGGAACGCGACCACGAACCGGACGACAGATCCTTCCCACCTTCGTGACGACCCTGACCGGGGGAAAGACGGTCGCCTACTACGTTGATACGTACAATCTGTACATGAATGACGGGTGGACGAAGAGCAAAGGGATCGAGTTCAGTCTGCGCACGGGCACCATCCGGCCCCTCAATATGGAGTTCCGCATCGTCGGCTCCTACAGCAATTCCGTGTTCGGTCATACGACGTGGTCGTATGGCGAGAGTCCCGATGCCAGCCAGGGCCAGTTCCCGAACCACACTGTTGCAGGAACCGACACGATGATCGGTTGGTGGTATCCTTCCCTGGTCGAATGGCGGGACCGGCTGCTTGTCAATTACTACCTCCGCTATACGGTTGCACCGCTGGGGCTGTGGGTCACGGTACGTGCCGAACAGACCATCTGGGAACGTTACCAGTTCTCGAGTAAGGTTCCTGTCGATCGGTCGATGCTCACCCCGGCGGACCTGGTGCAGCGCGACTTCGATGAGGCGGTGCAATCGCGGTACCTCAAATGGCTGCTCAGTGTGAACATCAGCAAGTCGCTCTTCAAGGGGGCAGAGGTGTCGTTCTACATCAACAACGTTCTCGACGATCCCGCGATCACGCGGTATATGCGGACCGCGACGGAGAGCGATGAGCAGACCCGGAACCCGCCATTGTTCTACGGGCTGGAGTTCAGTATGGTGATCGATGATCTGTTCAGGAAGGGAGACTGATCCATGCGGCCGATGCTCTTGATGCTCGTCGCGCTGATCGGTATGGCCGGATGTGTGCAGGATCCGCCGGTGACCGTTGACGGGAATGCGACGATCGTGGTGAAGGCCGTCTGGAATTCCAGCGGCAACGATTCGCTCCCGGTGTATGTGCCGCTTGCCGGGGCAAAGGTGACGCTGATCTCCGAGTACGGGACGATGGTCCGGGCCACCGACCTCTCCGGCACGGTCACCCTCGATCACCTTCCCGCGTCGACGTACACCGTGTCTGTTCGTCGTGCCCATCCGCTTGATCCAGGCATCCAGCTGGTCGGGTCGGCGATAGGTCTCGTGGTGCGGTCGGGGCAGGTGTCCGCCGATACGGTCATGGCGAAACCCATTTCCAGCACGGGCATTGCGATCAACGAGATCTATGCCGCCGGGCCCATCAACAATATGTTCTTCTTCTACGACCAGTTCATTGAGCTCTATAATGCCAGCGACAGCGTGCGGTATCTGGACGGGATGCTGGTTGCGCGCGTGTCCGGCAATAGTGACGCTGGTGAGAGCGGGCCCGGTGCGGATGAGGGGGGTGACGGCGACATCGATGGCGTGACGTACATCTTCCGCTTTCCGGGGGCGCCGGGGGGAACCGAGCACCCGATCCGTCCCGGCCAGTTCGTCGTTCTCGCGGTCGACGCGGTCGATCACAAATCCTTCTTCCCGAACAGCTTCGATCTGTCGGGCGCCGATTGGGAGTTCTATAACCAGTATTCGCCCGAGGATGTGGACAACCCGCATGTAGCGAATCTCATGAACATGCGCTCAGACCGGACCGTGGATTTCCTGATCAATCTCTCCTCTGATGTCATCGTGATCGCATCGGGACGGGATACGCTCTGGACGGATGGGATCGATATCGGCACGGTGGTGGATGCCGTTGAGTATCAATCGAGCGCACCCCCTGCGCTCAAGAAGACGCTGGACGCGCGGCTTGACCGGGGCGTTGCACTGAGCCCCCCGAAGTACAGCGGCCAGTCGATGCAGCGTGTGGAACCGGGGAGTGATTCGAACGATGCACTGCTGGACTTTGTGATCATTCCGGTCGCAACGCCGGGACGTCAATGACGGAAAGGAATGCTATGGAGTACGCTGTTGAATGCAGGAACCTGACGCATTATTACGGGAAGCGCCTGGTCTTCGAGAACATGAACTTCAACGTCCGCCGCGGGAGCATCTTCGGACTTCTCGGCAAGAACGGGACGGGGAAGACCACGACGATCAACATCCTGAACGGATTCCTCACGCCTGCCGGCGGGCAGTGCGTGGTGTTCGGCGAGGATTCGCGCGCACTCACCCCTGCAACGAAGGCACGCATGGGCTTCCTGATCGAAGGGCATGTGCAGTATTCGTTCATGACCATCACACAGATCGAGAAGTTCTATTCCGCGTTCTTCCCACGGTGGAACAAGACGCCGTACTACGAGCTGATGGCAAAGCTGGAGGTGACGGAGTACCAGAAGCTCTCCACGATGTCGTGCGGACAGCGGTCGCAGGTCGCGCTCGGCCTCATCCTGGCGCAGGACCCCGATCTGATGGTGCTGGACGACTATTCGATGGGGCTGGATGCGGGGTACCGGCGCCTGTTCATCGACTATCTCCAGGAATATGCACGGGCGGAGGGGAAGACCATCTTCATCACGTCGCATATCATTCAGGACCTCGAGGGGTTGATCGACGACTGTGTGATCATCGACTACCGCAGCGTTCTGGTCACCATGCCGATCAAGCAGTTCCAGGCCGAGTTCAAGCGGTTCACGTTCACCTCCGCGGTCGCCGACCTGAAGCTCCCGAAGGATGATGTGGTGAAGAACACGGAGTGCATCAAGAACCATGCGACGGTCTATTCGTTCAAACCCCGGGCGGACGTGGAAGCGTATCTCACCGGCAAGGGTGTGGGGTTTGAAGGGCTGAAGGAAGTGCCGATGTCGCTGGAAGATGCGTTCATCGGGATCACGGGAAAATACTGAAGCAGTGCACAGTGACGCGTGAAGAGAGTAACTATCCGGGAATGAGATCAGGTCCCGCGTGGCGGCGATCCGAACAGAGAAAGAAACGAAGCATGTTCAGAGCGATAGCGTTCAAACAGTGGCTGAAGATCCGGTGGACCTTCCTGGCGATGGTCCTGGTGTGCACGGGGATCACCGTAAATGTGGCTCTTGATGTGAGCCACCTGATGACCCTCGAGAAGCCGACCGCGGTCTGGTCCTACATCATTCTGATGCAGTATCCCTTCTACAGCAGCCTCCGGTATGTGCCCCTGCTGGTCGGCATGGCGGTGGCTGTGGCGCAGTTCGTTCCCGAGGTGCTGCAGGCCCGGCTGAAGCTGGCCCTGCACCTCCCACTGCGTGAGAATCAGGTCCTCCTCTGGATGGTCGCCTATGGTGCGGGGATGGTCACGGCGCTCCTTGCCGCGACACTCCTCGCGGTGGTTGGCGTCGCCGCCCGGTCCTTCCCCTCGGAAGTGGTGCTCTCGATGGTCCGGACGATGGCCCCCTGGTTCGTGGCCGGGATCATCAGTTATTTCATGGCGGCGACGATCGTCGTTGAGCCGCGATGGATCCGGCGCGCATTTCTGATCTTCCTTGCCTATGGGTTCCTGGATGCTCTGGTGCTCCCTGGTGCGATCGAAGCATATCGTCCCTCCCTTCTCTGGTTCATCCTTCTTGGCACCCTGACGACGACCGGCATCCTGCTGTCGGGACACCGGTTCCGGAAGGGGGTGCGATGAAGACGATCCGTTTCGCCCGTCTGGCTCTGGTCGTCCTCCTCATTCTGGTCTTCGCCTGGACGATCCCGCATTACTACTGGAAAGCATTCGATGTCAGCATTCGCGCACCCCGCGTATCGTACAGTCCGGTGACGGACCAGTTCTTCCTGCTGAAACCCGAGAACAAGGCTGTCCGGTACATGGACCTGACAGGGAAGGAATACACGCGCGAAGAGTACGAACGTCTCTTGCCGCTTGCGAACTACCGCCAGCTTGCGGCGACGGGTCAGATGCCGGACTCGTTGCGGGGCGTGAAGCTGGACCTCAAAGAGATCGCGCTGAACAACCTGTTCGTGCGCATCATGCCTGCGGACATCGGGATGCCGCAGATCCCGCTCTTCCCGATGATCGAGTCGAAGTCCGGCCGTGTGAAGCTCGAGATGCCCGATGCATTCTTCCGTATCACGGACCGGATGGAGTTCATCGATGCGGCGACCAACACGGTCAACGAGGATCAGACACGTCTCTTTACCGATACGTTGGCCGGGCGTGGCTTCCGGTTCCCGGCGAAGCAGATCGCCGGGAATCCCACGACGCGCAAAGCGTTCGACGAAGGATACTTTGTTGTGGATGCCGCGGATAGGGTGTTCCACATCAAGATGGTGCGCGGGAAGCCTTTTTGCCGGTTGACCGGGATACCTGCCACACCCCGGATCCTCCAGATGTTCATCGCCGAGACCAGTCTCAGGGAGTATTACGGATTCGTCATCGCCGAAGACAACTCCGTGAGCCTGATCTCTTATGACGCCTATCGCCTGATCCGTTTGCCGCTTGAACGGTATGACCACCGGACGTGTGCCTTGTTCTTCGGCGGGGATCTGTTCTTCCGGACGCTCACGGTGCAGGGTGACGGCTGGCTGGAGACGATCGTGACCGACCGGGCATATGCCGTCAAGGCACGGTACAGCGAATCGTGGCCGACCCGCGTGGAGGCGACCGCGGGCCACGTTGCCTCGGCGCTGTTCCCGTTCGCGATCCACCTGGAAGATGCTGACTCGCCGTTCGTCAATCTGTATGCATCGGCCGGGAGCGTGCACGCCCTGTGGGTGCTCCTGGTGTCGGTGATCGTGTTGCTGGTGAGCATCCGGCTGCGTCGCCGGAAGATCCGTGGCCACGTGGCGGATATCGTTCTCGTTGCCGTGTCGGGCATCTTTGGCCTGCTGGCTGTGCACATGATCCCTCCGCCGGAAGAATAGGTCATGATGCGGCGAGCCCTCCTGATAGGATGTGTGATGTTCGTAACGGGCGTTCACGCGCAGGATCTGCGTCTGGAATCGCTCGGATCGATGCGGTATGCGCTCGACGACCCGCGCACGTCCCTGTCGCTGTACCGGTTCGGGCAGAATCCCGCCTGGATGCTCCGGGATGAGACCGTCAACTGGTTGACATTCACGCCGCAGGTCGGGAACCGATGGGGCGCCTACCACCGGATCTTCGATCCGGGACATGTCAGTACCTACGGCGCCGGGTTTGAAGGAGTGAAATCGCTGGGATCGCGCGGGACGTTCCGTGGTTTCGCCGCGTACGGGATCGAAGAACGGAGCAGCGTGTACCGGTCGCTCAAGCGAACGCCGTACGGTGGCGAAGCCTACTATCTTGCGGACACCACCACCGGCTCATTCACATACAAGGGGCCGTCGGTCGCGTTCACGTATTCCTATGAGTTGTTTCCGGACCTGATCATCGGTGCAGAGCTGGGGTATGCATTGCAGGACGGGCTCAAGGACCTGCCCACGAACGCCAAGAGCCTGTTCCGGAGCATCCATGGTTCTGCGGGGGTCGCGTACGATGCGGGTGACGGCCTTGCTCTTGGTGTTACGATCCGACCATTCGACGATCAGGAGCGGATCAACTGTGACAGGGAAGACCTGCTCGAGGTTGAGGTGTTCCGTTACCGTGGCGAAAGTGTCGCACGGCTTCGCAGGGACGCCGCGATCGATCAGACGGTGCGTCGCACCGGTGAGGAGTACAGTGTCCAGGCGTCATGGATACCGATGGAGGGCCTGCACGTTGGTGCGTATGGCGTGGCGGGGCTATCGCGGACCCGTGACCTGGTGGAGATCTCGGACGAGATCGAGTTCGAGGATGGCTTTGCGCAACGAACATGGTATGAGGCTGCTGCCCGGGCTCGCCTGCTGGTTGCGCCGAAGATGACCATCGGGTGCGGAGTGTCGCACCGCTTCCAGCGGGAATGGTCGAAGTATCCGTCGATGGATCTTCTCGTGTGGGATGCTGAAGGAGCGGAAACCGCTCTTGGACTTGGCGCATCGCTCGGGCTGGACGATGGAGGGACACTCGTCGCCGTCGAGGGCGAGTACACATTCGTACACACCGATTCCTCCAAGTACATCGACAACCGGTACGCCATTGTCCGCACCGGAGAATTCCGGGTGCAGGCCGGTGTGGAGGTGCCGATCAGCGGGATCGGCACGCTCCGCGCCAGTTATTCCTTCGGCGGCATGGGAGTGGATGTCCGCTCGGGCGGACGCGAGGTGTCCGGACAGAGCGTCAGTGCGGGCATCGCCGTGCCGCTCGGCAGTATCGCGCACGTCGAATGGGTGACCCGCTATACGCACCGCAGCACTGGTGCCGCCACGGTCCGGGATGACCTGTCGGCGATGCTGCTGTTCAGGCTTGTAGAACTGTAACCTAACACCAACACAAGGAGGCAAGCATCATGAACAAGCTCTACTCGGCTGTGAGTTTTCTGGTGGTGCTCGTTGTCGGCGTCATCTCGTCTGCCGCCGCCGATGGATGGCGTACCGGGTTGTCTGCAACGTATCCCGGCATCAGCTTCAATGATGTCCACTATGTGAACGCGACCACCGCTTGGGCCGTAGGATCGAAGGGTGTGGTGCTGAAAACCACGGATGGCGGTGCCACCTGGGTGAGCAGTGCCAACGACACGCTCGGCAACCTTGCTTCCGTGTATTTCCGCACGGCGACCGAAGGATACATCGGGAGTTCCTCCCGTAAACTCTACAAGACCACGGATGGCGGCGCGACATGGTCCCGGCTCGTGCTGAACGCAACGCTGCCGGACACCGGCGCGGTGATCCGTGCGGTCTATTTCTCTGATGCCAGTAAGGGATGGGTGCTCAGCACACTCTCATCCACCAACGGCCGCATCCTCCGGACCACGGACGGCGGGGCGACGTGGGTTCAGGATCTCGTGGTGGCGGCCAGCAACATGATCGATATGGCCTTCTCGGGCGCGGACCGTGGTGTTGCGGTTGGCAAGAGCACGGGGACGCTCTACTACACGAAGAATGGTTCGACGTGGACAGCGGCGCCGGCCCCGACGCTGAGCGGCGCGACGTACACGCGGTCCGATATCCGTGGTGTCACTATGGTGGATTCCCTGCTCGGGTACGCGGTCGGCTGGGGTTCGCTGGTGGGTGCGCAGCCAAGCATCCAATTGAAGACCACCAACGGAGGCGAGAGCTGGTCGCACCTGGTACAGGAAACTGCGAACAGACTCTATGACAATGCCTATGGCGTGTGGTTCAAGGATGCGGCGAACGGCCTGTGTGTCGGGGGTGCGTCGCGGGGGAGCATTGCGGCGCGGACCGCAGACAGTGGCCGGACGTGGGTCCCGATCGATATTCCGTGCGGTGCAACATTGAACAGCCTCGCGGGCAGCGGCAATACCGTTACGGCGACCGGTGCGAGCGGTGTGATCATGCAGACGACCGACTTCGGCACCAGCTGGGAACTGAGATCAGGGATCCCGGGAACGACGATCTATGATCTGCAATTCCCGACGGCATCCACGGCATTCGGTGCCGGGTTCGACGGGCTCTTCGTGAAGACCACGAATACCGGTGGGTCCTGGAAAGCATCGTTCGCGTATGCGAGCAAGATGTCGCCGAATTTCAATGACATCTATTTCGTCAATGGCACCATGGGATTCGTCACAGGATCCTACCGCATGGTCTTCAAGACCACGAACGCGGGATCGAGCTGGACGATGGTCCTTCCGGACACGACGGCCGCAACAGTGTCGAACTACGGCATCCACTTCGTGAATGACAACCTCGGATTCGTTGTCGGACAGCTCAGCTCCACGAACGGGGTCGTGTACAAGACCACCGATGGCGGTGCGACGTGGTCAACGAAACCGGCAGTGGTCGCGAAGGCCCTGCGCGGCGTGGCGTTCGGCAGCAGCACCGTGGGTGCCGTGGTCGGCGCCGGCCGTGTTGCGTCCTTCACCACCGACGGTGGATCCACCTGGTCGGCTGCGACGTTCAATAATGTCCCGGCGGCACGTTCTGTCTCCACCCTTCGTAAAGTGGCATTCCTGAACGCCACGACCGCGATCGCGGTCGGCGATACGATCATCCTGAAGTCCACCGATGGCGGTGCGAACTGGAATTACGTCTCCAGTCCCGCGGCCATCGCCCTGAACGGACTGGCATTCTCCAGTGCAACGACCGGCTATGCTGTCGGTAAGGGCCAGGTCCTGAAGACCACCGATGGGGGCGACACCTGGGCGCAGATCGCTGATGCAGCACTCCACACCGACACGCAGAATGCCGTTGCGGTCGATGGCAATGGCGACCCGTGGGTCAGCGGCACGAGCGCGACGTTGACGACTCTTGCGGCGCCGACGGCGGTGGGTGACGAGAATGCGATCCCGGGCCGCTTCGCTCTGGACCAGAATTATCCGAATCCGTTCAATCCGTCCACGTCGGTGCGCTTCACGTTGCCCCATGCCGCAAAGGTCGATCTGGTGATCTTCACTATGCTCGGCCAACGCGTTGCAGCCCCGGTCAGCGGGACGATGTTCGAAGCGGGGAGCCATACCGTGCGGTTCGATGCGCGTGGCCTTGCCACAGGCATCTATCTCTACCGGTTGACCGCCGGGAACTCTACCGAAACCCGCAAGATGGCCCTCGTCAGGTAAGTGTGTGCGTGTATTCTCCGGTGGAGGGGCACGGCGGCATTGCCGCCGTGCCCTCCGGCCGGGCAATTCCGGCGCATCCTGCGCCAACCGTTCTCCTGGAGTACTCTTCATGATGAAGCACAGTATCACACTGGCAGCAGTGTGTCTTGTTGTATCCGTTGCCATCGCCGCACCCGCATCGTATGATGAGGGAAAGGTCTATCGGCACCAGCTGGACAATGGCCTGGTCATTCTCACGATGGAGCGGCACGTTGCCCCCCTCATCTACCATCAGCTCACCTACCGCGTGGGTTCGCGGAATGAACGCCTCGGCATCACCGGGATATCGCACGTCGTGGAACATATGATGTTCAAGGGGACGCCGGCATACGGCAAGGGCAAAGCTTCCCGTGCGATCACCGACAATGCCGGCGTGTTCAACGCGTTCACGGCGAACGACATGACCAGCTACTATGAGTACCTGCCTGCCAACCGGATCGGCCTGGCCATGGAGATCGAGTCAGACCGGATGCAGAATGCCATCTTCGATTCCACGGAATTCGCTTCCGAACTCGAAGTGATCAAGCAGGAACGCCGGATGCGCACGGAGAGCTCTGCACAGGGTGTGATGGCGGAGGCGATGAACAGCGTGGCATACCAGAGCCACCCGAACCGCGACCCGATCATCGGGTGGCCGGCGGACCTGAGCAGGATGACGCGTGCGGAAGCGTTCACGTACTATCGCACCTTCTATACGCCGAACAATGCGTTCCTGGTCCTTGTGGGCGATTTTGCCACGGATGAGATCGTCGCGATGGCGAAGAAGTACTACGGCAGGATCCCGCGGGGGCCGGCGGTCCCGGCAACGTGGGGCGTCGATCAGCCCCAACGTGTGCGAAAGACCTTCACGCTGCAGCACAGCGATGTGTCCTCGCCGTCACTCCGCATGGCGTTCCACGTTCCGACGTACGCCGATACCGATGCGGCACCGCTCCGGCTGGCCGGCATGATCCTCTGTGAGCGAAGCCGCGATGCGCGGCTCCACAAACGCCTCATCGAGCAGGCGAAGATCGCCACAGGGGCGGCCGGCGGTATGGGCATGACGAAAGATCCCGGTCTGTTTTCGATCAGCGTCAGTGTGCTGCCGGACAGCAATGTGGATCGTGCCGAAGCGATGGTGTGGGAGGAGATCGAGAAGATGCAGCGGGAGCCGGTGAACGGCCATGAACTCCAGAAGGTGAAGAACCGCTACCGTTTCACACAGGTCACGGAGTACGTGAAGAACCCGGATATCGGCACCCGCCTGAGCAGGTACGAAGCGTTCTTCGGATGGGATCTGTATGATGTGTTCGACGCAAGGATCAAAGGTGTGGCGCCGTCGCAGATCCAGGATGTGATGACCAAGTACTTCCAGCGGAACCAGGTCACCGTCGGTTTCCTGCAACCCAAACCCGGCGCGAAGAAGCCTGTCAGAAAAGCGGCACAGGAAGGGGAGGAGGGGGCTGATGGCACCGTTCCCGATCCCGGCTGGCAGGAGGTCTGGAACTACCTCAACCCTCCCCCGGCAGTCCGGCTGGCAACTCCCCTCCCGGTAGCGGATGACTTCGTGAGGCCCAGGCCGATCGCCCCCCAGGTGCACCGGATGCAACTGGACAACGGGATCCCGGTGTACGTCATCGAGAATCATCTCACCCCGGCGGTATTCATCGGCGGGTTGATCGAGACGGGGAACATGCCGGAAGCCAACCCGGGCGGCAAACCCGGCATCGGCACGCTGCTCACGGATGCCATGAACCGGGGCACGACATCGCGCACGTATGAGGAACTCACCGGCCGGATGGCGTTCCTGCCGTTCAGTTTCACGGTCGCGGGAACATCGCGCAGCTTTTCCTTTCAGGGATATGCCCTGAATGAGAATGCCGCCGAGATGATGGAGACCGGTTTCGATGTGGTGACGCAACCCGGATTGAGGGCTGGCGATATCGAATATCTGCGGCATCGTCATATGATCTCCGCCCGCGACAGGTTCAAAAAGACCGGTATGGCCGCATTCTACCATATGTTCAACGCCCTGTTCGCCGGCCATCCATATGCGGAAACCAACAGCACCGAAGCCTCCCTCCGCAGCATCACGCGGGAGGACCTTGCGGACCTCCACGCGAAGTACTTCCGGCCCGACCGGACGACCCTGGTGGTGATGGGCGACATGCCGGCCGCGGCACTGCGTGACCTGGCGAACAAGAATTTCGGCGCCTGGCAGGCCCATGGGTCCCCACCTCCCGTGCACCTGGTCCCCCCGGTGGCAGAATTGACAGGCAACGAGATCACTGCTTTTCCGGAGAAGGACTACACCGAGTGCACCATCAATATCGGGTTCGCACCTGTCAATACCGTGCTGCCGGACGAGCGCGAGGGCATTGCCATGCTGAATTCGATCCTCGCTTCCAGCGCGCTGACCTCGCGTATCGGCGTGGAACTGCGGGACAAGCAGGGACTGATCTACGGCCTGAAGAGCGAGGTCTGGTGTCCGTCCGGAACGATCGGCTACTGGAAGATGAATACCAAGACCGGCCCCAAGAACGTTGAACGCGTCATCACCGGCATCTTTGCGGAGATCAGGAAGCTGTTCGCCGGCGGATTGAAACCGGAAGAGATCGAAGCGGCACGGAACCGGCAGCTGGGACTGTTGCCGATGATCGTTGAAACGCCGGATGACGTCGCAACACAGGTCTTCACGATGCTCAGGGAGAAGCAGCCGTTGGATATGTTCGACCGGAAGGCAGACCGGCTGAACGCGGTGACGGGTGAGGACCTGATGCGCATCGCACGGAAGTATCTGACCCTGAACAGGTTCCGGATCGTCGTGGATGGACCCATCGATCAGACAACATTGGATGCGATCAAAGCGAAGTTGTGACCCGGGCGGTTCGAGCGGGGGGATGCCCGCCCAACGATGCACATGAAAGGACAAAGGACGCATGGCAACAAAGTGGAAGTACCGTAATCCCATCAGGACCGGGTTTCAGATCCTCATCCTGGCCCTCATCGGCTATGTCGCCGTCCGCCCGCTCTTTGGCGGCGGGTACGTGGCGGATTTTGAGGCGTACTGCCCGTTCGGCGGGCTCTCGTCCCTGGCGAGTTATCTGAACATTGGTTCGATGTCGTGTACGATGAATGAAGTGCAGATCGCCGTGGGCCTCGGCCTGCTGCTCGGGGTGGTCCTGATAGGGAAGTTGTTCTGCAGCTATCTGTGTCCCATCGGTTCGGTCACCGAATGGCTTGGCCTGCTGGGCGAGAAGCTGAAGATCCGGCGGGAGATCCCGGCGAAGGTGGACCGTCCGCTGCGCGCCCTCAAGTACGTGCTCCTGTTCCTCACCATCTACTTCACCATGACCTCGAGCGAGCTCTTCTGCAAGGAGTTCGAACCGTATTTTGCTGTGGCGAACCTGTTCAAGAACACAGACATCAATCTGCTCTATGCGATCCTGGCGACCGTCATCACCATTAGCGGGACGGTTGTCTACCGCCTGTTCTGGTGCAAGTATCTCTGTCCGCTGGGCGCGCTGAGCAACATCTTTCTGAATGTCGTCCCCGTCGCGGCTCTGATCGCCGTGTTCGTCGTGGCGAACCTGCTGGGTGCCGGTATCGGGTACGTCTGGCTGCTGGCCGGGATCGTCCTTGTTGGCGCCCTCACCGAAGTGGTCAAGCTCCGCAGCTACATTCTTCCGTTGCCGAAGATCGAACGGGTTGCAGAGGTATGCACGGACTGCGGACTCTGCGATGACAAGTGTCCACAGGGCATTGAGATCTCATCGTATACTGCCGTCCGCCATTCAGACTGCAACCTGTGTATGGATTGTGTCTACGCGTGTCCGATGAAGAACGCGTTGACGATCTCACGGCGGCAGCGTTCCTGGATGAAGTATCTCGCGCCCGCGTCGGTGGTGCTGCTCGTTGGCCTGAGCCTGGGTGCCTCATCGTATTTCGAACTCACGACCGTCACGGAGCGGTGGGGGGGGATCGATTCCCTCGCAACGGTCAGGACGTTCGAGATGTCGGGTCTCAAGAACGTGAAGTGCTACGGCAGTGCGATGTCCGTGAAGCAGAAACTCGCGACCGTGCATGGCATCTATGGACTTGACGCGTATGCCAGCTCGCATTCCGTCCGTGTGTACTACAACCCGGAAGAGATCAGCGAAGCCGGGGTGCGGGCATCGTTGTTCACGCCGACGCGGCAGAAGGTGCGGGAGCTCAAGGGAGCCATCCCCGATTCCCTCGCGGTGATGGAGATCGGGATCAATAAGCTGTTCGATCTGATCGATTTCAACAATCTGGTCTACGCGCTACGCGACAAACCGGGTGTCTATGGTTTTGAAACGCGGTATGGCGAACCCGTGATGACGACGATCTTCTACGATCCCTCCAAACTGGACCGCCAGGGCATCCGTGGGCTCATCGAGGCGGACGAGATCACGGTGAAGAAGCCGACCGGCGAGGAGAAGTTGTCGCTTCCGTTCATCTGCGAGGACGAAGGGACGGAGGCGGGTTTCATCGGGATCCCTGACTACCGCAAGCGGATCTTCCGCCCGTACGATCGTGAGTTCAACGATTATGAGACCTACACGCCAGCCCGGTTGAAGGTATGGGTCTTCCCGATGCCCGAGGCTGATGCGGCGCCGTTGCGCCGCTATCTCGGTTCGCTGTCAAGCCATCTGTCGGCCGACAGTGGCATCGTGCGGCTGTCCACGCGCTATCTGGATGTTCCTTCCGGTCTCGTGTACTTCGATCCGGGGAAGACGAGTGGAGAGAAGATCGCGGCGGCACTGACGAAGCCGGAGTTGACCGTCTTCCGTAATGAGACTGAGACGGAGTCCTTCGCGAACCCGTTCCATCTTACGACGGAAGGGAAGGTTGTCGAGGCCGAACAGCTGGAGGAACAGGAGTAGGGGAGCGGCAAGGGAGAGGGACGACGGAGAACGGGGGAGGGTGGTATGCCACCTTCCCCCGTTTTTCATTTTTCTTTCAACACCCCCGGACGTGTGTCTGCGGGCCCGGCAATTCCGGCCCGACCTCGGTCATCGTGTTCGCGCTGTCCACGAAGACCACGGTGGGGCGGAAGGTGGCAACCTGTGATTCGGGGACGTCAGCGAAGGCGGCGATGATCACGAGGTCGCCGGGGCCAGCAAGATGTGCGGCGGCGCCGTTGACGCAGATCGACCGTTCGCCTTCCTCGCCGAGGATGGCATAGGTCTCAAACCGTGTCCCACGGGTGACGTTCCAGACGTGCACTGCCTCGTATTCGGCGATGCCGGAGATACGGAGGAGGTCAGGAGGGATGGTGATGCTTCCCTCGTAGTGGAGGTTCGCTTCGGTGACCGTGGCGCGGTGGATCTTGGCCCGGAGCATTCTGCGGTACGTTTCGTTCATCAGCCTCTCAACACGCTCCGTTCTGGCGGAGTTCCCGGCGGCGCCGGGGCCCTCCTCCGTCGGCGACAGAGCCCCTGATCAGTTCGCCATGGCCCGCAGGGTGAAGCGGGGGACGACGACATAGAATAATTCCCCGTTGGGGCGGCGCATCAGGTAGGTCCCTTCCATCGTTCCTTCGAACGTGTCCAGGACGCAATAACTGTTGTACTCGTGTGCCTTGCCCGGATGGATCACCGGCTGCTGGCCCACCACTCCTTCGCCTTCCACTTCGCGCAGGGCCTCGACCGCATTCCGGATGAACCAGTGGCGCCGGAGAAGCTGCACGGGCTGGGTGCTGTTGTTCTCGATCCGGATGAAATAGGCGAAGACGAATTTCTTGCCGATGACATCCGACTGTCCGTCGAGATAGATCGGACGGACCGAGATGGTGATGCGCTCGGTGGTTGCTTCATACGGCTGCATGGAAAACAGGTGTTCCATCGGGTTGCCCGTGTGATGTCAGATGCGGATGTCGATCATCGGCGGGATCGCGCTGGTGATCGCCCGCGCGAACCTGTCGTACATGGTGGTTCTCCGGTGCTGCCTGCTCTGCAGCTGCCGCACTTCCGTTCCCTTCCCGCGCTCCTGGCGGTCGTCGATGATCGTGACCGTGAAGACCTTCATCATCTGACGGCCGGAAGAAGAATACCCTCCAGCAAACGACGGTCCTGGTGTGGAGACCGGGAGCATAGTCACCTGAATGTGTAACAGCCTGGAATGGCGGGGAGTTCACAACGTGTCACCAGAAAGATACAACTCCGAAGGACGAAACACAACAGAAAGCAATCGAAATTGAAGGCGTGTGCGCTGTGTCACGTTTTGTGATGGGTGAAGGCTCGTGCATTTTCGCACGGTGACGTCGGTCAGGGTGCGACGGCGACCTCCACCGGGACGGGGGAGAGTGTTGCCGCAAGGTGCTGTGGGAGGATCTCGACAAGGAACCCTCGTTTACCACCATTGATGAACAGGCGGGGCAGAGCAAGGATGGTGCTCTCGGCGTACACCTGCAGTCGCGTACGTGTCCCGAACGGACTCACACCACCGACCATGTACCCCGTCAGCCTCGTCACCGTGGCCGGATCGCATGGTTCCACACGCTTCGCACCGATCGCCCGGGCAAGCTGCTTGGTCGATACCTCCCGGTCGCCGTGCATGAGCACCACGAGGGGCTTCCGTTCTTCGGTCTGCATGACCAGGGTCTTGATCACACAGTGCTCGTCCACCCCCAACGACGCTGATGCATGGGCGGTGCCCCCATGCTCTTCGAATGGATACAGGTGTGGCGTGTGCGGGATCTTCAGATCGCGCAGCATGCGTATCGCTGTCGTGACAGGAACGTCGGTGCCAGCCATGGTCAGCGCATGATAGGTGATGATTCCGGAGAAAGGACGCCGGTACGGAGGACCTCCTGGATCCGGTAGAGCCCGAGTTTCCGTGCCCGGAGGAAGCCCGACCAGGCAAGCCCGGCGAAGATGCCGTCCCGCAGTTTGTCGAAGATCCACTCGTCCGCGAAATCCGGATCCTCCTGACGGATGCCTGCCCCGATCTCCTGGAGCCATCGCCGGTTGAACTTCTCCTGCGATCCGAGTGCGGGGGTCATGATGATCGGCAAACCGAGTGCGGCGTAGAAGGAGAGTTCGCTCGGCTTCGTCCAGAGGATGTCCGTTTCCTTGAGGGTCTCCGAAAACCGGGTGAAGTATTCGTCGAGGGTGTCCGCGAAGATCACCTGAAGTCCGGGTGCGCCGGGCGCATGGGCATCCTTCACGGCATAGAAGTAATCGCGTACTTCCGGCCGCGTCCCTGCCAGAAGGTTCAACCGGAGTCCGCCTGCCTTGATGCGGTTCCGGAGGCTTGCAACGATGCGTGCGCCGATCTCTTTCTGTGCCCCCGCGCCGCCCACGGCGAACGTGATCGTCAGAATGTGATGGGGGTCTGCCTTGCAGTTCTCCGGCCCGAGGTAGTGCTCGAGGTTCCGGTCATGCATCGGCCAGAAGCGCGACGCAGGGTCGAGCGCCCGCAGCCTCCGCCCCAGTATGCTCCGGAGTGCGGTCATGTCGCGTCCGCCGACCAATTCGTCGGGGAGGGGGAACCCGGTGAGGAGGATGCGATCTTCCGGGACGCCATACGCGCGGAGGCGGCGTGCGGCCTTGCCGCAGGGCGCAAAGTAGACGATGCGGCTCTTCCACGGCTGCGCGGCGACCCACACCCGGTTCAGATCCGCATCGCAGATGATACAGAATATCCGGTGGTCCGTTCTGGAATCCACGGCGATGGCGGGAGCAAAGAAGGATGTGACCACCGGGAGCTTTCGTGCTCCGATCCTTTCCAGCATCCCCTGGCAGAGCCCCTTGTCCACCAGCGACGTGAGCAGTTGCACCTGGAAGGTCCGGTGCGACAGATTGCGCATCGGGTATAAGGAAGGGATCCGCAGCAGGCTGTCGAGAAGGCTGAAGATCGGTTTACCGATCACCGGTATGCCGTGCGCGCGCGAGAGGCCTTCGTAGGCCATGAGCATGCGCGACCACAGCCGTCGTTCGGTTCGCGACGCGGCATCATTGCGGCCGACCGTCATGATGCCTCCCTCCGCGATGCCACGGAGCGGATAGACCGCGCGCTGGTGGCCATAGCCCATATCGGCGGCCACTACCCATGCGCGGCCGGGCGTATCCTCCTGGTTTGGAGTCCCTTCGCTCATTTCTTCTCGTAGGCCTGGTTGCGGATCATTCGTGTCATATCGTAGGGCGCCGGCTCTCCACCGAGGTACGTGTGGAACCAGTCGAGGTGTGCATTATAATAGAAGGGCATCGACTTCACCGCACCCGGCCAGTGCCCATCGTTCTTGAACACGATGAGGCGCGACGGAACACGGCGTCGTTGCAGGTCGGTGAAGAATTCCAGGCTCTGGGTGTACGACACCCGGTAATCGCGCTCACCGGTGATGACGAGGCAGGGGGTTGCGAAGTCCTTGACAAAATTGTTCGGCGACCACCGCTGATACAGCGGTGACTCCCAGGGGAGCCCTCCGAGGTCGTACTCGGGGAACCAGAGTTCCTCGGTGGTGCCGTGCATGGCCTTCAGGTTGTAGACCCCCATCATCGACGCGAGTGCCTTGAAGCGCGTGGTGTGCCCTTCGAGCCACATCATCATGTAGCCACCATAGGACCAGCCCATGGCGCCCATCCTGTCCGCATCCACGTACGACAGTCGCGCGAGCGAGTCACTCACCGCCATCACGTCCTCATACACCTTGCCGCCCCAGTCCTTCGAGATCGCCGCGGTGAAATCCTGTCCGTAGCCCGTGGAGCCGTGCGGGTTCGGGAATGCGACGACATACCCGGACCCGGGATAGACCTGCCAGTCGCCACGGAACGCATCGGCCCACTGACTCTGCGGCCCGCCATGGACATTCAGGATGAGCGGGTACTTCTTCGTGGGATCGAAATTGTGGGGCTTCACCACGAACGTGTGGATCTTCCTTCCGGTCGGCGAGGGGATCCAGAGTTCCTCGGCCGGGCGGATGTCCACTTCTTCCTCGATCGCCTTGTTGAATGTGGTCAGTCTCTTCGGATTCTTGCCGTCTGTGCCGCAGGCCCAGAGCTCGGGCGGTGCACCGATCGCGCGGCGGACGAATGCGATCCGGTCGCCCGTGGGAGCAATGGCATAGCTATCGATGGTCTTCACATCGATCACCTGCTTGTACGCGCCCGACGCCACGTCCAGCCGGTACAAGGGTACATGCCCCTGCACCTCGGCGGTGAAGAACAGGCTCTTGCTGTCGGGTGCCCACTGTACATCGACGACCCAGTTGTCGAAGTCGTCGGCCTTCCGGGTGATCGCTCCCGTGGCGCGATCGATCACCGCGATCGCAAAACGGTCAGCTTCATATCCTGGAACACTCTGGGTGCGGAACGCGATGCTCTTGCCATCCGGGGAATAGGATGGGTCGCCGTCATATGCCCGGTTCGCTGCGGTGATGTTCTTCAGAGGGCCGCCGCCGGTGGGAACCACCCACAGGTCCTTGTTGGTCGTTTCGGCTTCGAACTTCTCATGGTTCGCTACGAAGCACACTTCCTTGCCGTCGGGGGAGTAGGTGAATCCGGTGCCGCCCAACGCGAACGTCGGCGCGTCATGCGTGCCGGGCGTGAGATCGGTGTAGGTCTTTGCTTCCACATGGAACGCAAGGAGATGCGAGGTCTTCCCTTCTTTCCAGGAGGTCCAGTGACGATAGAGAAGGCCGTCCGCCATATATGCCTGCAGCGGTCCGGTTTCCGCGGACTTCGCCGTGGCCTTGTTACAGCTATCGCTCGCTCCGCAATCCGGGTACACATCGCTCGCGAACAGGATCTGTGTGCCATCCGGGGACCAGATCGGATCGCCGACGCCGGCCGAGAACTCCGTGAGCTGACGCGGTTCGCCGCCGCCGACAGGGAGAGCCCACGCCTGCGCGCCGTTCTTCCTGGTGGAGACGAAGAGCAATGTCGTTCCATCCGGTGACCATCGGGGATGGTTATCCGATGCGGGATCGTTGGTCATCCGGCGCAACCCCGAGCCATCGGTCCGGATAAGGTAGATCTCGCTGTTCGTGGTCCCCTTCGCAAGGTCGCTCTCCCGTACCACGAAAGCGATCTGGCTGCCGTTCGGCGAGAATTGTGGGTCTTCGATCCCTTTGAGGCGGTAGAGGTCCGCGATGGCAAATGGCTTCCTTTGCCCGGGGGCCGGGGCAACGAGAATGATGATCGCGATACAGGCTGCTGCGAAGCGGCGCATACGATATCCTTCACACAATGGCACAGAAGAGAGTCTATGGTTCTTCGTACGGGTGAAAACTTACGCAACCGGGGCTACAATAGCAATCGCTTGAAAGTCATACAATTCCTCTCGATATTTCCCCATGGAACCACTCATGAACGCTCTTCCCGCCCCCCGCGCAGTCGTGGACTGCGCCTCTTTCCGCCACAACCTCGAAGCGGTCCGTTCGTACATCGGCCCGCGCGTACGTATCATGGCGGTCATCAAGGCCAATGGTTATGGCCATGGGATGCTCCATCTCGCTCGCGAAGCGGGAGCGTGGGGGATCACCGATTTCGGCGTGGCCCGTGTCCATGAGGGGTTGGAGCTCCGGTCGGCCGGCTATGGCCAGCGCATTCTCGTGTTCGAATCTCCCGCCAGGGATGCGCTTCGCGATGCGATCGCACAGGATCTGACGTTGACCGTGACGGAGCCCGCGATCCTCGATGTGATCGAGGAGGAGGTGCGGCGCATGGGGAAGCGAGCCGTTGTGCAGGTCAAGGTCGACACCGGTATGGGGCGATTGGGCCTCCCCGCTGAATATGCAATGGAGCTGGTCCTCCGTGCGGCGCGCTCGCACCACGTGACGCTCTCGGGAGTGTACAGTCATTTCGCGACGAGCGAGGACGCCGACCAGGCATTCGCTCTACAGCAGCTCGAGCGATTCTCGTCGTTTCTGGAGGGTGTGCGGCGTGCGGGCATCGAGGTTCCCGAGCGGCACATGGCGAACAGCGGTGCGATCATGACCCTGCCGGGATCCTATTTTGACATGGTGCGACCGGGGATCATGCTGTACGGATATCCGCCCGGGCACCGTATGCCGGAGCGTTATCCCGTGCAGCCCGCGCTCTCATTGGTTTCACGCGTGGCATTTTTGAAAGATGTGCCTTCCGGGACATCGATCTCCTACGGGAGGCGGTATTTTACAGGAGGGCCGGCCCGGATCGCCACGGTACCGATGGGGTACGGGGACGGATATTCGCGGCTTTTAACGGGCAAGGCAGAGGTGATCATACGGGGTGGGCGGTATCCTGTGATCGGGACGATCTGTATGGACCAACTTATGGTCAATGTGAGCGGGAATGCGCAGATCGCCGTCGGCGATGACGTGATCTTTCTGGGGGTGAGTGGAGGGGAGCGCATCACGGCCTGGGACGTGGCTTCGCATACCGGGACGATCCCGTACGAGACCACCTGTGCGTTGACGCCCCGGGTGCCTCGACTATACCAAAGTTGCGTGTAAGCAGGGCATGTTGTACATTACCTCAACGCCGGCTTCGTGCCGGGAGTCGTGATCTTTTCATCAGCAGGAGACAAGACGTATGCGGAGAATCGTGGCGGTGTGTGTGATCGCAGGGATGATGCTGTCTGCAGTGGTGCCGCTTGCGGCCCAGCAGCAGGGAGCTCCGAAACAAGCGAAGAAGCCTGCCGTGCAGCAGGTCGCAGACTCGTATGTGTGCCCGATGCACCCCGAAGAGACCTCGGCGAAGGCCGGGAAGTGCTCGAAGTGCGGCATGGCTCTCGAAAAGAAGGCTGTGAAGCCGGCACAGGTGAAGAAGGACAAGATGAAAAAGGACAAATGCGGCGGGTGTGAAGAGAACTGCGGGGGCAACTAGTTCCAATCCCCACGACCGTACAAGGTACGACCATGACGATCCTCGTAGTGGATGATGAGCCTGAATACCGGCTCGTGCTCAAGAACGTTCTTGTGAGCGAAGGGTACACTGTGCTCGTCGCCGAGAATGGCGAGGACGGGTTCACGAAGTTGTCACAGAACCCGGTCGATCTGGTCATCTCCGATATTTATATGCCGGTCCTGGACGGCATCCGGTTCCACCGCAAGGTGCGGTCGACGCCGGAGTTCACCAATGTCCCGTTCCTGTTCGTGTCTGCATTCGACGATCAGCACACGCTGGATGCCGTCCAGAATCCGCGCACCGAAGGATTCCTTCGCAAGGCGCGACCCGTGAGTGAACTGAAGGAATGGATCCAGTATCTCACGACGCCGGAAGAGAAGCGCTCCAAGATGCCTCCGGGTGGGGCGCGCTCCCGCCTCAATGATCAGCTCCGTCGCTCTCGCTGAGCGGTCTCCGTTCTCACCAGGATCTCCACCACCACTAACTGACCGTAACAGTCTATGCCTGACACTATTCGTACGCCCGCGACACTTGTGACCGGAGCGAACGGCGAGATGGGGCACGGCCTTATCGAACGCCTGTCCGCTGCCGGTGGCCACCACATCATTGCCATGGATGTCCGCCCCATTGATGACGACCTGAAAGCCCACTGCGGCACCACGCTGGTGGGCGATATCCTGGATTCGCGTCTGCTCGAGCGCCTGGCCAGCGAATATCAGATCCGCACGATCTTCCATCTCGCCGCGCTGCTCTCGACGCGCGCCGAATTCACACCCGAAGCGGCGCACCGCGTGAACGTTGAAGGCACCATGTTCCTGCTCAAGCTCGCCATCGAACAATCGCGCTGGCAGGGTGCGCCGGTGCAGTTCCTTTTTCCCAGTTCGATCGCCGTCTACGGCCTCCCATCGGTGGCGCAGAAGCGTGCGGCAGGGCGGGTGCGGGAGAATGAATGGACGACGCCTGTGACGATGTACGGATGCAATAAATTGTATTGCGAGCACCTCGGCCGGTATTACTCGCACCACTACCGTCAGCTTGCGGCGGATGCCGAAAAGGCCGGCGTGGATTTCCGCTCCATCCGATTCCCGGGTTTGATCAGCGCCGAGACGGTTCCGAGCGGGGGGACGAGCGACTATGCCCCCGAGATGCTCCACGCCGCAGCCCAGGGAAAGCCGTACGCCTGTTTCGTGCGCGAGGATGTCCGGATCCCGTTCATGGCAATGCCGGATGCCATCACCGCCATGCTGCGGCTCCAGCAGGCCCCGGTATCGTCGCTCACACAGTCCGTGTATAACATCACCAGTTTCAGCCCCTCCGCCGGCGAGATCCGCGATATCGTCCTGTCGGCGTTCCCCGGCGCGTCGATCGCGTTCCTGCCCGATGACAAGCGGCAGGCGATCGTCGATTCCTGGCCGGAGGATGTCAATGATGAGGCCGCACGCCGCGATTGGGGGTTGTCACCGGCCTACGACCAGAAGCGGGCGTTCGAAGAATATTTGATCCCGACCATCCGGCGCCGGTACAGCAAGTGATGGCCGCACGCCACCGTCATCGATCGCGTATCGCCCTCGCCTGCTGCATCAGTGCGCTGCTGTGCGGGTGGGCCATGCCTGCCGCTGCCGGGTCACCACCGGCGGATTCCCTCGCGCGTTTGCTTCTCCGCGCGGGGTTGACCGGGAACAATGCCTACACGCTCCTCGCGGAACTGACCACCACGTGCGGGCCGCGGTTGAGCGGATCGCCGGGTGCGGCGAAGGCGGTAGCATTGACCGCTGCGATGATGCGCAGGTATGGGTTCGTGAACGTGCGTGCCGAGTCGGTGATGGTGCCGCACTGGGTGCGTGGTTCGACCGAGGAAGCGTTCCTCATCGAGGCTGATGGCCATCGGCGTACGCTCGCCGTCGCAGCTCTCGGCGGGAGCATCGGAACGCCCCGCACCGGCATCAGCGCCGCTCTCCTTGAAGTGCGTTCGTTCAACGAGTTGCGTGCCGCAGGGTCCCGTGCAGCAGGGAAGATCGTCTTCTTCAATCGCCCCATGGATCCCGCCCTCCTGAATACCTTCGCCGGGTATGGTGGTGCGGTGGATCAACGGGCCGCGGGCGCCATCGAAGCGGCGCGCGCCGGAGCGGTCGGCGTGATCGTCCGATCGGTGACGCTTGCCCACGACAATGTGCCGCACACGGGATCGATGTCGTACGCCGATGGCGTCGCGAAGATCCCTGCCGTTGCCATCGGGGTCCGGGATGCGGACCTTCTGAGCGCTGCGGCCGCACGCGACCCGGAGGTGCGGGTGAAGCTCCGCCTGTCGTGTGAGACCCTTCCTGATGCCCCTTCTGCGAACGTGATGGGGGAACTGCGCGGAACGGAACACCCCGAGGACGTGATCGTCATCGGCGGACACCTGGATTGCTGGGATAAAGGCGTCGGTGCCCACGATGATGGTTCCGGATGCGTGCAGGCGATCGAAGCGCTGCGGCTTCTCAAGGAACTCGGGATCATGCCGAAGCGGACGATCCGCGCCGTCATGTTCATGAATGAAGAGAACGGCTCACGCGGCGGCCCGGCGTATGCCGCACACCCGCATCGTGCTTCGGAACACCATGTTGCCGCCATTGAAGCGGACCGTGGCGGATTCACGCCGCGGGGATTCACGGTCCAGGCAGACAGCGCAACCGTGGAACGCGTGAAGCGG
Source organism: Ignavibacteriota bacterium (assembly GCA_016707525.1). Taxonomy (NCBI): domain Bacteria; kingdom Pseudomonadati; phylum Ignavibacteriota; species Ignavibacteriota bacterium. Next base: position 129,730 of record JADJHP010000014.1, read on the forward strand.
TGGGCCCCGGTCCTGGACCTTGTCGGTGCGGGACAGATCTCCGCCGGCCACGCCGGCGTGGATGTCTCGCCGATCGTGAACGCAGGTGCGGTTGGCTTCGGGCTTGTGGTGGACCATCACCGCTATTTCGATCTCCATCATTCGGCGAACGATACGCTTCAGGCCGTGCACCCGCGTGAACTCGAACTCGGAGCGATCGCCGGAGCACTGCTGGTGTATCTGCTATCGGAAGAGGGATTGTAAACCGGAGGGGATACGGATCAACGACCATCCATCACGGTGATCAGCAGGACCGGGCTCGCACTCCTGGTCTTCGTCGGTCTCGCCGGCGCGTTCCCGTCTGCCGTGAACTGGGGCGGTCACTTCTGGGGATTCCTGCCGCTTCCCGTCCCGATCGTCCTCGGCATCCTCATGGCATCAGCGTTGCTTCCCGCGGTGCAGGACGGGGTGCTGGCCTTCCTGCAACGATGCGGTGTGCTCTTCTCTTCACAGACACGCCTGCGGGCGATGCTCCTGTGGGTGGTCCTGTGTGCTGCAGCGGGAGTGTTGTTCTGGGCCTTCCGTCAGCGGACGTTCTTCCTTGGCGATGGGTATCTGGTTTTGCGTACGCTTCCCGTCGCGGTCGCATCCGGCGATATCCCGGCTTCATTTCCGACCGCACCCTTCACCGGCCTTCTCGCCGCCTTCCTGTTCCAGGTATCCCGGTCGATCGGTGCCGCGGATCCCGCGCTCGCCGCATGGCAGGCTCTTTCGATCCTTTCCGGCATGGCTGCAGTCCCCGTTGTGTGGACCCTCACACGGCCTCTCGCAGCCGATGCACGCGAACGCCTTGCGCTGTCGGTGCTCATCGGGGGAAGCGGGGCCGCGATGCTCTTCTTTGGTTATGTGGAAACCTACGCGCCCGCCTTTGTGATGCTGCTCGCCTTCATCGCGGCGGCGCAGCGTGTCCGTGAAGGGCATGGTTCCCTTCTCACCCTCTCGGTGCTCTTTGTGGTCCTCGTCTTCCTCCATGTCGGCATGGCGCTCTTTGCACCCGTCCTGCTGTTGCTCCTGGGAGGTGCCGCACGCGGGAAACGGTGGAAGGATCTTGCGGTGGCGGTTCTCGGGTCCGCTGTTGCTGCCGCACTCATTCTTGTGCTGTTGTCGTACTCGCCCGCCCGGCTCCTGGCGACGTTCCTGAGAGACGGGGGATCGTTCCTCCCCCTGCGCGGGACCGATGGGTGGAACGAGAGCTACACGCTCTTCTCCCTCTGGCACTGGATCGATCTGTTGAACCTGCACCTGCTGGTGTCACCGTTCGCGCTCGTCCTCGCCGGCGGGCTCTTTGCTGGCGCCCTCGTACCAGCCCGCTATCGTCCGCCCGGCACGTTCTTCTGGATCGTGGTCGCAGGACCCCCGGTGCTCTGGCTGTTCCTGAATAATTTCGAATTGGGACTGAGCAGGGATTGGGACCTCGCCGCGCCCTGCGCAGCGGTGATCGGGCTCGGCGGACTAGCCGGCTGGCTCGCGATGATGGGGCCGTCGGAGACCCGCACACGGGGTGTTGTGGTCATGGCCCTCATCACGGTGGTGCATACGGCGGGATGGGTCGGTGTGAATGCCCGCGGGGAAGGTTCTCTGCTCAGGTTCGATGCTCTTCTGGACTTCCGCGCCATATCGCCGCGGGCCATGGCGATCGCGTATGAAGAGGTCGGCGACTACCGGCGCGAGCGCCGGGATGTACACGGGGCCGTCGACGCATTCGCCCGGATGGTCGTCCTTGATTCCACGAATGCCCGCCGGTGGACGGTGCTCGCGAACGCCGAGGCGATCGCTGGCAATGGGCCGGCCGCGCGCATCGCGTATGAGAAGGCGATCGCGTGGGGAAGCGTTGATCCTGAAACCCATACCAACCTTGCGATCGTGTTGTTCGCCGGGGGCGATGTGGATGCGGCGCTCGGCCGTATCCGCACAGCCGTGGCTCTCGACACTCTCGATGCTACCGCAGTGTACACGTACGGCCAGATGCTTTTCGAAGGGAAGCGGGATATGCAAGGAGCCCTCCCATGGTTCGAACGGGCCCTGCACCTCGATCCGAGAAACCACCACGCGCGATCATACGCGGACCGCTGCCGTGCGGCACTCGGCGTCGCTTCCCCCCCACCACCAGGCGAACCAGCGCAATGAACGACCCTGTCTCGGTTCTGATCATCGATGACGATCACGATTTCCTCGCGAGCATGGTGGCGCTCCTCGGTCCCCTCGGCTACCACGTGACAACCGCCAGGGACGGCCAGGAAGGCTGGGCCAAGATCGTATCCGACAAACCCGACGTGCTGCTGATGGATTGGGTGCTGCCGGATACCGATGGTGTTGCCCTGATCCGGCGCATGCGCGCATCGGCGGAACACCGTGAGCGCTACGTTATCATGGTCACGGGCCGGAGTGGCAAAGAGGACCTCATCCGTGGCATGGATGAGGGGGCGAATGATTACCTCCCCAAGCCCTTCTATAATGAGGAACTGCTCGTCCGGATCCGCGTGGGGATCAGGAACAAGAAGCTGGAAGAGGAACTTGCGCAGCAGGTCCGGCGTGCCACCGTCCTGGAAATGGCCGGCTCTCTCGCTCACGAGATAGGCAATCCGCTCAGTGCGATCACGCTCCTTCACGCAAAACTCTCGCGGGACGCGCGACTGGCATCCATGCCCGACATCGGCCGGGACCTGGCCGCCCTGAAGAATGAACTGAGCCGCATCGAGGCGCTCGTGCGGAAAGCGCAGCATATCACCACCGTCAGTTCAAAGCCCTACGCCGGTGACCTGCAGATCATCGATCTGAACAACGGATCGGCGGGACCCTCTTCCTGACCCCCGGAAAACGCCACTGTCCCGGGTATCATGGTTGACCCCTTTCCGGTTATCCCGGCATCTTATCTACAGATCATCCCGCTGTGCGGGTCACACGAACAGCCAGAATCACGAGGGACCGATGGAATTCCTTACGATGCAGTCGTTCAAGGAAAAGATCTTCGATTTCGAGAAGAGCAAAGAGTGGAAATACGAAGGCGAACTCCCCTGTATCATCGATTTTTACGCGGATTGGTGCGGGCCGTGCAAGATGGTAGCGCCGATCCTGGAGGAGCTCTCGAAGGAGTATGCCGGTAAGATCAACGTCTACAAGATCGATACCGAAAAAGAGCAGGAACTGGCCTCCATATTTGGCATTCGAAGCATTCCGTCCCTGCTGTTCGTCCCCAAGGACGGCCAGCCGCAGATGGCAATGGGTGCCCTCCCAAAGGAGGCATTCAAGGATGCGATCGGTTCTGTGCTGGGTGTGAATCCACCGCTCGTGACTGTCTGACATCGTGGATCTGTGACCCTGCGGGCAGCCCGGAGAAGCGCAACGCCGACCCGGGCCTGCCCGTTCTTGTTTTCTGCCATGCTTCCTGCTCCTTCGCCGGCGCCCTGCCTGAGCCTTCCTCCGCTGTGCCTCCCTCCGCTTCGCGAACATTGAGGATTCCTCGCGATTTTGCTATCTTGAAGCGTCACACCACCACAGGCCCCGTCATTCATGAATAGTGCAAGGAGACATGCTGTGACCACCCTCCGATTTCTCTCTGTTGGTTTCATGGTTCTTGCGTTGTCGATGCTCTCCGGTTGCGGTGCATCCAGGACCGTCACCCGCGTCGAGCCCGATGAGCAGATCGACCTGAGCGGCGACTGGAACGATACGGATTCGCGCCTCGTTGCGGAAGAGATGATCAAGGATGTGCTGGCCCGGCCGTGGTTGGGCGAATTCAAAGGCGACAAGAAACGCACGCCGGTGGTCATCGTCGGGACCGTCCGCAACCGGACGTCCGAGCACATCGCCACGACCGCGTTCATCAAGAACCTCGAACGTGAGCTGATCAACTCCGGCCGTGTGGACTTCGTGGCGAACAAGGAAGAGCGTCAGGAAGTGCGCGATGAGCGGACCGACCAGCAGGAATTCTCCTCGGCCGAATCGCTGAAGAAATTCCAGCAGGAGACCGGAGCGGATTTCATGCTGCGCGGCGACATCACCAGCATCATCGATGCCGAAGGCGGGCAGCAGGTGAAGTACTACCAGGTCAACCTCGAGCTCGTCAACATCGAGACGAACCGGAAAGCATGGATCGGCGAGAAGAAGCTGAAGAAGCTCGTGTCGCAGAGCGGCAGCAAGTTCTGACGATCGCATGTCTCCGCATCCGATCATGATGGGCACGCTGCGGCTTGCCGCCGCGGCGTGTTCGCTGCTTCTTGCCTCGTGTGCTGCGCCGACGGCGTTCTACCGCGATGTCGATGCCGGCATGGCCGCCGGGAAATACGGCGAGGCGATCGAGACGGTGCGCTCGCACCGGGAGGCCTATGGAGAGAAGAGCAGCGTTCTCTATGGCCTGGATATGGGGGCGCTGCATCACTACGCCGGCAACCCCGATTCATCGTCGGCGTACCTCCTTGCCGCCGAACGCGAGATCGGTGATCTCTACACGAAGAGCGTGTCGGCGGAGGCGCTGGCATTCGTCCTCAATGACAACGTGCTGCCATACGACGGCGAGGATTTTGAACGGGTCCTGGTGAACGTGTTCCTTGCCCTGAACTTCGCCGCGAAGGGCCTGCCCGACGAAGCGCTGGTGGAAGCGCGCAAGGTGGACCTGAAGCTGAAGGAGTATGCCCGTCAGTACGAAGGCAAGAACGCCTATCAGGAGGACGCGTTCGCGCGGTATCTCTCCGGCATCCTGTATGAATCCACCGGCGAGATCAACGACGCGTTCATTGCGTATACGAAGGCGTACGAAGGGTACGGGATGTATGCGAAGACGTTCGGCACGCCTCTGCCCCGCATGGTGCTCGATGACCTGGTGCGCACCGCGGGGATGCTGACCTTCACCGAGCAGGCCGAGAGGTACCGTGAACTCGGTGGGGCGCCGTTCGACCGTACCATGGCCGCGCAGGGGAGCCTCGTGGTGATCGCGTATGCCGGCCGGGGCCCTGTGAAGATCGAAGAACGCCCGAGCGTGTCCATTGCCGATGAACACGGCACCCTCCATACGTTCCAGATCGCCCTTCCGAAATTCGTTCCGCGTTTCCGGGGGAACCGGACATACGACATCCGCGTGCACCGGGCGGAGGATTCGAGTGAGGCGGCATCGGCGCGTACGGTGCTTGCCGAGGATGTGACCGCGATCGCGGGAAAGGTGCTGGAAGACCGGTTGGGATTGATCTATCTGAAGAGCGGCGGGCGGGCGCTGCTGAAGTTCCTTGCGGCGGAAAAGGCCAAGAGTGCGGTCAAGAAGAAGAGTGGCGACGATGGGGCATCGGAGACCAGCGGCGACCGGTTGACGAATTTCCTCTCGAGCCTGGCCATCGATCTTGTTGTCGGTGCAACAGAATCGGCGGATGTCCGGACCTGGCGGACCCTGCCGGCACAGTTTCAGATCGCGCGCGTCTTTCTCCCTCCGGGTACATATGCGGTCCGCGCATCCGCCGATGATGGCGGGTACCGCATCACACAGGACTCCGTGCAGATACGTGCCGGAAAATCTACTTTCGTTCTACTGGATGACCTACGGTGACCCATGGAAACAACTGCCTCATCGGATGATGTCTACAGAGTGATCTACACGGATCACTATGACCCCAGCAGTGTCCTCGGTATGCATGTGGTCAAGGTCAAGGGGAAGACCGCGGTCTCCGTCCGCGCCTTCATCCCCGACGCTGAGAAGGTGTCGATCGTCCCCGATGCCGGTGTACAGGGGGTCGCGGAGACCGAGTTGCGCCGTATCCACGCGGATGGATTCTACGAGGCGGTCATACCCGGCGCGACGGCGGTGTTCCCGTACCGCATCCGGAAGATCACCAAAGACGGGAATGAAGAGATCTTCCATGATTCGTATTCGTTCCTGCCCCTGGTCACGGACCTCGACCAGTATCTCTTCAATGCCGGCACCCACCATCGCGCCTATGAGAAGCTCGGAGCCCATCTTTCGGAGGTCAATGGCGTTGGCGGTATCCATTTTGCCGTGTGGGCGCCCGGCGCGCGCAGTGTGAGCGTGATCGGCGATTTCAATAATTGGGACCGCCGCTCGCATGCCATGCGGGTCCTGGGGTCCTCGGGGATCTGGGAGATCTTCATTCCCGGACTGCCGGAAGGTGTCCTGTACAAGTATCAGGTCAAGACGCAAACGGGGTATATCATGGACAAGACCGACCCGTATGCGTTCGAAATGGAAGTGCGCCCCCGCACTGCCGCCCGCGTGAACCTCCTCGGTGGGTACACGTGGAATGACGCATCATGGCTCACCGATCGGAGCAAAGGCCTCGCGATCCACGGGCCCATGTCGGTGTATGAAGTGCATCCAGGATCATGGCAGCGCGGCGAAGGGAATACCTGGTTGAGTTACCGCGCTATGGCCGAACGGCTCATTCCGTACGTGAAGTCGATGGGATTCACGCACATCGAGTTGATGCCCATCATGGAGCACCCCTTCGATGGGTCATGGGGCTACCAGGTCACGGGGTATTTTGCGCCGACCAGCAGGTTCGGTACGCCGCAGGACTTCATGTGGTTCGTGGATCGCTGCCATCAGGAGGGGATCGGCGTCCTTCTGGATTGGGTCCCGGCACATTTCCCTCAGGACACGCATGCGCTGGCGGTCTTCGATGGCACGCATTTGTACGAGCATGCAGATCCGCGGAAGGGGCTGCATCAGGATTGGGGGACCTTCATCTTCAATTATGGGCGCCTCGAAGTGCGCAACTTCCTGCTGAGCAATGCGCTGTTCTGGGTCGATCGGTACCATATCGACGGCCTCCGCATCGATGCGGTGGCCTCCATGTTGTATCTGGACTATTCGCGCAAAGAAGGGGAGTGGATCCCGAACAAGAACGGCGGACGGGAGAATCTGGAAGCGATCGAATTCCTCAAAGAATTGAACCATCTCATCCACGACTATTACCCCGGCGTGCTCACTATTGCGGAAGAATCCACCGCCTGGCCGGGCGTCACTGCACCCGTGCAGTCGGGTGGGCTGGGCTTCGACCTGAAATGGAACATGGGGTGGATGCACGACATCCTCGAGTACTTTTCGTTCGATCCGGTGCACCGCTCGTATCATCACAACAATCTGACGTTCGCGCTCTTGTATGCTTTCAGCGAGCGCTTCATGCTGCCGTTATCGCACGACGAGGTGGTGCACGGCAAGCGCTCGCTCCTCAGCAAGATGCCGGGCGATCTCTGGCAGAAGTGCGCCAACCTCCGCCTCCTGTACGGATTCATGACCGCGTTCCCGGGCAAGAAGCTGCTCTTCATGGGCGCGGAATTCGGCCAGTGGGACGAGTGGAACCCGGACCATAGCCTGGACTGGCATCTGCTGCAACATGATACCCACCAGGGGATCCAGTCGTGGCTCCAGGACCTGCACCAGGTCTACCGGACGCGGCGGGCGTTGTTCGCGGACGATTTCAATTATACCGGGTTCTCCTGGTTGGAATTCACGGACAGCGCGGCAAGTGTGATCGCATTCGAGCGGCATGCGTACGATCCTGCGGACAACCTCACGATCGTGTGCAATTTCACTCCGGTCGTCCGGTCGGGATACCGCGTGGGCGTGCCGGAGGGAGGCTACTATAAGGAGATCCTGAACAGCGATTCCGCACGGTATGGGGGGAGCAATCAGGGCAATCTGGGGGGGGTCTATGCAGAGCAAACGGCCTACCAGGATCGTCCCTGGTCGGTCTCGCTTACTCTTCCACCTCTGGGGGTCCTGATCCTGAGCAAGGAAGGGTAACACGTTCGCGGCCGATGGAACCGGGTCGCCTCTGCGGGGTGTTAGAAGAGGGTACCCATCATAACCGGAGTGGTCCTTTACGTGAAGCGAGTTGCATTGATCGGATCCGGGTTCGGCGGACTGGCGGAAGCCATCCGCCTGCAAGCCCGGGGCTACGAGGTCACCATCTTTGAAAAGCGCGCAAAGGTCGGTGGCCGGGCCTATCAGCTCGTGAAGAACGGGTATACCTTCGATATGGGGCCGTCGCTGATCACCGCGCCCTTCATCATCGAGCGCGTGTTCCATGCCGCCGGCCGGCGCATGAGCGACTACCTGGATATCCTTCCCCTCGACCCGTTCTACCGGATCTACTTCCATGACAAGACCTTTATGGATTACTCCGGTGACCCGGTCCGGATGAAGCAGGAGATGGCGAAGTTCGATCCTGCGGATGCCGGGAACTACGACCGCTTCTTTCAGGATGTGCGCGGGATCTATGATGCCGTGATCACCGACGGTTTGGGATCCAGGCCATTCGATTCCTGGTCCTCATTCCTGAAGTTCGTCCCCCGTGCGATCGGACTGGGCGGGATGCTTCCCGTCTACAGCTACGTCAGCAAGTACTTCCGGCACGAGCATAACCGCTTCGCATTCTCGTTCCATCCGCTCTTCATCGGCGGCTCGCCGTTCCGCGCGCCCAGCATCTATATCATGATCCCGTACCTCGAGCGCGAAGCGGGTGTGTGGTTCTCCCGCGGCGGGATGTACAGCCTGGTACAGGCATTCGAAAAACTGTTCCTGGAACTCGGCGGTACGATCAGGACGAATGCTGAGGTGCAGGAGATCGTCGTCCGTGACGGCGCGGCACGAGGCGTGCGTGTCGGTGGCGAAGTCCATGATGCCGACATCGTTGTATCGAACGGCGATGTGCCGTGGGTGTACAAGAACCTCATCGCGCCCGAACACCGGACGCACCGGTGGACCGACCGGGCGATCGACAAGCTGCACATCTCCATGAGCGTGTTCCTGCTGTACATCGGCGTCCGGAAGAAGTATCCGCAACTGAAGCACCATACGCTGATCATCAGCAAGCGGTACCGGGAGCTGGTGAAGGATATCTTCGAAAAGAAGACACTCCCCGACGATTTCTCGATGTATCTGCATGTGCCGACGCGGACCGATCCATCGATGGCCCCCGAGGGAGCCGAGAGCATTTATCTGCTCGTGCCGGTGCCGCATCTGGGAGCGTCGATCGACTGGGCGTCGACCGCAGGGCCCTTCCGTGAGCGGATCCTCACGTTCCTGGAAGAAGAGTTCGGACTCGAGGATTTCCGCTCAAATATCGATGTTTTGGAGACGTTCACGCCTGTGGATTTCAAAGAACAACTAAATGCCCATCTCGGGAACGCTTTTAGCATCGAACCGCGTTTAACACAGAGCGCGATCTTCCGGCCTCATAATAGAAGCGAAGAGGTCCGGGGTCTGTATTTTGTTGGAGCGGGGACGCATCCGGGAGGCGGGGTTCCGGGCGTGTTGCTTGGGGCTGAGGCGACTGAAGTCTGTATCGTCGAGGACAACAAGAGCTGATTTTTTTTGCCCCGGAACCAGAAACGAAGAATTCGTCAATAACAACCGAACCATATGCGCCCCAAAACGATGCACAAAACCGTGATATCCACGATCGACGTGGCACGATTGTTCAATGTCACGGAAACGACCGTGAAGCGCTGGGCGGATGACGGAATGCTCCGGTGCCAGAAAACGCCGGGTGGCCACAGGAAATTCCAGATCAGGAATGTCATCGAGTTCGCAGAGAAGAACAATTTCGAACCCACCGGCGTCCTCACGCTCCCGGGGCATGAAGGACAGGATGAGCGTGTGCAGATGGGGATCCTCAAGCGCGATTTTGCCACGCTCGTGCAGACCTTCGTTGAAAAAGCGCTTTCGCCGGACCGCTCCGATCTCTACATCTTCTTCTCCTATCTCTACGAACACCGCATCGCACTCTGGGAGATCTATGATCTCATCCTCCGGCCCGGCATGTACGAGATCGGCGAGCGCTGGAAACGCGGCGAGATCGGCGTCAGTCAGGAGCACCGCGCGTCGTACGAGACACTGGACGCGCTCGCAAAACTGCAGAACGAGATCCTGGTCAAACCCGCCACCGGCGATGCCGTGGTCTTCGCCTGTCTCGGTGACGAACTCCATGAGATCGGCCTCCGCTGCGCAGCGAATCTGTTCGAATCAGAGGGCTGGCAGACGCATTACCTGGGTGCACGGACGCCCGCCGATGCGGTGATCCTTGCGGCGCAGGAGCTGCGGCCAACGGTGGTCGCGCTTTCCATCACCCATGACCATGTCCACGATCAGCTCATGCACGATATCCGCGAGATCGCCGATGCGGTTGCGAAGATGGGGATCCGCCTGATCATCGGCGGCTCCGGCGTGCCCGTTGCCCTGCATCCTGAAGTATGGCACGACGGTGTGTTGAATTCTTCGCGCGAACTGGCGACGTTCATCGATGCCTGTGCGGCCGACCGCCGTGCACGCCGTTCGGAACAGGTGGGCTGACATGGAAGGCACCGCCCTCCATACCGTCGACCATGCGCGCGCGATCACGCGCCGGTACGCGCGGACGTTCTATTTCGCGTCGCACGTCCTGCCGCAGGACAAACGGGATGCAGCGTACGTGGTGTATGCCTTCTGCCGTTATGCGGACAATCTCACGGATGTGCACCGGGAAGATACCGAACGGATCCCTGATGCGGAACGGCAGATCGCCCGACTCCGGGAGGAGCTTGATGCGGTCTATGCCGGCGCCGACGTCCCGACCAGGTGGATCGCGCTGCGTGAGGTCGTCAGGACCTACAGCATCCCCCGCCTGTATTTTGATGAGTTGCTCACGGGTGTGGCGATGGACCTGACGCCGCGCAGGTTCGAGACCTGGGCCGATCTCGAGGTCTACTGCTATCGCGTGGCATCGGTCGTGGGGCTGATCATGACGCGTATCTTCGGGGCCACGACTGCGGCGGCGCTCCACCATGCAGCCCAACTCGGGACGGCGATGCAGCTCACCAATATCCTTCGCGATATCGGCGAAGACCTCCGGATGGGCCGCGTCTACCTTCCGCAGGAAGATCTGCGCGCGCATGGCGTGACGGAAGAGATGCTCGGTGCCGGCAGGGTCACGCCGGCCATCCGTGCGCTGATCCAATTCCAGATCGCGCGCGCCCGTACGCTCTATGCCGATGCGGATCCGGGGATCCCGATGATCCCCGACGACGGGTCCCGGTTCAGCACGCAGTTGATGAGAACCCTGTACAGCCGCATCCTCGATGCCATCGAGAAGAATGCCTACGATGTCTTCTCGCAGCGTGCACACGTCCGGCCGGGGATGAAATTGCGCCTTGCCGTTGTACTGATGCTCCGGTCCTTCGTGGGCCGCACGTCGCGTCCTGTCCGTGTCGCCTCCCGCGGAAGCATGGTGACACATCCTGATGCACATTCGCTGGGCCGCCCCGGGGGCGGCCGGTGAACTCAATTTTACCGGAGACCACTATGGCAATGCCGCTTCGTACACCGGCTCTCGAAGAGTCGCTCCCCCTGCTGATCGACCGTATGCTGCAAGAGTCTGTCAGCCAGGTCGAGCCTGCGTCGCTGCGGGAGATCCTGACCGAGGCCGTCGCCGGAGGAAAGCGCATCCGGCCCGTATTGACTGCACTTGCCTGCGAGGCCGCCGGCGGAGATGACAAGGATGCAGTGATCGCCGGTGCAGCATTGGAACTGCTTCACGTATCGTCGCTCGTGCATGACGATATCATGGATAATGCGCCGACACGGCGCGGCAGGCCCACGGTCGTGGCGACGCACGGGGTGGGAGTGGCGATCCTCGCCGGCGATGCACTGGTGGCCCTGTCGTTCCGCCTCATCCAATCGCTCTCCAGCGCACGGAAAACAGAGGTGCAGCAGACCCTGACGACTGCGTTCCTTGGCCTCTGTGAGGGGCAGTATGCCGACATTTGCAGTGAGACGGCGGCAGCGGGCGATCCCTACTCGCACTACTGGATGGTCGAGCGCAAAACGGCGAGATTGCTCGAGGCCTGCACCCGCACGGGTGCCGTGTTGGCCGGTGCTGCACCCAAGACCGTCCAGGCACTCGGAAAATTCGGACTTTCCCTTGGCCTTGCGTACCAGGCGATGGATGATCTTCTGGATGTCATCGGCACCGCCGACCAGACCGGGAAGACGGTCGGGCTTGACGCCAGGAACGGCCGGCGTACCTATCTCAGTCTTGCCGGCAGCACGATGGACAGGGCGCAACAGATCCATGCGATGGTCGAAGGGTACACCAACGAGGCGTGTGCGGCCCTCGATGTGGTCCCGTTCTCGCCGGCGCGTTCCCGGCTGCATGAGCTTGCGCATGGCCTGGTCCACCGGAGATCCTGACCGTGACCCGTTCGCCTTCATATGGAAGGGTCATTGTGTGGTTCCGTCGCGCGTTACGGACGGATGATAACCCTGCACTCTGGCACGCCGTTCAGGATGCCGCATCGGTGGTTCCGCTCGTTACCGATCCCGCTTCCCTGGAACGTGATGCACGGATAGAGCGCGCACTCCGATCGATCGGCGTCCCGTTCCTGCGATTCCCGGAGCGTGTTCTCCGCGGTGCATACGATGTTATGACAGGCAGCAAAACGCCGTTCCGTGTCTATACTCCGTACAAGAACGCATGGATGAACGGCACCGATGATATCGCGCCCGCGGTGCATGCCCCGCGCCACATCGCGCCCGTTCCCATTGCGGACGGCACAACGGACCTGCAGCGCCTCGGTTGGCCGGCCGCGGGTGGAGGGGCATCGAAGGATGCCATCACGCGGCTCCGGTCGTTCATCGCCTCGGGGGCCGGTCAGTACGACACACGCCGCGATCTTCCCGGGGTTGACGGGACGTCGCGGTTGTCGCCGTATCTTTCTGTCGGCGCGGTGTCCATCCGGCGTGTCTTTCATGCGGCACGTGAAGCCCGCGCAGAGGCATCGGCAGGTGCCCGCAAAGGGTTCGACACGTTCATCAATGAACTTGTCTGGCGCGAGTTCTATTATCAGATACTCACGCACTTTCCTCATGTGATGACTGCCCCGTTCCGTCAGGAGTTCGCCGGGATCCCCTGGAGTACGGACGAGAAGAGCTTTCAGCGGTGGACGGACGGCACCACCGGCTACCCGATCGTTGATGCCGCCATGCGTCAGCTCCGCAACGAAGGATGGATGCACAACCGGGCGCGGATGATCGTCGCCTCCTTCCTGACGAAGGACCTCCACATCAACTGGCAATGGGGAGAGCAGTACTTCTTCACCGTACTGAGGGACGCGGACCATGCGTCGAACAACGGCGGATGGCAATGGACCGCGGGGACCGGTACGGATGCATCGCCCTGGTTCCGCATTTTCAACCCGGTCCTGCAAGGGAAGAAGTTCGATCCCGCCGGCGCGTATGTGCGGCGGTATGTTCCCGAACTTGCGCGGTTCCCGGAGGCCGCGGTCCATGAGCCCTGGAATGCCAACAGACAGGAACAGGAAGCAGCCGGCTGCGTGATCGGGCGGGACTATCCGTCCCCCATGGTGGACCATGCGGAGGCGCGGGTACGGACGATGGCGATCTACCGTATCCCCGGCGGAGCGGCGGCAACACCTCCGCCATCATTGGTTCGCACACGAACGAACGTCTGACAGAAGAGGCCCACTATGCGTTTTGTCGCTATCATGCTCGCCACCTTCATGGTCATGGAAGGGGTTTCGTACGTGGCGCACCGTTTTGTGTACCACGGGTTCCTCTGGATCCTGCACAAGAGCCACCACACGCCTCGAAAAGGGGTCTTTGAACTGAACGATCTGTTCCCCGCGTTCTTCTCCGTGATCGCCATCGTCTTCATGTGGTATTCCTACGGCCATCCGGAGCGGAGCGACATCTTCGCTGCGACACTCGGGGTGACGCTCTACGGGGTCATCTATAGTACGATCCATGATCTGTACGTCCATCGCCGGGCAAAACTGCCTTCGCTCAACATCCCGTACCTGCAGCAGGTGAAGAAGGCACACATGGTGCACCATATGACCGGAACCGAGCCGTACGGACTCCTCGTCTTCTTTACGCCCAGGCATGTGCGGGATGCGGCACCCGACGAGCCCGTGGACGCGACGGCCCGATGATCTCCGTGAGTGCACATCCATGACCGTGCTGACCGGTCTCATCGGCACGCTGGCCATCCTAAACGGTTTCACGCTGGATGCGAGCGGGTCCGGCGGGGTCACACTCGCTATGCCACCGGACTCCGCCCGTGCACTGTTCCGGGAGATCAGCGTGCTCGAGCGCTTCATGCCGGGTGTCGCCGGCATCTCGGCGAGGGAGGATGGGTCGTTCAACTACCTCACCGCCCGCGAGATACCGTTCTCCGGAGAAATGAGGACGGACTTCATTGTCCGCTGTACCGTTGATGCCGCGGGCAGCGTGACGTATCAATCGCCCGACAGCGCGGCGCGCAACTGGATGCGGTTCCGGTTCACCTTCGCGGCGGCAGACCATGACATGACCGACGTCCGGATGTCCCTTCGTGTGCGGCTGGTGCGTGAAAGTGGCACCGAGATCCATCTCCTCGCCCCCGTGCTGGGCGAAGAATTCTTGAGCGAACGTATGGAGAGTGATATCACCGACATGCTGGGAACATTCGTGGAACGATTGGAAGACGCCGCTCCCGGCCAGCTGGCAGGAAGGAAGGAGAACTGATGCACGCTGAGTATCTTCTTGTGCTGGGGGCCATCCTGTTCTTCCCCCTGCTCCTGAGCATCATCCTGCGGCTGCGCATGTACACGCACTACCGATCGCTCCTGAAGGCGATGGCGGTCGTCTGCCTCGTGTTCTGGACATGGGATGTGCTTGTGACAGCACGGGGCCATTGGTCATTCAATCCATCGTACGTGATGGGCTGGGACCTGCTCGGGATGCCGGTAGAAGAATGGCTCTTCTTTCCCGTGCTGGTGTTCGTCTCTGTGTTCACCTATGAAGCCGTGCGGAAGGTGTGGAAGGGCCTATGAAAGAGTATACCCTCCTGGCCTTTGCCGCTGCGTTGGGTTCCGTCGTGCTGGACCGGGTTCTGGCGACCCATATCCTTGTCCAGCGCCGCTTCTGGGTGGCACTGGCGATCATGTTCTTTTTCAAGATCCCCTCCAATGGGTATCTTACCTGGAGGCCCATCGTTCTGTATGATCCATCGTATTTTCTGGGTATCCGTCTCGGGACGATCCCCGTGGAAGATTTCTTCTACGGCTTTGGCCTCATAACGCTGTCGCTCGTCCTGTGGGAGTACTTTGTGCGGAAGGAAGGACATCATGACGTTTGATCATGTCGCAGTGAATGTGCAGGACATCGCCCGTTCGGTGGAGTGGTATGTTGCCGCGACAGGGGCACGGGTCCTGTATCAGGACGAGTCGTGGGCGATGCTCGATGCAGGAGGGGTGAAGATCGCGCTGACCCTTCCGCACCAACACCCCGCTCATGTGGCGTTCGATATCGGGCCTGAACCATCGGAGGAATTCATGAAGAAGGGGCGGGTCCACCGCGATGGCAGTATCTCACGGTATGTCGTCGACCCCGACGGCAACGCCATCGAGTGGATCCATTATCCACAGAAGGGAGCCGGGGCGTGAACGTCCATGTACTCCGCCGCGCGCAGACCATCGCGCGCCCGCTGGACATCGTCTTTCCGTTCTTTGCGCGACCGGAGAACCTCGAACGCATCTCGCCGCAGGATATCGGCTTCACGATCCTGACGCCGGGGCCTATCGAGATGAAAGCCGGAACGCTCATCGACTACACGATCCGGGTGATGGGTGTGCCTTTGCGGTGGACGACACTGATCACCACGTATGATCCACCGCGGTCCTTCGTTGACGAACAGATCCGCGGCCCGTACGCCTTCTGGCATCACCGGCACGTGTTCCGGGAGACCGACGATGGTACCGAGATCCTCGATGAGGTGCACTATGCTTTGTATGGCGGCCTCCTGGCACCCCTCATCCATCGTTTGTTCGTTCGGAAGCAGTTGGACAAGATCTTTGATCATCGGGCGCGCATCATTGCGCGCGAATTCATGGGTGAAGGGGCAAAGGTGGGATCATGAAGGTCGTCATTGCAGGGGCCACGGGATTCATCGGGCGCTCGTTGGTCCGTCATCTCTCTGCACGGGGTGATGCGGTCGTGGTGCTCTCCCGGAGCGGGAGCGTGCGTTCCGGGATATTCCCGGAGGGGGTCCGGGTGGTGCGGTGGGATGGGACCCGCCAGGGGGTGTGGAGCGGGGAGCTGGATGGTGCAGATGCCGTTGTGAACCTGGCGGGTGCATCGATCGGAGGCGGTCGGTGGACGGCCGCCCGGAAGGAACTTCTGATCCGCAGCCGTACCGATCCGACCAATGCGTTGGTGCAGGCGTGTCTCTCGGCAGTTCGCCCGCCCGGGGTATTCCTGAACGCCTCCGCCGTTGGCTACTATCATCACGAGGGTGATGCACCGGTCACCGAGCAGGATCCCCCCGGAATCGGATTTCTCTCCGATGTCGCGCAACTGTGGGAGGGTGCGGCGCGTGGCGCGGCATCGAGAGGGATCAGGCTGGTCATCGCACGTATCGGAGTGGTGATCGGCAAAGGGGGAGGCGCGTTGGAACGAATGCTGTTGCCGTTCCGGCTCTTCGTGGGTGGGCCGCTCGGATCCGGGAAGCAGTGGTTCCCATGGGTGCATGTGGATGATGTCGTCGGCGCCATGGTGTTCATGCTCGATACCGCGTCCATGACAGGCCCGGTGAATGTGGTTGCACCCGAGCCCGTGACGATGGCTGCATTCTCCAAACGGCTCGGAGGGGCCCTCCACAGGCCCTCCTGGCTTTCCGTTCCTGCGTTCGCGTTGCGCGTACTGCTCGGTGAAATGTCCGTCATCATCCTTGGAGGGAGGCCGGTCGTCCCTCTTAAATTGTTGGAATCCGGCTATGGGTTCCTCCGTCCACGCCTGGATCAAGCGCTGCGGTCGGCCGTGTAGGCCGACCGTTCACCGCCTCTCTACACTTTCTCCCCTTTTTTCGCTATATTCCTTCATTCAAATCTCGTTCCCCTGTCCCTTGCCATGCCAGAGCGTTAGCCGGGTCGCACGTGCACCCGGTCCTGTCGTGATACTGTTCTGCCGACTGTGATCGCTTTGAGATAGAACTATGAGTACTGAACACCCTACACCGCGCGGGCGATTGCTCGCTGAGTTTCCCGCACCCCCACGGGGGGCCTGGAGAGCAGCAGCCGAGGCCCTCCTCAAAGGCACCCCCTTCGACAAAAAAATGCCCACCCGGACACATGAGGGGATCGTCCTTCAGCCCCTCTACGACCGCTCGGGGGCAAACGGTGTACAAGCCGGTTCAGATCCCGGTGTGCCCGGGGAATTTCCTTTCCGACGCGGTTCCGATGCAGTGGCCGGTCCGTGTACGCCCTGGCTCATCGCACAGGAGCTCACCTACCCGACGTATGAAGAACTCAATGCCGCCCTCCGGCATGACCTGGAGCGGGGCCAGAATGCGGTCGTTGTGACGCTCGACCGCGCATCCCGGGTCGGGGAGGATCCGGATCTTGCTCCTCCCGAGACCGTGGGGAGCGGGGGGGCGTCCATTGCCTCCATCGCCGGATTCGGAAAAGCGCTGCATGGCATCGACCTCGCAGCACATCCCATCTTCATTGAAGCAGGGTGCGCCGGACCCCAGTACCTCGCGATCGCCGTGGCTCATCTGAAACGTCTGAAGCAACCGGCATCGGCGTTGCGTGGCTGCATCGGCAGCGATCCGCTCGGGACTCTCGCCCGCGAGGGGGCCATCCCGTACGCGGCCGATGTGATCTACGATGAGATGGCGGTTGCCGCGGAATGGGCGGAGAAGTTCGCCCCGGGGATCCGCACTGCCGCGGTGGCGACGCGCCCCTATACGGACGGCGGGGCGTCGGCGGTGGAAGAGGTTGCGATCGCCCTCGCGACCGGAGCGGCATACATGCGTGCGCTCGTGACCCGGGGCGTTCACGCGGAAGTGGCGGCCTCTCAGATCTGGTTCTCCTTCAACCTCGGCCCTCAGTTCTTCATGGAGATCGCCAAACTCCGCGCCGCGCGGATGGCCTGGGCGCATGTGGCCGCGGCGTTCGGGGTGCCGCGGGCCGGGTGCGGGATGCATCTGCACGTGCGCACATCATCGTATGATATGTCCAGTATCGACCCCTACGTGAACATGCTCCGTGCAACCACGGAAGCGATGAGCGGTGCCATCGGGGGATGTCAGACCATGCATGTCGCTCCGTTCGACGACGTGATCCGGCAGCCCGATGAATTCTCGCGGCGCATCGCCAGGAATGTCCAGGTGTTGCTGCAGGAGGAATCGTATCTCCACCGCGTCGCTGACCCCGCCGGAGGGTCGTGGTTGGTGGAGTCACTCACCGAAGAGATCGCTTCGGCGGCGTGGAAGCTTTTTCAGGAGATCGAGGCAGAGGGCGGCGTCCAGGATGCACTCATCAAGGGGTCCGTTCAACAGCGGATCGCCGCCACCGCCGCGAAGCGTGCGGAAGCGGTGGCAGGGCGCAAGGATGTCGTGGTCGGCGTCACGACGTATGCCAACACCGGCGAGGTTCCCCTGGAAACGCGCAGGGAAGACCTCGAGACGATCCGCGCGCGCAGGGCAGAGACGCTGCGTGTGCTCCGGACCATGCCGGACCGTGCCGAGGAGACGGCGGTGAAGGAGCGGCTGTCCCGTATCCTGGAGACGGGCCGCGACTCCATCATGAACGCCCTGATCGATGCTGCCGGGCAGGGTGCAACGATCGGTGAGATGGGGCGTGCATGGCGGGCCCGCCGGGCCGGCGATCCCATCACCGCTCCTGCGATCCAGGCGCATCGTCGCGCCGTAGGCTATGAGATGCTTCGGGCCGCAACGCATGCCTATGCGCGGAGGACGGGGGCGGCGCCGATCGCGTTTCTGGCGACGATGGGCCCGCTGGCCCAGCACAAGGCGCGGGCAGAGTTTTCAGCGGACTTCATGGCCGCGGCAGGGTGTGTTGTGCGGATGGGAACCGGGTATGATACGCCAGAGGCGGCGGTGGAAGCGGCGGCCGCAACCGGTGCCCGGGCCGTGGTGCTGTGCTCGACGGATGAGACCTATCCCGCCATTGTCCCTGCATTCTGTTCGCTGATGAAGCAGCGTTTGCCGGAGGTGGTCATCATCCTGGCCGGCTTCCCCCAGGAGCATGTGGAAGCGTTCACGCACGCCGGCGTGCATGAGTTCATCCATGTGCGGTCGGATGTCGTCGGTACACTCGGACGCATTCTCGCCCGTATGGGGGTGACCGCATGAGTACGCTTCCCCGATTCTCTGACATCACGCCGGATTTCTCCGCATCTGCAGCGCCGGCGTCCGGCACACCAACGCCGCTGATCACACCGGAGCAAGCAGATCAGATCTGGAAGACCATGGAGCAGATCCCGGTCGCCCCGCTGTACACGGCCGGGGATCAGGCAGGGCTGGAGCATTTCGACTTCACGGCGGGGATCCCGCTCTTCCTCCGCGGGCCGTACGCGACGATGTACGTGACGCAGCCGTGGACCGTGCGACAGTATGCCGGGTTTTCGACCACGAAGGAGAGCAACGCCTTCTACCACAGGAATCTTGCAGCGGAACAGAAGGGTCTTTCGATCGCCTTTGATCTGGCGACGCACCGTGGCTACGATTCTGACCATCCCCGCGTCGTGGGTGATGTCGGCAAGGCCGGCGTTGCCGTGGACTCGGTGCTCGACATGAAGCTGCTCTTCGCCGGGATCCCGCTCCACCAGATGTCGGTGTCGATGACGATGAACGGCGCAGTGCTTCCGATCATGGCATTCTATATCGTGGCCGCGGAGGAGCAGGGGGTCCGTCCCGATCAGCTGGCCGGCACGATCCAGAACGACATCCTCAAAGAGTACATGGTGCGGAACACGTACATCTATCCCCCCGCCGCATCCATGCGCATCATTGCCGACATCTTCGCGTACTCGTCGGAGAAGATGCCGAAATTCAACAGCATCAGCATCTCCGGTTACCATATGCAGGAGGCCGGTGCGACCGCCGATCTCGAGATGGCCTACACGCTGGCGGATGGTCTGGAGTACGTCCGGACCGGCCTGAAGGCGGGGATCCCGATCGATGCCTTTGCCCCCCGTCTCTCGTTCTTCTGGGGGATCGGGATGAACTACTTCATGGAGATCGCCAAACTCCGCGCAGCGCGCATGCTCTGGGCGAAGTTGATCAAGCAGTTCAACCCGCGCGATCCGAAGTCCATGGCGCTGCGCACACATTCGCAGACCTCCGGCTGGAGCCTCACCGAGCAGGACCCGTTCAACAACGTCGCGCGCACCTGCATCGAGGCCATGGCCGCGGTGCTCGGGCATACACAGTCGCTCCACACCAATTCGCTCGATGAAGCGATCGCGCTCCCGACGGATTTCTCCGCACGCATCGCGCGCAATACGCAGTTGTACCTGCAGCATGAAACGGGCATCACGCGCGTGATCGATCCCTGGGGCGGTTCGTACTATGTCGAGGCGTTGACCGATGCCCTGATGCGCCGCGCATGGGCCCATATCGAAGAGGTTGAATCGCTGGGCGGCATGGCGCAGGCCATCTCCACCGGCATCCCGAAGATGCGGATCGAAGAGGCCGCGGCACGGCGCCAGGCACGGATCGATTCCGGCGCCGATGCGATCGTCGGGCTCAACCTCCACCGCCTGGCGAAGGAGGATCCGATCGAGATCCTCGAAGTGGACAATACCGCGGTGCGCGAGGCGCAGATCCGCCGGCTGGCGGAACTCCGCGCAGGACGGGATGAGGCGGCGGTGACTGCGGCCTTGCATGCCCTTGCGCATTCTGCCCGCTCGGGTGAAGGCAACCTGCTTGCTCTCGCGGTGGACGCAGCGCGGCTGCGTGCCAGCCTGGGTGAGATCTCTGACGCCCTCGAGAAGGTCTGGGGACGCCATACCGCGGTCATCAAAACTATCTCCGGCGTGTACAGCAGCGAGTTCGCCATGAACAAGGACGTGGAAGAGGTGCGGGCCCTCACCGATGCGTTCGCACGGAAGGATGGCCGCCGGCCGCGTATCCTCATCGCCAAGATGGGACAGGACGGGCACGACCGCGGTGCAAAAGTGATCGCCACGGCGTTCGCCGATCTGGGGTTCGATGTGGATGTCGGCCCGCTCTTCCAGACCCCCGAAGAGACGGCACGGCAGGCAGTGGAGAACGATGTGCACTTTGTCGGCATGAGTTCGCTCGCAGGCGGACACAAAACGCTTCTCCCGCAGCTTGTGGCAGCGCTCACGGCGCTCGGCCGCGGCGACATCCTCGTTGTGGCCGGAGGCGTCATCCCCGCGCAGGATTATGATTTCCTCCGGGCGAACGGAGCGGCCGCGATCTTCGGTCCGGGTACGGTGATACCGGTGGCCGCGCGTACCATGCTCGAGCGATGGGAGAGCGGCGCACACCGATGACCGACACAGGGCGCACACCGGAGTGGGCCGAACCCGGAACACCGGGCACGTTCGCTTCCACCGTCATGAAGGGGGTGGAAGGCGGACACGACGGACTTCCGGGTGCTGCACCTCCGGTTCCAGGTACCAGCTCTCCCGCGCGTCCGCTTCCGGCGATTGAAGAGTACATCGCAGGCGTGCGGGGGGGTGACCGCGTCATGCTCGCCCGCGCCATCACGCTCATTGAAAGTAACGCTCCCGCGCATGCGGATCCCGCCCGCGAGGTGCTTACCCGTCTTCTTCCTTTCAGCGGCAAGGCGATACGCGTCGGCGTCACCGGTGTGCCCGGTGCCGGGAAGAGCACGTTCATCGAGGCACTGGGCCTCTACCTCACAGGAAAGGGCCATAGGGTCGCCGTCCTTGCCGTTGATCCGAGTTCCAGTATCAGCCGTGGCAGCGTGCTCGGCGACAAGACAAGGATGGAGCGGCTGGCGCGCGATGAGCGCTGCTTCATCCGGCCTTCGCCGTCCGGCGGGAACCTCGGCGGCGTTGCGCGCAAGACCCGCGAGACCATGCTTCTCTGTGAGGCGGCAGGATACGACGTCATACTCGTGGAGACCGTCGGGGTCGGGCAGAGCGAGATCACGGTCCGCTCGATGGTGGATTTCTTCCTCCTGCTGCTGATCACCGGCGCAGGGGACGAGTTGCAGGGGATCAAGAAAGGCGTGATGGAGCTGGCCGACCTCGTGGCGATCAACAAGGCCGATGGGGAGAACCGTACGCGCGCCGAAACCACGCGTGCGGAGTTCGCGCATGCGCTGCATTTTCTCACCCCGGCGACCGAGGGATGGGCGCCTCCCACCCTCACGTGTTCAGCTTTGACGGGGGAGGGCGTTCCGGCGCTCTGGGAGAAGGTGGAAGATTTCCGCGTGCAGACGACCGCCTCCGGCGTGCTCGCGAACCGGCGCAACGATCAACTTCTGGCATGGCTGCACGGGATGGTGGGAGAGCATCTCCGGTCGTTGTTCTATGCACATCCCTCCGTTGCCGGCCGTCTTCCCGCCATGGAGCAGCAGGTCGTTGCCGGGACCATCACCGCCGCTGCCGCGGCACAGGAATTGATCCGCCACTTCGAACAACGTACATGATACAACGACCATGAACCCAACACACATTGAACACATCGGTATCGCCGTCAAAGACCTGCAGTCATCCATAGCGTTCTTCGAAAAACTCCTCGGCACCGCATGCTACGCGGTGGAAGAGGTGGCGGACCAGAAGGTCCGGACGGCGTTCTTCCGTATCGGACAAACGAAGATCGAACTCCTGGAATCCATGACGCCGGATGGCCCGATCGGCAAATTCATTGAAAAGCGGGGAGAGGGTGTGCATCACCTTGCCTTCGCCGTCCCCGATGTTGCGGGCGCATTGCAGGAGGCACAGACTGCAGGACTACAACTGATCGATGCACAACCGCGGAAAGGTGCGGAGGGGCTCACCATCGCCTTTCTCCACCCGAAGTCGACGAACGGCGTTCTCACCGAACTCTGTTCGCACGCCTGATCCGCCGACCCAACGAAGGACAGAACAATGCAAACCGTCAATGACAAGCTGAAGATCCTGAAAGAGAAGAACGCGCACGTCAATCTTGGCGGCGGCGCGGATCGGCTGGAAGCCCAACACAAGGCCGGGAAAATGACCGCCCACGAGCGGCTTCATCTGCTGTATGATAACGGGTTCTACGATGAGCTGTTCCGATTCGTCCAGCACCATTCCACATCGTTCGGACTTGGCGGGAAGGACCTGCCTGCCGACGGGGTGGTGACAGGCCTCGGAGCGGTGCGGGGGCGGCTGGTCTATGGTTCGTCCCAGGATTTCACCGTGATGGGGGGGAGCGTCGGGCTGAAGCACGCATGGAAGATCTGCGAGATCATGGACATGGCGCTGAAAGCCGGCGCACCGTACATCTCGATCAATGACAGCGGCGGCGCACGGATCCAGGAAGGCGTCGATTCCCTGCAGGGGTATGGCCGCATCTTCTATTATAATACCCTCCTGTCCGGTGTCGTGCCGCAGATCTCGATCATCGCGGGCCCCTGTGCCGGTGGCGCGGCCTATTCGCCCGCCCTCATGGATTTCATCGTGATGGTGAAGGGGACCGGACAGATGTTCATCGCCGGGCCGGAGGTGATCAAGGAGGCGACGGGCGAGACCATTTCGGCCGAGGAGCTCGGTGGTGCGTACGCACAGGCGGCGCAGAGCGGGAACGTGCACTTCATCGCACGTGATGATGCGGATGCGATCGAGATCGTGCAAACCCTGCTCAGTTATCTCCCGAACAACAATACCGAAGATCCGCCGTTCCAGGGGACCGGCGACCTCACGATCATCGAGGACGAGGCCCTGAACCAGGTCGTCCCCGACGATCCCCGCGATCCGTACAACATGTTCGATATCCTGCAGATGGTGCTCGATCCCGGGTCGCTCTTCGAGGTCCACGGCCACTATGCGAAGAACATGATCGTCTGCTTCGCCCGCCTCAACGGGCGCGTGGTAGGCGTGGTGGCCAATCAGCCCCTGGAGAAATTCGGGGCCATCGATATCGACGCGTCGGACAAGGCGTCACGGTTCGTCCGGTTCTGCAATGCGTTCAATATCCCGCTCATCACCTTCGTGGACGTCCCCGGATTCCTGCCGGGCGTCGAACAGGAATTCGGTGGCATCATCCGTCACGGCGCGAAGATGCTGTTCTCCTTCTCCGCCGCAACCGTGCCGAAGATCTCGGTCGTGGTGCGCAAGGCGTATGGCGGGGCCTATCTTGCCATGAGTGCCAAGGCACTCGGAGCGGACCGCATCGCTGCATGGCCGACCGCGGAGATCGCGGTGATGGGTGCGGAAGGGGCGGTCAATGTGCTGTACCGCAGCGACATCAAGTCCGCCGCCGATCCGCAGGCACGGCGGAAAGAGTTGATCGAGGCGTATAAGCTCCAGTTCTCGAACCCGTATCAGGCCGCCCAGCAGGGTATGGTCGATGCGGTCATCGAACCGAAGAAGACCCGTGCCTATCTTTCTGTCGCACTGGAATCGTTGCGCAACAAACGTGAACTCAGGCCGCAGAAGAAGCACGGCCTGATCCCCATGTGATACTGAGGAGACCATGACAGATCCTATTGTGGAAGCGTTCCTCCTGCTCGTCGTTGGTATGGCGGCGGTCTTTTCCGCCCTGCTGGTGCTGGCCGGGATGATCCGGCTGTTGAAATGGGGGGACTCGTGGATCAACGCGATGCGCATCAGGAAGTATGCAGACAAGGTAGAGACGCATCAGGTCGACGACGAGGTGAACGACGAGATCGTTGCCGTGATCACGGCAGCGGTCGCGAGCACCATCCGGAAACCTGTCGTCGTCCGGAAGATCCGGTTCCTGGAGAGCGGGGCAGAGCCCGCCTGGGCGGTGACCGGACGGTTGAACATCATGGCATCCCATGCCATCACGAAAAGGAAATCCTGACCATGAAGAAGTTGATGATCACGGTGAACGGCAAACGGTACGAAGTGGACGTGGAAGTGGTCCATGATGATGATGTGATCGAAAACCAGCCGGCGTTCCGTCCGCCGGTGCGGGCAGTCGACAGCTATGTCACCCCGGTGAATGCATCGCTGCCTCCGTCCGTTGCAGCAGGCGGGAAGGGGAAGGCTGGTGCGGCCGATAAGAAATCGCTGACCTCTCCCATCAACGGTGTGATCCTCGAGATCCCCGTGAAAGAGGGGGATACCGTGAAACAGAATGACATTCTGTTCATCCTTGAGGCCATGAAGATGAAGACCAACATCTCCTCGCCGCAGAACGGCAAGATCAAGGTGATCAAGGTCAAGGTGTCGGACAAGATCGAAGCCGGTCAGGTCCTGCTCACCTTTGAATGACAAGTGAGAGACCATGATCGAGAACCTTGAGAAATTCGTTGCCGGGATGGGCTTCTGGTCCCTGACGTGGGGACAGGTGGCCATGCTCGGTGTCGCGTCGTTGCTGATCTACCTCGCGATCAAGAAGGGCTTCGAACCGCTGCTCCTCCTGCCGATCGGCCTGGGTGCGTTCCTGGCGAACCTGCCGGGCAACGGGTTGCTGACCGTGCCGCATGGCAATGAGATCGGCGGGCTCTATTATTATCTGTCGAAGGGCATCGAACTGGAGATCTTCCCGCCGCTGATCTTCCTGGGCATCGGCGCAATGACCGACTTCGGTCCTCTCCTGGCGAATCCCCGTACCTTCCTTCTGGGGGCGGCAGCGCAGTTGGGCGTCTTCATCGCTCTCTTTGCCGCCGTCCTTCTGGGGTTCGATCTGAAGGAAGCCGCCGCGATCGGGATCATCGGAGGGGCGGATGGGCCGACCGCGATCTATCTGACGTTGAAACTCGCGCCGCACCTGCTGGGCCCCATCGCCGTGGCGGCGTATTCGTATATGGCGCTCGTACCGCTCATCCAGCCGCCGATCATGCGGGCGCTGACCACCGACAAGGAACGTGCGGTGGTGATGGAGACGCTGAAGCCCGTGTCGCATAAGATCAAGCTCATCTTCCCGCTGGCGGTCACGGTGATCGGTGTGTTCATCGTTCCCCCGGCGGCACCCTTGCTCGCGATGCTCATGGGCGGCAATCTCCTGCGCGAGAGCGGCGTGGTGGATCGCCTGACGAACATGGCCCAGAACGAGTTGATCAACATTGTCACGTTCTTTCTGGGTACCTGTGTCGGCATGACGATGGGAGCGGAGGTGTTCCTGCGCTGGGAGACCCTCAAGATCATCTCGCTGGGGATCGTGGCCTTCGGGTTCTCCACCGTCGGCGGCGTGCTGTTCGGGAAGCTGATGTACCGGCTCAGTGGCGGCAAGATCAATCCGCTGATCGGCTCGGCAGGCGTGTCCGCCGTGCCGATGGCGGCACGTGTCTCGCACAATGTCGGACAGGAGTACAATCCGCAGAATTACCTCCTGATGCACGCCATGGGGCCGAATGTTGCCGGCGTCATCGGGACGGCCATCGCCGCGGGCGTGTTGCTCGCGATCCTCGGTTAGTCACAAGAAAGGATACGACGTGAATGCTTTGTGGGCAGTGATCCTCGGGATCATTCAGGGATTGACGGAATTTCTTCCCATCAGCAGCACCGCGCATCTGACGATCGCGGGGAAGCTGTTCGGTGTCGTGGATGCTGAAGCACCGGAATCGTGGACCGCGTTCATGGCGGTGATGCAACTCGGGACCATGGCGGCGGTGCTCATCTACTTCCGCACCGATCTCTGGAATGTCGTTGCGGGGATCTTCCGCGACCTGACAGCAGGCACAGCGGGGCGCGGCGAGAGAGGGTGGTCGCAAGAGAGCCGCCTGGGATTCGCGATGGCCCTCGGGACCGTCCCGGTGCTTCTGGTCGGGTACCTCCTCCGCCATATCATCGAAAGCGCGCTGACGAAGAGTACGATGGTGATCGTCGGGAGCCTGGTCTGTCTGGCGGCGCTGTTATGGCTCGCGGAAAAGGTCGCGCGCCATGCGCGCGAGGTCGAAAGTGTGACGTGGAAGGATGCGCTGATCGTTGGCCTCGCGCAGGCGCTCGCGCTCATCCCCGGCTCCTCACGCTCCGGGACCACGATGACGGCAGCGCTGTTCCTCGGGTTCACGCGGTCCGCGGCCGCACGGTTCTCGTTCCTGCTCAGCATCCCGGCGGTGCTGGCAAGCGGACTCTATCAGTTGTACAAGGTCGTAGGCATGCTGCAGAGCGGGGCAGACGTCTTTCACCTCGGAGTGGGGAACCTCGTGATCGCCACCGTGGTCTCGGGCCTTGCAGGGTATGCTGCCATTGCATGGCTGCTGCGCTACCTGATGCGGCACACGACGATGATCTTTGTCTGGTACCGCTTTGCGCTCGGCATCGTTCTCACCCTGCTGCTCATGCAGGGTATCCTGAATTAAGAACTAAGAATTCTTAGTTCTTCATTCTTAATTCGCACCAGCCGCTGGGAGCACCCGGGTCAATGATGGCGACCCTGTGGGCCCAGCGGCTGGTGCGTCTCCACCGGATCCTTGAAGCGCTTCCATCCGCGGAGGCATGAATACAGAAATCCCAGGAACACTACTCCTACCACGATCGCCACATCCATTGTCATGTCCTTCCCATTGGCTCAACAGGCCTAAAGTACGGAGCCGTACGAGCGTACTCCATGCCGGCGGCGTCAAGGTGATCGGCTTCCACATAAGAATCCCGTAAAGAACACAGCAAGGATCAACCACCAGGTCCGCAACCAGGATGCCTTTGCCGGGCCGTGTGCGGACATGGGTGACAGTGTGCGGCGGGTGACACAGGGCACACCGCCGGGGATGCGGATGGTGTATATTGATTCACCGTGTTTCACTGTCAACCCCGGCACGCTAAAAGGAAATGACCGCGATGACTTCGCGTGAAGTGTTCATGCAGATGAAGATCGAGCATTATGTGAAGAAGGGTGAAGAATGTTGTGCCATGGCGCGCTATCCCATTGCCCGCAGAATGCTTGATGCCGCGCTCGCACTCGATCCGCGGCACCCGGCGTCTCTCCTGCTGAAAGAGCGGATCGATGGCGAATTCGGCCAGGTGCTCCGGCATGGTGGCGCCACTGCGGCGGGCCGCGCAGGGCAGAAGGACGACCTGATCGTGGTGGTGGACCAGGATGAACGCCTCCTGACCCACTTTGCCGAAGTGCTGGGCCGCCGCGGATTCCGCTTCGCCGGCGCCGCGACGTATGAGGAGGCCGTGGAGCTCCTTTCCATGGTGATTCCCGATGTCATCGTTTCTGAGATCAATTTCGATACCGGCGCCCGCGGGTTCGATCTCTTCCTGTGGCTGCGTACGAACAGTGCCTTGACCAATGTGCCGTTCCTGTTCCATGCGACCCGTATCGACCGCGACGTCATGATCGCCGGCCGCCGTTTCGGCGTGGATGACTTCCTCGTCAAGCCGGTCGATGGTGAATTGCTCGCCGCGGCGGCAACGACCGTGCTGAACCGCAGGCGCGCTGTACCGATCGCGGTCTGATCTCCTTGCTTTTCGGACGGATTCTCCCTACCATACCCGGGCCGCACAATCCCCCCGGGTATGATAGAACTCGTCGTTAACGAAATCTTCCACAGTATCCAGGGCGAATCCAGCTACGCAGGGCGACCCTGCGTCTTCATCCGCCTCTCTGCGTGCAACCTCCGTTGCACCTGGTGCGATACGGCCTACGCGTTCACCGGAGGGGTGCCTATGGCCCTCGACCGGATCCTTGCCACCGTGGCTTCCTATCAGTGCGATCTTGTCGAAGTGACCGGCGGCGAACCGCTCCTTCAACCAGCATGTCATGACCTGCTCTCCGCCCTGTGCGATGCCGGGTACGAGGTCCTCCTCGAGACCGGTGGAAGCCTGGATATCGGTGCGGTCGATGCGCGCGTGCACAGGATCGTGGACGTGAAATGCCCCGGCAGCGGGATGGCGGACCGGAATCTCTGGTCGAATCTTCCGCTCCTGACATCGCGCGATGAGGTGAAGTTCGTTGTCGCTGACCGGAAGGATTTCGATTGGGCGGTCGACACAGACCGCCGGTTCGGCATCTCCGTACGGTGTCCGTTGCTCTTCTCGCCGGTGTTCGGAACGGTGTCGCCGACCGACCTGGCGGCGTGGATCCTCGAAACCGGCGTCCGCGGGCGGTTGCAGCTCCAGTTGCACAAATATCTCTGGGATCCGCAGCGCAGGGGCGTATGAAGAACTCCGATCATCCGGCCATTGTTCTGGTAAGCGGGGGGATGGATAGCTGCGTGACCACGGCGATCGCGGCGCGCGCGCACACCGGTCTTGCGTTCCTCCATGCGAATTACGGCCAGCGCACCGAAGCACGGGAACTCGCCGCATTCCATGCAATCGCAAAGCACTTCGGCGTCACCCGGACACTCGTCGTCCCGATGGAACATCTTGCTGTGATCGGTGGGTCCAGTCTCACGGATCATACCATCCCGGTCTCGCAGGCAGACCTCACCGCGACGGGCATCCCGACGTCGTACGTCCCGTTCCGCAATGCGAACATCCTTGCCGTCGCGGTAAGCTGGGCGGAAGTGATCGGTGCGCGCTCCATCTACATCGGCGCCGTGGAAGAGGATTCGTCGGGATATCCCGATTGCCGCCGTACATTCTTCGACGCGTATAATGCCATGATCACCACCGGGACCAGGCCCGGATCAGGTATCGCCATCCAGGCCCCGCTCCTGCAGTTGTCCAAAGCAGAGATCGTGAAACGGGGCACCGAACTCGAAGCACCGCTCGCACTCACCTGGTCCTGCTACCAGGCAGAGGATGAGGCCTGCGGTGTGTGCGACAGTTGCGCGCTCCGCCTGCGCGGGTTCCAGCAGGCGGGCATCCCCGACCCGATCCCGTACTCGGTCCGGCCCGATCACCGTCACTAAAGGAGACGCCCATGCAACAGTTCAAAGACAGCATGCTGAAGCTGATCATCGAGACGTCGACGAACCTGCCTCCGGATGCGCGGCGCGCCATCCTGGCCGCGCGTGAGCAGGAGAAGCCGGGAACACAGTCGATGCTGGCACTTGAGACCATCGCCACGAATGTGGATATGGCGTGCGGCGATGCGGCACCGATCTGCCAGGATACCGGGATGCCGACATTCGAGATCAAGACTCCTGTGGGTGCGAACCAGATCGTGATGAAAGCCGCGATACGCGAAGCGATCGCCGAAGCGACGAAACTCGGCAAGCTTCGTCCGAATGCCGTCGATTCGCTCACGGGGAAGAACAGCGGCAACAACCTCGGCGAGGGCGCACCGGTCATCCATTTCGAGCAGTGGGAAAAGGACGAGATCGATGTGCGGCTCCTGCTGAAAGGGGGCGGGTGCGAGAACAAGAACATCCAGTACTCCCTCCCCATGGAACTGCCTCATCTCGGCCGTGCGGACCGCACGATGGACGGGATCCGCAAATGCATCCTCCATGCCGTGTGGCAGGCACAGGGCCATGGGTGTGCGGTCGGTGCGATCGGTGTGGCGATCGGCGGCGACCGGACATCCGGCTATGGCTTTGCGAAGCAGCAATTGTTCCGGTTGCTGGACGACGTGAATCCGAACCCCGAGCTGGCCAGGCTCGAGGCGTACATCATGGAGACGGCGAACGGGCTCGGCATCGGGACGATGGGTTTCGGCGGACAATCCACGCTCATCGGCTGCAAGGTCGGATCGTATCACCGGCTGCCGGCGAGCTTCTTCGTGTCGGTCGCGTATGACTGTTGGGCATTCCGCCGTCTTGGTGTGGTGGTGGATCCGGCCACGGGCGCCATCACGCGGTGGCTCTATCGTGACGACTCTCCGGCGATCACCATGGCGCGCGGTGACGGTCTGCCGCTCACCGGCCGCGAGATCCGTCTCACGCTCCCGCTGAGCGAGACGCAGGTGCGCCAGCTCAAGGTCGGCGACGTGGTCATTCTCGATGGGGCCATGCACACCGGACGCGATGCGCTCCATCATTATCTGATGACCCATGATGCGCCGGTGAACCTCGAGGGGTCGGCGATCTATCATTGTGGTCCCGTGGCGCTGAAGAACGGCGAGATCTGGACGATGGGAGCCGCGGGCCCGACGACAAGCGGACGGGAGGAGCCGTTCCAGGCGGACATCCTCAAGAAATTCAAGGTCCGCGCCGTGATCGGCAAGGGTGGTATGGGGGCGAAGACCCTTGCGGCGCTGCAAGAGGTCGGGGCGGTCTATCTGAACGCCATCGGCGGTGCGGCGCAGTTCTATACCCGGTGCATCACCGGGGTCACGGGAGTGGATTTCCTCGAGTTCGGCACACCCGAAGCCATGTGGCACATCACCGTGAAGGGATTTCCGGCGATCGTGACCATGGACTCCCACGGCAAGAGCCTTCACGCGGACGTCGAACAGGCGTCCGGCAAGGTGCTCGCGACACACGCGGCGCCGGTTCAACTCTAACCTCACAGACCCGCCGCGGGCGGATCGGAGCAGAAGCGTACCATGAGACCTGAAATCAAACTGCATACCGTGCCTTCGATCGGCTGTGTCCAGGATATGGTCGTCCGCTCGTCACGGTACTATGGCGGCAAACTCGCGGTCGAGGACCTCAAGCAAACGCCCATTCCACGGTTGACGTATACGGCGTTGCTGACCCATGTCTTGAAATTCGGGAAGGCGTTGCAGGACCTCGGGCTGCGTGAGGGGAGCCATATCGCCGTCATCGGAGAGAACCGGGTACAGTGGGGGCTGACCTATCTCACCTGCATGTGCTTCGGCCATGTGGTGGTCCCGATCGATCGCAACCTGACGATCAACGACATCCTGAACATCCTCCACGAGTCCGATGCGGTGGCGGTCGTGTACTCGGACGCATTCGAGCCGATCCTCAGCGAGCGGCGCGGGTCGATGAAGAAGTTGAAGTTCTACATCAACATGGACCTGCCGGAAGAACGGGATGGTTCGCTGTCGATGCTGGAACTCATCGAGAACAGCAACGGGCACAGCATCTCGGACCTTCCGGAGATCGATCCGGACAGGATGGCCGAGATCATCTTCACGTCGGGGTCCCTCGGGCGGGCCAAAGGGGTGATGTTGAGCCAGGGGAACCTCGCCGCCAACCTGATGAGCATGGTGCGGATGGTGTTCATTCATCCGGAGGACCGTTTCCTGTCCGTGTTGCCCATGCACCATACCTATGAATGCACCTGCGGCTTTCTCTGTCCGCTGTACACCGGCGCTTCGGTGCATTATGCGCGCTCGTTGAAGACCGTCGTGGACGACCTGCAATCCTCGCATGCCACCATGCTGCTCGGGGTGCCGCTCCTCTTCGACAAGATGTTCAAGCGCATCTACAAGTCGATCCAGGAACGGAAGATCGCTTCGATGGTGATGGGTCCGCTCGTGAAGGTGACCGCGATCCTCGAAAAAGTCGGCTGGAAGAATTGCAA
Organism: Ignavibacteriota bacterium; assembly: GCA_016707525.1. Lineage (NCBI taxonomy): Bacteria > Pseudomonadati > Ignavibacteriota > Ignavibacteriota bacterium. Next base: position 162,029 of record JADJHP010000014.1, read on the forward strand.
GAAGGCGGTCTTCCGTGAGATCCATGAGAAATTCGGCGGGCACGTCCGCCTTTTCATTGCCGGCGGCGCGGCCACGGATCCGATGGTGGCGAAGGGGTTGCGGGAATTCGGCTTCACCCTGTTGCAGGGATATGGGCTCACGGAGACGTCACCCATCCTTGCGCTCAATCGGCCCGATGCGTTCAAAGATGAGGCGGCGGGGTTGCCGTTGCCCGGCGTGACCCTGCGGATCGACCAGCCGAACGCCGAGGGCGTGGGCGAGATCTGGGCGAAGGGGCCGAACGTGATGCTCGGGTATTACAAGAACGATGAGCTGACGCAGCAGGTGAAGGAAGGGGAGTGGTTCAAGACCGGCGATCTCGGGTTCCGGGATGAGGACGATTTCCTGCACATCGCCGGCCGGAAAAAGAACGTGATCATTTCGCGCCGGGGTGAGAACGTCTATCCCGAGGAACTGGAGGACCTGCTGCACCGGAGCGCGTACGTTCTTGAATCGATGGTGTATGGCGAACCGGACGAGAAGCATGATGAGATCATCGCGGCGCTGATCGTGCCCGATGCCGAGGCGTTCATTGAATATGCGGAGACGCGTGGTGTGCAGATCACGGATGCATTGATCCGGGAGGTGATCGCGGAGGAGGTTGCGAAAGTGAATGCCGAGGTGGCCGCATTCAAGCAGATCCGGAAGTTCTATGTCCGCGACCACGAGTTTGAAAAGACGACGACGCAGAAGGTGAAGCGGTATCTCGTGCACAAGTAGTGGTGCATAGTTTTGTGCATCTGTGCATGGATGTATCCTATGTCTACACAGTGGTGCCACCTCATGCCGCAAAATCGCGCGCGTTCGCGGTTCGCCCATGGCGTGATTTTTGCATACTCTTTCGTTGCCGATGCCTCAGTGGAGGTCGGCAGGACGACAGAAAGGGGATGGTGCCATGACAAGCAACGGTGTAGCGGGTGGTGCGATGCAGACCTTTTCCGCAGTTCCGCCTGAACGTGTTTCCGAACACACGACGGTCAAGACCGTAAAGGCGCAGCTGCCGGAACAGAAGGTAGAGGATGCCCGCGTGAATGAACCTGCACGGCAGATACCGGCGCAGGTGTACAACAGTCACGGCGAGGTGATCCCCAGTCCCTCAAGTCCGGAAACGGACAGAACCGCCTGACCGGCGGAATATCAACCTCTCACGGCGGCTCGTACATGCGGGCCGCCGTTTTTATTTTCCGCCGTTCCGTCCGGGTACCGGCGGTTCTTCGGGTTGACATTCCTGAGCATTCTGTTTATATTGGGGTACATTTTACGCGTCACCAGCGCTGTACTTCTCACTAACCCTCTCACCTCGCGGTATCCGGAGGTCCTGATTCATGCTCACCGAGTTTGGTCGGGTTCTGCTATTCATTCTCGTAGGAGCGGTGTTCGTCGCCCTCGGTCTGGTCACAGCCTGGTTGTTGCGCCCCTCCCGCCCCTATCCCAGCAAGAATTCAACGTATGAATGCGGCGAAACACCGGTCGGCGATACCCGCATCCGGTTCAATATCCGGTTCTACGTCATTGCCCTCATCTTCGTGATCTTCGATGTGGAGGTCGTCTTCCTGTTCCCCTGGGCCCTGGTCTATAGGTCTCTGGGCTGGTTCGCCTTCGTCGAAATGCTGGTGTTCCTTTCGATCCTGATCGCCGGCTACGCGTATGTCTGGAGGAATGGGGATCTGGATTGGGACCGCCCGGCACCGCGCATCCCGCGGTATGAGCGCGGGTTCGGGGTCCGCGAGACGCCTCTCACTGAAGAAGAACTAGTGGTATAACGGAACGACGATGGGACTTCTGGATCAGCGTTTTGAGAACGGCAATGTGGTCATCACATCCGTCGATACTCTCCTCGCCTGGGCGCGCCTCTCGTCCGTGTGGCCCATGCAGTTCGGGCTGGCGTGCTGCGCCATTGAAATGATGGCCACCGGCGCTTCGCACTACGACCTCGACCGCTTCGGCACCTTCTTCCGCGGGTCACCCCGGCAGTCCGATGCCATGATCGTGGCAGGGACCGTCACCCTGAAGATGGCGACACGCATCAAGACCCTCTACGATCAGATGGCCGAGCCGCGGTATGTCATCTCCATGGGGAGCTGCTCCAACTGCGGCGGCCCCTACTGGGAACATGGGTACCACGTCCTCAAAGGCGTGGACCGCATCATCCCGGTGGACGTCTACATCCCGGGGTGTCCGCCCCGGCCGGAGGCGTTGCTCGAAGGTCTTCTCAAACTGAAGGAGAAGATCCGTAACGAACGCCTGATCATCAAGAAGCCGGCGTGACGATCAGCCCATCCACGTATCCGCAAAGACCATGATCCCCCAAGAATTCTTCGACCTGCTCAAGTCCACCTTCGGTGATGCGATCCTGGAAGCGAAACTGGACGGCGTGTTCGATCCGTTCATCACCGTCGCCCCGGACCGTATGCCCGAGGTCGGCCGCTTCCTGCGCGACAACGAGAAGACGCTCTGCGACAGCCTGATGTGTCTCAGCGGCGTGGACCTGACCAAAGGGAAGCTCGGCGTGGTATATCACCTCCACTCCACCAAGTTCAATCACAAGATCGTCCTGAAGGCCACCGTCACGGTCGAACAACCGCACGTGGGGTCCGTCGAAGCGGTCTGGAAGACGGCCAACTGGCATGAGCGCGAAGCCTACGATATGTTCGGGATCGTGTTCGACGGCCACCCTGACCTGCGCCGCATCCTGATGCCCGATGATTGGGATGGGTATCCGCTCCGCAAGGACTATCAGGTCCCCGAGTTCTACAATGGCATGAAGGTACCGTACTAATGGACGTTATCGTGACCGACGTTGAGAAGGGACGCCGTCCCTCAACCGTCCCCGGACTCGGGCGCCAGCTCCGTTCGGAAGAGATGGTCATCAGCATGGGCCCCCAGCATCCTTCCACCCACGGCGTGCTCCGTCTGGAGCTCGTGGTGGATGGCGAGATCGTGGTGGATGTGATCCCGCACATCGGCTATCTGCACCGGTGCTTCGAGAAGCACTGCGAGCACATGTCCAACTACCAGCAGATCGTGCCGTACACCGACCGCATGGACTACGTCGCGGCGATGAGCAGTGAGTTCGGCTATGTCGTGGCGATGGAGAAGATGCTCAAGATCCAGGTGCCGGAGCGTGTCGAGGTCATCCGCGTGATCATGGCGGAGTTCTCACGCATCGTCAGCCATCAGATCGCGATCGGGACGTATGGCCTGGACATCGGCGCGTTCACCCCGTTCCTGTTCTGCATGCGCGACCGCGAGCACATCCTGGACATCATCGAGGAGACCTGCGGCGCCCGGCTGCTGTACAATTATAACTGGATCGGCGGCCTCTCGCACGACGTGAAGCCTGATTTTCAACAGAAGGTCCGCGAGTTCTGCACGTACTTCAAGCCGAACATCGTCGAATTGAACAACCTGCTGTCCTTCAACAAGATCTTCGTGGAACGCACGGCCAATGTCGGCGTGCTGCCCGCCGAGGTGGCGATCAACTACGGCGCGAGCGGACCGGTACTCCGGGGTTCGGGTGTGGCATGGGACCTCCGGAAGAACGATCCCTATTCGATCTACGACCGGTTCGACTTCGATATCCCGGTCGGTACCGGCGAACGCGGGAAGGTGGGTGATTGCTGGGACCGGTACATGGTGCGTGCGCGGGAGATGGAACAGAGCGTGCGGATCATCGAGCAGGCCGTGGAGATGCTTCCGGCAGGCGACGTGCAGTCCGCGATCCCCAAACGCATCCGTCCCGAGGCCGGCGAGATCTACGTCCGCACCGAGACCCCGAAGGGTGAATTGGGGTATTACATCATTGCGGACGGCACGGCGAGTCCGGCGCGCGTGAAGGTGCGCCCGCCGTGTTTCGTGAACCTCTCCGCGCTGCCGTCGATGTGCCGCGGATCGATGATCGCCGATGTGGTGGCGATCCTGGGGAGCATCGATATCGTCCTCGGCGAAGTCGACCGTTAACAACGAGCTCTGAACTGCGGGCATTGATCATCTATGAAAACTGAACTGCTCAACCTCATCTCCAACGAGGTGCTGGTGTACACCCTGATGGCGGTGGTGCCGCTGCTCTTTGTGATCCCGTTCGCGCTGTTCGCCGTGTGGTGGGAACGCAAGATCTCGGCGCACATGCAGGACCGTCTCGGCCCGATGCTCACCGGTGGGTGGCATGGCTGGGCGCAGACGATCGCGGACATCGCCAAGCTGATCCAGAAGGAAGACATCATCCCGACGGCGGCGGACCGGAAACTGTTCGTCCTCGCACCGTATGTGGTGTTCGTCGGATCGTATGCGGCCTATGCCGCGATCCCGTTCGCAGCGGCGTATGTCGGCGCGGAGATCAATGTCGGGTTGTTCTATATCATCTCGATCTCGTCGCTCGTCGTGATCGGCCTGCTGATGGCGGGTTGGGCATCCAACAACAAATGGTCGTTGTATGGTTCGCTCCGTTCGGCCGCACAGATCATCAGCTATGAGATCCCCGTCGCCCTGGCGCTCCTGGCCGCGGTGATGGTGGCGGGCACCTTCGACATGCAGGAGATCAACCGCCTGCAGTCCGGCTCGATCCTCGACTGGTTCATCTTCCAGAAATTCCCCTTCCTGTTCCTCGCGGGCATCATCTACTTCGTGGCCTCGCTGGCAGAAGTGAACCGCACGCCGTTCGATCTCCCGGAATCGGAATCCGAGCTCGTGGGCGGGTATCACACGGAGTACGGCGGGATGCGCTTCGCGCTGTTGTTCCTTTCGGAATATGCCAACATGTTCGCGGTCAGCGCGATCCTGGTGACCCTGTTCTTCGGCGGCTGGGGGAGCCCGTTCGGGACGTTCCTCTCCGGTGCATGGTACTTCGATCTCAGCTGGTTCGTGCTGAAGAGCATGGTGGTGATCTTTGTTCAGATGTGGCTTCGCTGGACCCTTCCGCGCCTGCGCGTGGACCAGCTCATGTATGTGGGATGGAAGGTGTTGATCCCGTTCTCGTTCGTGATCATCCTGGGCATTGGTGCCTGGGTGCTTGCGGCCGGACACTAAACGTCACCGGCGCCGCCGCGAACGCGGCGGGGCCTGACATGTGCAACGAATGGACCTGAAGTAATGAGCAGGTATTTCCGCAATATCTGGGACGGCGTTTGGACCGTTCTGATCGGCATGAAGATCACGTGGGCCCATCTCTTTACACGGGCCGTCACGATCCAGTATCCGGCCGTGAAGGTGAAGCTCCCCGAGCGCGCCCGCAACCGTCTGTATGTGAACATGGACGACTGCATCGGGTGCGACCAGTGCTCGATGGCGTGCCCGGTGAACTGCATCACGATCGAAACGATCAAATCCACGCCCGATGTGGACCTCGGCCTCACGTCGGTGGGAACGAAGAAGCGGTTGTACGTTCCGCGGTTCGACATCGACATCGCCAAGTGCTGCTACTGCGGCCTGTGCGTTGCGCCGTGTCCGACCGAGTGCATCACCATGACGGATGTGTACGAGTTTTCCGAGTTCGACCGTCAGGCCCTCATGTATAACTTCGCGACCATGACCACGCAGGACATCGATGCTGCGAAGTCACGGCTTGCGGCCTATGACAAAGAGCAGGCGGCGAAGAAGGCCGCTGCGGCCGCGGCTGCGGCTGCAGCGAAGGCTGCGGCACCCGCGCCTGCAACGGCGGCAGCTCCCGCCGCCGCCCCGGCAGGTCCATCTCTACCGTTGGCTGTACCGCCGGCCGCACCGCCAGCAGCTCCGCCGGCCACACCGCCGGCACCGCCACAGCAAGAAACCAACTCCTGACCCCTATGGATACGTTCGACATCATCTTTTACGTCTTTGCGGCCGTCACGATCGTTTCCGCGTTCGTCGTGGTGTTCACGAAGAACATCATGTACGCGGCCTTCTCGCTGCTCTTCACGTTCATCGGGGTCGCGGCCCTCTACGTGCTGCTGCACGCGGATTTCCTCGCCGTGACCCAGATCCTGATCTACGTCGGCGGCATCCTCGTGCTGCTCCTGTTCGGCGTGATGTTGACGAACAACGTGGTGAGTGTGGACATCAAGACCGGCACGCTGAACACGATCCCGGCGCTGGTCGGCGCGGCCGTCATGGCAGGCTCGCTCGCCGCGGTGTTCTACATGACCTGGAGCACCGTGGTCGAGCCGGCGACGGCCCCGACCGCGACCACGCGCGCGATCGGCGAACTCCTGATGACCGGGTATGCACTGCCCTTCGAGGTGGCGTCGGTGGTACTCCTTGCAGCTCTGATCGGCGCCGCGCTGATGGCACGCCGCACTCGTAAACCGTAACCCGGACCCAGACCCATGCAGACATCCCTTGTCAACGGTGTGCTCGCCTGGTTGCCGAATGTGCAACTCGCGCACTTTTTGATCGTCAGCGCCATCCTCTTCGCCCTCGGGCTCTACGGCATCGTCACCCGCCGGAACGCCATCATGGTGCTGATGGGGGTGGAGCTGATCCTCAACGCGGCGAATATCAACCTGATCGCATTCTCACGCTACGGCGGCCTGCACCCGTCCGGCCCCGCGCTCGACGGCCAGGTGGCGGCGATCTTCGTGATCATCCTCGCCGCTGCCGAAGCTGCCATCGCTCTGGCGATCGTCCTCAACATCTACAACCGGTTCCAGACCGTGAATGTGGATGAAGTGAGCTCCCTGAAAGAATGATGAACGACGAAGGAAGAAGGAACAATTCAGATGTCGTCTGATACGCTGGTCATACTCTCCCTCGCCGTCCTCCTGCTGCCCCTGGCCGGGTTCGTGCTGATGATGTTCTTCGGCAAGAAACTCCCCCGGCAGGGCGACTGGCTCGAGACGGGCATCATCACCATCGCCCTGGGGATCGCGCTCTACGTGCTCTACCAGAAGATGACCACCTTTGCGGGTGAGGTCGGCTCCCTCCGCTTCACGTGGGTCGACTTCCATGAGGTCCCCGGCATCGGGCCGCTGAAGATCGTGCTCGGCTTTGCCATGGATAACCTCGCCGCGATCATGATGGCCGTCGTGATGATCATCAGTACCCTGGTCCACTTCTTCTCGATCGGGTACATGCACGACGATGTACGGTACAGCCGGTACTTCGGCTATCTGGGCATCTTCACCTTCTCGATGCTCGTGATCGTGCTTGCGGACAACCTCTTCCTGCTCTATGTAGGATGGGAACTGGTGGGCCTGAGTTCGTATCTGCTCATCGGCCACTGGTACGAGAAGAAGAGCGCAAGCAATGCCGCCATGAAGGCGTTCATCACCAACCGCATCGGCGATGTCGGGTTCTTTGTCGGCATGGCGATCATGTTCACGACGTTCCATACCTTCGGGCTGAAAGAGATCTTCGCCGGGCTCCAGTCCGGAGAGATGCCGCTGGGGAGCGAGTCGTGGTTGACCGCCGCCGGCGTCCTGATCTTCTGCGGTGCGATCGGCAAGTCCGCCCAGTTCCCGTTGCATGTGTGGCTCCCCGACGCCATGGAAGGCCCGACCCCGGTCAGCGCCCTCATCCATGCCGCCACCATGGTCGCCGCCGGCGTGTATCTCGTGGCGCGTGTGTTCCCGCTCCTCACCGCCGATGCGCTGATGGTGATCGCGTACATCGGGCTCACCACCGCGTTCATCTCCGCGACGATCGCCATCGCGCAGAACGATATCAAGAAGGTGCTCGCGTATTCCACGATCAGCCAGCTCGGCTATATGGTCATGGGCCTCGGCGTCGGTGCGTACACCTACGGGTTCATGCACCTCGTCACGCATGCGATGTTCAAGGCCGGCCTCTTCCTCGGCTCCGGCTCGGTGATCCATGCCATGCACGGTGCGATGCACCACCAGCATGACCACCATACCGATCCGCAGGACATCCGGAACATGGGCGGCCTCCGTGCGAAGATGCCGGTCACGTTCTGGG